>JAJQDK010000076.1 GCA_021202245.1 Clostridiales bacterium
GTTGTAGAGGGGGAGCGTGATTATGTAGGCGCCATCACCGTTGACGAGGAGCTGCTTGAGCTTTCCGATATATGCGAATACGAGCGTGTGCAGGTGGTTGACATTAACAACGGCAGCCGTTTTGAAACCTACACCATAGCAGGCGAAAGGGGCAGCGGACTTATTTGCCTTAACGGCGCCGCCGCGCGTCAGGTTCAGACCGGCGATAAAATCATAATTATGTCCTACGCAATGATGAGCGACGAGGAGCTTAAGGATTATTCTCCCCGTGTGGTATTTGTTGACGAAGACAACCGCCCCAAGCGCATAACGTGCTATGAAAAACACGGACGTTTGGAGGATATGTAAAGTAAGCGCCGGGTCAATCGGCGCCTGCACAGTAAAAGGAGCAAGCTTATGCTTAAAGGAAAAACCGTTGTTGTCGGAGTTACGGGCAGCATTGCGGCATACAAGTCCGCGCAGCTTGTCAGCGCCCTTGTCAAGGAGGGCTGCGACGTTCACGCTGTAATGACAAAAAATGCGCTGAACTTCATCAACCCAATAACCTTTGAAACCCTGACGGGGAACAAATGTCTTACCGACACCTTTGACAGAAATTTTGAATTTAATGTAACGCACGTTTCGCTTTCGCAAAAGGCGGACGCAATTATTGTTGCCCCGGCATCGGCGGATGTAATCGGCAAAATGGCAAACGGCATTGCCGACGATATGCTCACAACAATGGTGCTTGCGGCAAATTGCAGGGTCATTGTTGCTCCGGCAATGAACACGGCTATGTGCACAAACAGGATAGTATCGGATAATTTGAAGAAGCTGAAGGACTACGGCTTTGAGATTATCGAGCCTGCCGTGGGCCGTCTTGCCTGCGGTTCGGTCGGAGCAGGAAAATTTCCCGATGAAAGCGTGCTTACGGCTTATTTGCGCAGAGAGATTGAATTTGAAAAGGATTTAGCCGGAACAAGGGTTCTTGTTACGGCGGGACCGACTGTTGAGGAGCTTGACCCCGTGCGTTTCATCACGAACCGTTCAACGGGTAAAATGGGATATGCCGTAGCCGAAGCCGCCGTAAACAGAGGCGCAAAGGTAACTCTTGTGAGCGGCCCGGTTAATATTGAGCCGCCGCTTTTTGCCGAAACAATAAACGTAAAATCGGCTGAGGATATGTACGGCGCGGTTGTCGGTGAGCTTGATAAAAACGATATTTTAATTATGTCCGCCGCCGTTGCGGACTATACGCCGGCAGAAAAGAGCGACGAAAAAATCAAGAAAAAGGACGGCGATATGTCGCTTGAGCTAAAGCGCACTCGTGATATTCTTGCCTATGCCGGAAAAAACAAGTCGCAGTCGCAGGTAATTTGCGGATTTTCAATGGAAACGAGCAATCTTGCGGAAAACTCTTCAGCAAAGCTAAAATCAAAAAACTGCGATTTAATTGTTGCAAACAATCTCAACGACAAGGGTGCAGGCTTCGGCACCGATACGAACAAAATCACCCTGATAACCGCCGACGGCGCAGAGGAGCTTGAGCTTATGTCAAAAAAGGATGCGGCGCATAAAATCATTGACAAAGCCGCAAAAATCCTGAGCAATAAAAGAAAATAATTAAATGAGTCCGCTGAAAAATCAGTTTGATTGATGAATTGTTGTAAATTATGCAGTAAAAATATTATTATTTTTGTAGAGATTACCTGTATATTTTTTGCGGAAAATATAATATAATAATAATACAAGATATATCTTGTAATTTCACCGTTGAAGCGTTCTTCCTCGTTGTATGGGTTGGCGCGGAGGTGCCGGACGGGTTTACGGTAAACCTTATTTACAACTATGTCTTTAAGGCAAGAAAACCGTACTACAAAAGTACAAGGCACTTCGGTATTATTTCGGAGTGCCTTTATTCTTGAGGAAAATATGAATACTGTTAAAGAATGTGCAGAGCTTTACAATGCATTGCTAAATAAAGAATATTTATTTAGGCTTGAAAATAATATACAATTTTCAATATTTTTTTCTGCTTCTAATTTTTATCATCTCTTGGGGTTGGAAAAACTAAGTGACATTGCACAGCTTAAAGGAAAGAAATCGAATCAGATATATAAACACATATTAAACAATAGAATACAGGATAATATTATTAAAAAAAGCAATTATTATTATTTGATTGAAAGTCGGATAAAAAACTTTGAAATAATCCCCGATTTATTGAATTTTGATAAAAGTAACAAGATTATTGTTGACTTTGATTTAGACAAGCTTAATTTTAAATCGAAACTGCAATTTACTAAATACATACTTTTTAAACGAAACAATTCTGATTATATTCATTTGACAATAGGATTAAAGGACAAGCTATATCCTGAAACCTTTATTGTAGAAAACGGAAGTACATATATTTCAAATCAAACAATGTTGGATATATTAGGCATAGAAGTTACAGAAAGACGCAGATAGACTTTTGCAAGGTTTAAATAATAAAAATCAAAAAAATGCAAATAATAAAACCACCTCAGACAAAAGGTGGTTTTTATTATGAAGAAAAATGATGAAAAGAAAACCGGGGGATTTCCCGTGGAATTTCCGTCACGCAGCAGCGAAAACAAGCGTTCGCCGATTGTTGATGTGACCGAAAACGAGATTTATCCCCTCGACTGCAAGCCGTTAGGCAGTGATTTTCACGGTAACTGCGGTATACACATCAAGTCCTTTGACGATATTTCGGAGGTTATTGCTACCGAAACAGAACCTGATACGGCAGGGCAAACCATTCACGGACAGCAAACGTAGGAAGATATTTAAGCGAGGTGTCGGAGTTTACAGCTCCGACATTTCCTTTTATGCCGAGCTGCTTAGCGATAATCCTCACTCTCAGCTGATGAAATCCGTCCGTAACAACGGCTATATCGCCGTTCAGATTATTTTCCTCTATTATCTGCATTGAATATTCAAGGTTTTCCGTGGTGTTTACGGAGCTTTCCTCCTTATAAAGCCTTTCGGCGTCTATGCCCTCGCCGCACAGAGCGTCGTACATAGACTGCGCTTCGCTCATGGGCTCGTCGTCACCCTGACCGCCTGTCAGCACGGCATAGGCTTCTGGATTTTCTTCAAGATACTCGTCTGCGGCGTTGATTCTGCCCTGCAGCATAACGCTCGGACCGCTGTTTTTTACCTTAGCGCCGAGCACAACGGCGGTGGAGCTTTCGGCAGGAGCCTGAGATGCACAGTAAACCATTGCGCAGGTGACGACTGCACCGTAAATTGCAAAAGCCGCAAAGCAAAAATTAACAATGCGGTACAACATACGTGAAAGGAAAAACCTACACAGGGCTTTTTTCAAAAATCTATGCACCGGCTTAACGCTCATACAGAAAAGCCACACGCAGAGCAGGGAACCGGCTATGTTGCCGATGTTGACAATTCCGCCTGCCATGGGCGCAATAAACAATATAAGAAAAGCAGCCGACAGCAAAGCCGCCGCCGTGCGGACCGTATTTAAAATAATCCTTTTCAATTTAAATTCACCTCAACATCAATCGCAGTATGATTTATTTTATTACAATACAACCTATTCGCCGACGTCCCCGCCGCTTAGACGGCGAGAGGATGTAAAAAGCGGCAGAAATAAAAACCCCTGCCGCATAAGACAAACCTGTAAACGGTTTTATTCGTCCTTGTATCTGTCGAACTCGTTGTACATATTTTCAAGCGTTGACAAATCGTCAATAAACGGAGTATCAACCGAGCCCTCAAATTTAGTTTCTTTTTTGCTCTTCAGAACCTCCATCGCCGATTTATCGGGAACATTGATTGTGCCTGCGCCGGCAACACAGCCGCCCGGGCACGCCATTCCCTCAAGCAAATAGCCGTTGTATTTGCCTGCCTTTGCCATCCTCAGCAGCTTTGCGCACTCGTCAAGTCCCTGGGCGTTGGCTATTTTTACCTCACGTTCGGGGTCAAGCCTTGAAACAGCATTGGCTACCGCCTTGGCTACACCGCCGCTCACGGCAAAGCCTCTGCCGTCTGCGCTTGAGAACGCAAGGGGCTCCTCGTCAACCGGAAGCGCGTCAAAATCGATCTCCTTGGCGGAAAACATTCCGGCAACCTCCTCAAAGGTCAGCACAAAGTCAATATCGCTTCGGATGCTTCTGCGGCTTGCTTCAAGCTTTTTAGCTGCGCAGGGGCCGATAAACACTACCTTGCATCCGGGATTTTGCTGCTTGGTCAGTCTGCCTGTCAGCACCATCGGGGTGAGCGCCATTGAGATGTAGGGCGCAATTGTCGGGAAGGATTTTTTTGCCATCATACTCCAGGCAGGACAGCACGAGGTAGCCATAAACGGCTGCTTTTCGGGCACCTCCTCCATAAAGTCCTTAGCTTCCTCCACCGTACAGAGGTCTGCTCCGACTGCAACCTCAACAACATCGGCAAAGCCGAGCGCCTTAAAGGCGTTGCGCATTTTGTTTGACGGAAGTCCGCCGAACTGACCTGCTGCGGCAGGCGCAACAGCCGCATATACCGGAACATCGCTGTTAATAGCCATAATGGTTTGGAAAATCTGACTTTTGTCAACAATGGCGCTGAACGGACAGCTTACAAGGCACATTCCGCAGGAAACGCACTTGTCGTAATCAATTTCCGCACTGCCGTGTTCGTCGCTGTGAATAGCCTTCATACCGCAGGCGGCGGCGCACGGGCGCTCCTGCTTGATTATTGCATTGTACGGGCAAGCCGACTTGCACTTGCCGCATTTAATGCACTTATCCTGATCAATGTATGATTTGCCGTGAACGATTGAGATTGCATCCTTGGGGCAAACCTCGGTGCAGGGGTGTTCAAGACAGCCCTGACAGCCGTCGCTGACAAACACACGCTTTTTGGGACAGCTGTGGCAGGCAAATTTAATAATATTTATGAGCGGAGGAGCATAGAATTTTTCGTCAACCATACTGTCCTCAACGCCGGTTGAAACGGGCACCTGCTTGTCAACGGGAAGAAGCGGAAGCCCCATTGCAAGACGAAGCCGCTCGCCCACGATGGCGCGCTCAAGAAAAATGCTTTCGCGATATGTAGAAATCTCTCCGGGAATAATCTTGTACGGCAAAGCTTCAAACTTTGAATAATCGCCGCCCTCATATCCGAGCTTTGCCACCTCGGTAAAAATCTGATGGCGAATTTTCGTTTTTGATGAATAAAGTCCTCTCAAATTCCTCATCCTTTCGCAATGAAAATTGTCTGCTGCATATTTTTCTCGGTGATATTCCGCAAATATTATACAACATTGACCTGCCGAATTCAACTTATTTAAGGCGTCCGGAATAAAATCCGCACTTCATTTGAAATATGCAATTTTCATCAATTTTATTTGTATTTTATGCACAAGACATTTAATTTGTATCGGAGTGGGCGCAGTTGATATTTATTTTTGTTTGTTGTATAATAAAATTTAAATAACAGAAATTACCGCAAAACCAATCGTTTGTTCGGAGGTGCTTTTCTTGAAGGTTAATGTGGGCGACCGTGTGGAAATGAAAAAGCAGCATCCCTGCGGGGGCAAAACCTTTAAAATTCTGCGTATAGGGATGGATTTTAAAATCAAATGCGAAAAATGCGGACACGAGGTTATGGTTCCGAGAAACAAAATCGAGAAAAACATCAAAAAATAATTGAGTAATCGACAATTACTTACGGATTAAGGTAGAATTTATGTTTGAAAAAATTGAGATTTTCGACAAAAGATATTCCGAGCTGACCCAAAGGCTTTATGAGCCGTCGGTGGCTTCAAACCCCGAAGAATATCAGAAGATAATGAAAGAAATCAAGTCCATTGAGGAAATAGTGCTGAAATACCGTGAATACAAAAAGGCGCTTCAAACAGAGAGCGAAAGCCTTGAGATGATTGAAGAAAGCACGGATTCGGAGCTTAAGGAGCTTGCGCAGGCGGAGCTTGACGAGGCAAAGCAGAGCATCGAAAGACTCTCGGAGGAGCTAAAAATATTGCTCCTGCCCAAAGACCCCAATGATGAACGCAACGTAATCATAGAAATCAGGGGCGGCGCAGGCGGAGAGGAATCCGCTTTGTTCAGCGCAGTGCTTTTCAGAATGTACACCATGTACGCCGAGAGGCGGGGCTACAGGACGGAGATTATCAACGCAAACGAAACCGAGCTGGGCGGCTACAAGGAAATTTCCTTTATGATTGAGGGCGAAGGCGCATACTCACGCTTTAAGTACGAGAGCGGCGTTCACCGGGTTCAGCGAGTGCCCGAAACCGAAAGTCAGGGCAGGGTGCATACCTCAACAACAACAGTTGCCGTACACCCCGAAGCCGAGGACGTGGAGCTTGAAATTGACCCGAATGATTTAAAGATAGACACCTTCCGCTCAAGCGGCGCAGGCGGTCAGCACATCAACAAAACAAGCTCCGCCATTCGCATTACGCACATTCCCACCGGAACGGTTGTTGAATGTCAGGACGAGCGCAGTCAGTACAAAAACAAGGACAAGGCGCTCAAGGTGCTTAAAAGCCGTTTGCTCAAGGAAAAGCAGGATAAGCAGGCAAGCAAGATTGCCGCAGACAGAAAGTCTCAGGTGGGCACGGGCGACCGCAGTGAACGCATACGCACCTATAACTATCCGCAGGGAAGAATTACCGACCACCGGATTGGACTTACCCTATACAAGCTTGAGGATGTTTTAAACGGAAATCTTGACGAGGTAATCGACGCTCTTGTGACGGCAGACCGTGCCGAAAAGCTAAAAGAAAGTATGGAAAACCAAGCGTAAATCAAGGTGAATGTTTTGAATACACTTTTATTTGGAAATACACCGTCCGATATAGAAAAAGCCGCAAAAATACTCCGAAGCGGAGGACTTGTGGGTATGCCGACCGAAACGGTGTACGGACTTGCCGCCGATGCGCTCAACGGAAAGGCGGTTGCAAAAATATTTAAAGCCAAGGGACGCCCGGCGGACAATCCGCTGATTGTCCACATTTCCGATTTTTCGGAGATTGAAAAATACCGTCTTGTGCGTGAAATACCCGTCAGCGCAAGGCTGCTTGCGGACAAATTCTGGCCCGGTCCGCTCACAATAATAATGAAAAAGTCCGGGGTAATTCCCGACGAGGTTTCGGCAGGGCTTGACACAGTGGCGATACGTCTGCCCGGTCACCCCGCTGCACAGGCGTTAATCAAAGCGGCGCAGACCCCTCTTGCCGCTCCCTCGGCAAATTTATCCGGCTCACCGAGCCCCACAACTGCCGGGCACGTTATAAATGATTTGGGCGGAAAAATTGATGCCGTAATAGACGGCGGAGCGTGCAGAGTAGGCGTGGAAAGCACCGTTATCACTCTCGCTGCCGGGACTCCGAGAATTTTGCGCCCGGGCGGAGTTACTCTTGAACAGATACAAGCCGTTCTCGGAGATGTTGACGTTGACGATGCCGTACTGCATAAGCTTAAAGACGGAGCGGCTGCCGCAAGCCCCGGAATGAAATACAAGCACTATGCCCCAAAGGCGAACGTAATACTTCTTAAATGCAGTGACGATGAGTATATTGACTATGTAAACAAAAATTCGGAAAATGAGGTTGCGGCGCTTTGCTGCGACGAGGATATTCCGTTTTTAAAGGTCAAAGCGTTTTCACTCGGCAGGCGCAGCGATTACCCGGCGCAGGCGCACAGGCTGTTTGACGAGCTTCGCAGAATTGACGATGATGAGAGCATATGCACCGTGTATTCTCGGCTTCCGTCCTCCGCCGGAGTGGGAATGGCGGTATACAACAGACTTATCCGCGCGGCAGGCTTTGAGGTGATTGACCTTGAAAAGATATAAAATAATAGGGCTTACGGGACAGAGCGGAGCCGGCAAAAGCACCGCTGCAAGGCTGCTTGAAGAGAATAATGTCTGTGTAATCAATGCCGATGCTTTGACTGCACAGCTGTATCAGCCCGACTCTCCCTACCTAAAAACTTTGGCTTCCGTATTCGGGAGCGATATAATTAACCAAGACCGTACCCTAAACAGACAGGCGCTGGCTCAAAGAGCCGTTCGGTCAACGGAAAGCACCAGCACCCTGAAATCACTCGTTCATCCGTTTGTGCTGTCGTTGTTTTTGCAGAGGGCAAAATCGGCTGCGCTCAGCGGCGCCGATATAATAGTTTTTGACGCACCCCAGCTGTTTGAAAGCAATGCGGATGTGTTTTGCGATGCTGTTGTAAGTGTGGTTGCCGACCGAAAAATTCGCCTTGAGAGGATTTGCCTTCGTGACAAAATCACGGAGCAGCAGGCAATTCAGCGTTTTAACGCACAGCTCAGCGAGAAATTTTTCAGAGAAAACTCCGACCTTGTGGTTGAAAATAACGGAAGCGCCGAGGAGCTTAGAAAAAGCCTTTTTGCCGCTTTGAGCAGCTTTATAAAGCCTATTGAGCTTACATCGGGCTTTGCTCCGAGTTAAAAACGGGGCAAGCCGCCTATTTGAAATTTTACAGTTTTGCGTAAAAGCTCAAACCGAATGTACCGAGGTGATTCAATGTCCCGTCGCTCACGCAATGCGGCACGCAAAAGAAAAAAATTCAAGAGAATGTTTATATCAATATTTGCAATTGCCGTTATCGGCGGAATTGTGTTTTTCTTTGCTTCCGACTGCTTTGAGGAAACAAAAACAAACTTTTTGGAGAACAGCTATCCGCAAAAATACAGCGAATATGTCGAGAAGGCCGCCGAGGATTATAATCTGGAGCAGTCGCTCATATATGCCGTTATAAGGACCGAAAGCAATTTTAATCCCGATGCCGAATCGAGTGCCGGCGCCTGCGGAATAATGCAGATAATGCCGTCGTCCTTTGAATGGCTGCAAACCAAGCGCGGTGAAGAGGGACAATACACAGAGGAGGATTTGTTCGACCCCGAAATCTGCATAGACTACGGAGCGTATTTTCTCAAATATTTATATGATTACTACGGCGACGAGCGTTCGGCTGTTGCTGCGTATAACGCAGGCTTTGTAGTAAGCGACTGGCTTGAGGACAGCCGGTACAGCTCCGACGGAGAAACGCTGATTGAAATACCTTATTCCGAAACAAGCGACTATGTTGACAAGGTTGAATCGGCAAAGGAAATGTATATCAAATTATATTATTCATAAAATATTATTCCCGGCGCCGCCTGAGGTAAAGGCAGGATGTTTTATTAAAATTAAACATTTGAAAATATTATTCAAACAAACGAAAGGACGATAATTATGGCTGACGAAAAGTCAAAAACAACCAAGCTTAAAGAAAAAATTATGATGACCGAACCAAAGGGAGTTAAGTCATTGACAAAAAAGGAAATTAAAAAAGCCGATGAATTTTGCGTAGGCTACAAAAAATTCCTCGACAACTCTCCCATTGAGCGTGAGGCAGTACGATATACCGTAGGTCTTGCCGAAAGTGCAGGCTTTGCAAAATTCGATCCCGAGGCTGAATACAGAGCCGGCGACAAGGTGTATTACGTAAACCGTGATAAGGCTGTAGCGCTTGCCGTGATAGGCGAATACGGAGTGAAAAACGGCGCGCGCCTTGCCATAGCGCACATAGATTCTCCGCGCATAGATTTAAAGCCAAATCCGCTTTATGAGCCAAACAATCTTGCGCTGTTTAAAACCCACTATTACGGCGGACTTAAAAAATATCAGTGGACTACAATTCCGCTTTCGCTTCACGGAAGCGTTGTGAAGCTTGACGGAACGGTTGTTGACGTAAGCTGGGGCGATGACGAAAACGAGTCCTGCTTCTGCGTGACCGATTTGCTTCCGCACCTTGCTCAGGAGCAGGTTAAAAAGCCTTTGGCAAAAGCAATATCCGGCGAGGATTTGAACGTGCTTATAGGCTCCCGCCCGTATGATACAAAGGATGAGGAAAAGGACCTTGTAAAGCTAAACGTAATGTCAATTCTCAACAAGAAATACGGTATCTGCGAGGGAGACTTTCTCTCGGCGGAGCTTTGCCTTATCCCGTCGTTCAAGTCAAGGGATATCGGCTTTGACTCAAGTATGATAGGCGGCTACGGACACGATGACAAGGTTTGCGCTTATCCGGCGGTTATGGCGGCTCTTGACGTTCAGATTCCCGAAAAAACCTGCATAACGTATCTTACCGACAAGGAAGAAACCGGAAGCGACGGCAACACGGGAATGCAGAGCGATTTTCTGCGCTACTTTATATATGACCTTGCAAAGCAGGACGGAGTTGAGGGCTACCGTGCCCTTTCAAACAGCACCTGCCTTTCCGCAGATGTGAGCGCTGCGTTTGACCCCACCTATGCTTCCGCCTATGAAGCAAATAACAGCTCCTACATTAACAACGGCGTTATCATTTCAAAGTATACAGGCCACGGCGGAAAGTACGACACCTCGGATGCTTCGGCTGAATATATGGGCAAGATTCGTGCGCTGCTTGAGAAAAACGACGTTCTCTGGCAGGTGGGAGAGCTCGGCAAGGTTGACGGCGGCGGCGGCGGAACAATCGCCAAATATGTAGCCAATATGAACGTAGACGTGGTTGACCTGGGAGTTCCGGTATTGTCAATGCACGCTCCGTTTGAAATAGTATCAAAAACCGATGTCTATATGGCTTACAGAGCATTTTTTGCATTTTTTGATGAAAAAGATTAAAAACACTTGATTTTTCAAGCGCTTTGTGTTATCATACTACTTGCGGCTGAAAACAGCCGCTTATGCGCCGGTAGCTCAGCTGGATAGAGTGTCTGACTACGAATCAGAAGGTCGGGGGTTCGAGTCCCTTCCGGCGCGCCAAAAGACGGATGCCTTAAGGCATCCGTCTTTTATTTTTGCTTATTCGCACATTTTTACCGCTTCTTCAAAGCTGACAAACTCTCCTCTGTCATCACTTTTTTATAACTTATGCAAAGATGTCCCCGCAACTAAGGCGGCGGGTGCCATTCATCATTTCAGTGGGAGTTGTAATCTCCCACTGAAACACTGAGGAGCTAACGCTCCCCTTTGCAAGCTGCAATCTATCGTAAGCACTGTTTCAAGCGAGCTTGGCAGAGCTTGCTCTGATTTAAATCTCCAATAAGCTTTGCACAGAATATGTCATCGTCATCCGTGGTTATGTCAGCGTATAAGCCCAGCAAATATGCAACAGCGCAGACTATGGGAGTATGTCACTTATACATATCTTCCAGTATGATAAGCTTAACTTCACCTTTATTGCCAAGCTCCTGTAATCCTTTGGTAAAGCCGGATTTGGAGAAGATATAGAAGTAATACTTATCACCCTTACCGAAAACACTTGCATAGTGTTTCAACAGTTCAAGCTCATCAATACCAATTGGATTGCTACGGTACTTGCAAGAGCCGATGATATAGGCATTGCCCTCAGCAGGAGTTCCTACAATATCAATTTGTACTTCCTTTTTTGCTTTGGAATCTGTACCCCACCATTGCCCAATATCAGATAATACAACGGGTACGTCCTCTGCGTAAAGAAACAAATATTGGCGGCACATCTGTTCAAAAATCAGTCCCATATAATCTGAAAAATATTTGCTTATAACCGAATCATAAATACGCTCAATTCTACCGGCACTGATTGCCGAGATGTTTTGAGGAACAAAACGATACCAAAAACGAAAGAAGTTATCTCCGATTGCGTAAACAGTTTTCTTTCCGGGCTTTTCGATAATCGGGGTTTTCTTGACCAAGATACCAAGGCCAAGAAGCACCTTCAAGTATTTTGCACATATGGGTGCTTCAATACCGACCTTAGTGGCAATTTCATTTGACCGTGATGCACCGCCGGCAATTGCAGCTATTATTGAATTGTAAATTGCAGGTTCACGAAGCTCTTGCTTTAAGAGATTTTCCGGCTCTTCAAAAAGATAGCTTGATGTATTAAACAGGTTCTCTTTTAGTGCTTCATCTATATCGTTTTCTATCGCAAGCTTGTTGATGTAATGGGGGATACCACCGGTAACACCATATACCAATGCCTGTTGCTCGTTGTTGAGTCCGGAATTAAATTCTGTTATCTCTTTGTAGTTCAGAGCTTGTATTTTGAACTGTCCGGTGCGTCTTCCGTATAGCGGACTTTCATATCCCAAAACTTGATATTCCATAAAACTCATTGAAGAACCGCAGAGAATTAAGAAGAGCTTTCCATTTTTCCATGTATGATCAACAATGTGTTGCAGACGGGAAGAGATGGATTTGTTGGCTTTTGCGAGATAGGGGTACTCATCTATGACAAATATCACTCTATCGTTCTCAGCCATCCGAGTTATCTCAGAAAAGGCAGCATCAAAGGAAGGATATACCGGTGCGGTTTCTGCACCTGGATGATCCTTTTCATATATTGCTTTAGACAATGCTTCCAAATTTTCTTGGGAAGAAGCGTTAAGCGCAGAGAAGAATATAGTGGGCTTGCCGTTACAGAATTCGTTAATAAGAGCAGTCTTACCAACACGGCGGCGCCCGTAAACAACAATGCACTCAAAATCGTTTTTCTGATATCTTTTATTTAAGTCACGAAGTTCCTTGTCTCTACAGTAAAACATAAACGCCCCTCTATTTATTAAACTTATGAGTTTTCAACTTACGAGTTTATTATACTCTGACTTCTATGATTAGTCAATAGTTTTTAAACAAAACTGAAAAAGCAGCGACACAGTTTTTACTGCATCGCTGCTCATTCTATTAGTCTTTCGCCAATCTATGTAATTTCCCCGACAATCAAATCATATCGTCATCGCTGAGCTTCTTAAGCTCCTCAATAGCAATTTGGAGCAGTGCCGGATTTTCTGTCGTATCATCAAACAACCGAAACGAGTATATTGATAGATATTTTTCAAAACTGCCGGTTGGCAGTGCCTCGATTTTTATCTATTGACATACCCGTTTGATGTAAATCTGAGGAAAGGTTTAGGTTATTTGTAAATATCTCCTCTATTGCCTATTTCAATAACACGGACAACTAAAATATTATTATTAACGGTATAGATAATCCTGTAGTCACCGACACGCAGTCTAAAATAGCCCTCATATCCCTGCATAGCTTTAATATTGCCATTATCGGGCAGTTTATATATTGCTCTTAATATTCGTTCTCTCTGTGGCTTTGGCTGCTTAGATATAAATTTTACAGCTCGCTTATCAATCTCAATTTTGTACTGCATTTATATCTACCTCGCACATTTTTACCGCTTCTTCAAAGCTGACAAACTCTCCCTTGTCATCACTTTTTTTATAATCTTCAATAAGCTTTGCACAGAATATGTCATCGTCATCCGTAGCTATGTCAGCGTATAAGCCCTGCAAATATGCAACAGCATAGCCTAACTTATAATCAGGCATTTGGTTAATTAATTGAATTGCTAAATCTTTATTGCTCATTGTAATTACCTCCATAGTCGTTTTTACTTATCGATATATTCCATTATATTGCCCGGTTGACAATTTAAAAACTCACGCAAATGATTTATGGAACGGTCATCTATATGTCCTACGCCTTTTCTCATCTTTTCAAGGGTTTCTGTTCCAATAACTTTATTTTTTCTTAACGAATACATCGTTAAGTCCTTTTCTTTTAACAGTTCAAATAATTTGCTGTATTTTATCGCCATATTTATCATTTCCTATAAAGCTGTATTTTAACTAATTATACTATATACACTGTACTAAATCAAGTGTAATTATTTACAAATATATGAAGTTTGATTTGTATAGTTCATCAATAAATGTAAGTCAACCGAAACGAGTATATTGATAGATATTTTTCTCAAAACTGCCGGTTGGCAGTGCTTCAATTTTATCTATTGACATACCTGCTTTTTTATTGCGGCGTGTTTTATAAAAATTCTTGCTAAATAAAAGTGAACAAGATATAATTATTAATATACTGACTTTGGCATGATATTTTAACATAATATGGAGTAAATCCCCTGTCTTTAGGCATGGAGAGTGTCAAAGGGATAAATTATTAGCATTTAAGAGGTGAAAGATATGATTCTATACCATGCGAGCAAACAAACAGTGGAATATCCTGAAGTCAGAAAAGGAAGGTTCACAAAAGATTTCTCTTGGGGATTTTACTGTACAAAATTAAAAGAACAGGCTGTTAGATGGGCAAATCGTGGAGAAGGAGAGCCTGTAATAAATAAATATGAGTACACAAAAAATCCTGAATTAAAAATCCTTAGATTTGACAATCTAACTGATGAATGGTTGGATTTTGTAGCAAAGTGCAGATCTGGGAAAACGCATGAATATGATATTGTGGAAGGACCAATGGCTAACGATACAATTTGGAATTATGTGGCTGATTTTGTAAATGGAAGTATAACAAGAAAACAGTTTTGGGCATTGGCAGAGTTTCGCAGGCCGACACACCAGATCAGTTTTCATACGTTGCGAGCCTTGGACTGCTTAAAGTTTGTTGGAAGTGAGATTAAGTATGATCAGTGAGAGAAGAAACACTTTATTCTACGTGTGTGCATTGATAGAATATGTATCGAGAGAAACTACAAATCACAGAAGATATGTAGTTGAGAAAATAGGAAAGGCAGGAATGCAGAAGCTATTCAAAGATGCATCGGTCAATCATTGCTTAACATTTGAGCAGGTATCGACAGAAGTGATTGAGCAATATTGCATTGAAACCGGGAGTTACGATACGATTTCAAACTGTAAATATTCGATACCATCCTTCATAGATATTGGGAAGGTGTATGCATATCTGACGGAGATTCTTTCAGTGGACGAGAGTACAGATGTGGATACGGTTATGGGGATTTTTGAGTCTTTTTTGAGTGACGAGATATCGAACTTCAAGACAGGCATCTATTTTGAAAATCTCAGTTACCTGTCAGAATCATTTAAAGCTGGGAAATTGCTTGATTTTTAGTTATATGATAAAAAATATTTCATGCGCTGAAATTCTTGTTGCGCTCGCCCCAAGAGTTTTTGAGAACGCAAAATTCCTTCTTCGCTTTTTCTCATATCAATGTTATAATGGTCTGCGGTAGGTTTAATTATAGTTTCACATAGCAGACAAGGATAAGTGAGGTTTGACGATGGCTGTATCTTATAAGAGACTTTTCAAGTCGCTGATTGACCGAGATATGAAGAAAAAGGACTTGTGCCAAGTGGCGAATGTCAGTCCTGCAACAGTAGCAAAACTGTCAAATGGTGATAACGTGATGGTGGAGGTGCTGGAGCGGATATGCCTGAGTCTGCATTGTAATATAGAGGACATCGTAGAAATTATTCCAAATGAAAGTCCGGAAAATGGGACACCGAATCAGGTAAAATAGCATCATGAGGAGAATCTGACTATATGGAGCGAAAAGAATACAGCGCGGGAGCCGTTAAACTGTCCTTCTGGTTTATGGAATTTCGGAAGGTCGTCGAGCTTCGAGGCGAAGGCAAAACATATGAAGACATTAAACAGCTGAGTCAGGAGGAGAACCTTTTTGCAACTTCTACCCCCGCAAGAGCGAAACAGATTTGCAGTACGGTGACAACGCGGGTGCAGAGTCTGGATGACAGCTTTTATCCTGTTTTTTCGGAGAGCGACCTGTCCACGCAGAAATTATTTAACCTTGCAGCTGTAATGACCAGTGATACGCTGTTTTTCGACTTTGTATATGAAGTCGTCCGGGAAAAAATGATTATCGGCAGTAATGAGCTGGCTGACAGTGATGTTCGGATTTTCTTTAAGGATAAACAGCAGCAGAATGAAAAAGTAGCAGAATGGACAGACATCACGCTGAACCGTTTAGGACGCTGCTACAAAACCATGCTCTATGAGGCCGGTATCACGGACAAGGCAAAAGAAACCAGAAAGATATTCAGACCGATTTTAGACCCCATGTTTGAGCGCTGGCTGAATGAGCATGACATGGGTGTTTTCGTGAAAGCACTGACGGGGGTGAGATAATGGCAGACCTGGCTGCACGACTGGACGAAATGGAAAAGGCAATCCGGAAGCCTTACTTTCGTAGCAGCAGCGGACGTGCGAATGAAGTGAATTACTGGATTTTTGATTATCCCCCGGAGCAGGAACTGGAAGTTCGTGAGCGCATTGCGTACTTGCAGAACAAGAATCAGAAAGGGACAGACGGGTTTGACCTGGTTGTTTTCGACCTCTATGACATCATCATAGACTTTCTGATTGATAAGAACTTCATGGACAAGTGCTATGGTTTTGAGCAGAAACGAGGCTTTGACCGGATCACAAAAGCAGTCAACAATTCCATGAAGATCAACGATGATGACAATCTGATTGTCCAGTACATCAAAGATCACACACCGGAGAATGCGGTTGTGTTTCTGACCGGAATCGGGAAATGCTATCCCATCCTGCGTTCCCACAAGGTGCTGAACAATCTGCATCAGGCCTTTGTCAGGGTGCCGGTGGTACTGTTCTTCCCTGGAACTTATAATGAGCAGGAATTGATCCTGTTTAACGAGATAAAAGACGACAATTACTATCGGGCGTTCAAGCTCGTGAAGTGATGGAAAGAGGTATTGAAATGCTGATTAAAGATATGTTCCGCAAGGAAATCGACCGTGAAATTCAGGGCGTTATCATCGTAGGCCAGGGAGAAGAAACGAATGTTGCGCAGGAGCTGGAGGAATACGTCGTTACAAAGGAATTGCAGCGGCATTTTGCAGACTTCTTTGCGGCTTATAAAAAGAGCATCGTCGGGATGACACCCAAAATGGGGGTATGGATTTCCGGCTTCTTTGGAAGTGGTAAATCTCACTTTCTGAAAATCCTGTCCTACCTGTTAAAGAATCAGGCTGTTGGAGACAAGAAGGCGCTGGACTATTTTATCGACGATGATAAAATTGTTGACCGCATGGTGCTGGCTGATATGAAGCTGGCGGCAGACACGCCCACTGACGTGATCCTCTTCAACATTGACTCTAAGAGCGATTCGGGCAGCAAGCAGGACAAAGACGCCATCGTGAATGTCTTCCTGAAGGTATTCAATGAGATGCAAGGCTTATGCGGCTCCATGCCCCATCTGGCTGATCTGGAGCGTCGGCTGTCTGATGAAGGCCGACTGGACGAGTTCAAAGCTGCTTTTGCAGAGGAGTATGGTTCGGCTTGGGAAAACTCCCGGCAGGACTTTGATTTCATCCAGGATACGGTTGTGGATGTCCTTTCCGACATGGGCTTTATGAGCGAATCCGCTGCCCGGAACTGGTGCGAAAAGGCCGTGGAGCCTTATCAGATCAGCATTGAAGACTTCGCAAAGCGGGTCAAGGCGTATATTGACAAGAAGGGCAATAATCATCATGTCGTGTTCCTGGTGGATGAAGTCGGCCAGTACATCGGCGATAACTCTAAGCTCATGCTCAACCTCCAGACGGTGACGGAGGAATTGGGCAAGGAGTGCATGGGTAAGGCATGGGTCATTGTGACCAGCCAGCAGGACATTGACTCTATCACCCAGGTGAAGGGCAATGATTTCTCTAAGATTCAGGGGCGCTTTGACACTCGTCTGTCCCTGTCCTCTGCCAACGTGGATGCCGTTATCAAAAAGAGAAT
>JAJQDK010000127.1 GCA_021202245.1 Clostridiales bacterium
CAGGAAAAATGCCTCCGATAACACAGACGCTTCAAAACAGGACGGCGATTTTGAAAATGTCGGATACTCGGCTGATGATAATTCCGCAGAAGAAAATAAAGAGAAAAAGGTGTATCATTATCCGCCAGTTCAGCTCTTGAAGCTCCCTAAAAATCCAAACGACAAAAACGCAATGGAGGAAATGCAGAGAAACGCAACCAAGCTTATCAAAACACTGGACAGCTTCGGTGTAAAGGCGTCCATCGTAAACATTTGCCGCGGTCCCTCCGTCACACGATATGAGCTGCAGCCTGCTCCGGGCGTTAAAATCAGCAAGATAACCAACCTTTCGGATGATATTGCCCTCAACCTTGCCGCAAACGGCGTTCGTATCGAGGCGCCCATACCCGGCAAGGCGGCTGTCGGAATCGAGGTTCCTAACAAGGTTGTAAGCTCCGTTTCAATGCGTGAGCTTATCGACTCGGACAAGTTTAAAAACGCAAAAAGCAAGCTTACCACCGTGCTTGGCCGTGATATTTCCGGCGAGATTGTCATTACCGACCTCGCCAAAATGCCTCACCTGTTGATTGCCGGCACTACAGGCTCCGGTAAGTCGGTGTGCGTAAACTCAATTTTGATGAGTATTCTCTACAAGGCGACGCCCGACGAGGTTAAGCTCTTGCTGATTGACCCCAAAATGGTTGAATTTTCAAAATACAAGGGCGTTCCTCATCTGCTTGTTCCGGTAGTGTCCGATGCCAAAAAGGCTGCCGGCGCACTCGGCTGGGCTGTAAATGAAATGCTTAACAGATACAAAATTTTCTCAGAGTTTGACTGCAAGGATATTGATTCCTACAACGTGCTTGTTGAGAAAAACATTAAATATATGGCTGAAAATCCGCCCGTTGAGGATGAAAACGGCGAGCTTAAGCCCGCTGTTATGGAGGCAAACGGACTTCCCGTTGCCAAAGAAAAAATGCCCCGTGTGGTAATTGCCATTGATGAGCTTGCCGACCTTATGATGGCGGCTCCCAGCGAAGTGGAGGACTCTATCTGCCGTCTTGCGCAGATGGCGCGTGCGGCAGGAATGCACCTTATTCTTGCAACCCAAAGACCTACCGTAAACGTAATCACCGGCTTGATTAAGGCGAATGTGCCGAGCCGTATTTCTCTTAAGGTAAGCTCCAACACCGATTCACGCACAATTCTTGACGTGGGCGGAGGAGAAAAGCTCATAGGAAGGGGCGATATGCTCTTTGCTCCCGTGGGCGCTCCCAAGCCTATTCGTGTGCAGGGCTGTTATGCTTCGGACGAAGAAATAGAGGGAGTTACCTCCTACATAAAGAAATCGTATTCCGCTCAGTATAATGCGGATATCGAGGAAACAATCAAGCGCATTGCCGCCGAGGAAATAGCAACGGGCAAAAAGCCCTCCGAAGCCGACGGTGATGACGGCGGACTTGACGTGGACTCAAAAATGGAAGAGGCTATCAAATGCGTAATAGATGCCGGACAAGCCTCAACCTCGCTCATTCAGCGCAGGCTCAAGGTCGGCTATGCCCGTGCCGGCAGAATGATTGACGATATGGAGCAAATAGGCATAGTAGGCCCTCATCAGGGCTCAAAGCCCCGTGATGTTCTTATGACCTACAACGAGTGGCTTGAACGCCGCAACGTGCTTCAGAACAGAGAAGACTAAAGGCTGAGGAAGATACAAATGGCATTTTTACCGATGAACGCAAGTGAAGTCAGTCGGCGCGGCTGGGACAGCGTTGACTTTGTATATGTGTCGGGCGACAGCTATGTCAATCATCCCTCCTTCGGCGCCGCCATTATCACCCGTGTGCTTGAGGACTGCGGATACAAGGTAGCCTTTCTTGCTCAGCCCGACTACAAAAGCGACAGAGATTTTACTCAGTTCGGAAAGCCGAATTTAGGCTTTTTTGTTTCAGCCGGGAACATTGACAGTATGGTGGCCCACTATACCGTCGCCAAGCGCAGACGTCACGACGATGCCTACACGGCAGGCGGAAAAAACGGCAGACGTCCCGACCGTGCGGTCACCGTATATTCAAACATTATCCGCAGACTTTTCCCCGACAGCCCGATAATTCTCGGCGGACTTGAAGCCTCGCTCCGTCGTTTTGCCCACTATGACTATTGGAAGGACACCGTTATGCCCTCCGTGCTTTTTGACAGCAAAGCTGATATTATTTCCTACTGTATGGGCGAATTGCAGACCGTTGAAATTGCGAAACGGCTCGGCGAGGGCTATCCCGTTGAGTCGCTTTATGATATAAGAGGAATATGCTACAAGGTCAAAACGGACGATTATGTGCCGAGGTCGGTTGTTGAATTGCCGAGCTACGAGAGAATGTGCGAGAGCAAGCGTGATTACGCCGTTGCTGCACGCAGGGAGCTTGAGGAAGCCGATGCGGTAAGAGGAAAAACGCTTATCCAGCGCCACGGAAATTATATACTTGTGCAAAATCCTCCTATGCAGCCGCTTGATACAAAACAGCTTGATTATGTTTATTCTCTCCCTTATGAGCGGTGGTACCCCGAATGCTACGAGAGGCTCGGCGGTGTACCCGGAATTGAAGAGGTGCTGTTTTCAATAACGCACAACAGGGGCTGCTTCGGCGCCTACAACTTTTGCTCTCTTGCTTTTCACCAGGGCAGAGCGGTTACGGTTCGCAGCGAGGAAAGTATTATAAAGGAAGCCGAAGGCTTTACGCATAATCCCCACTTCAAGGGATATATAAGCGATGTCGGCGGACCAACCGCAAATTTCAGACTGCCCTCCTGCGAAAAGCAGAAAAAATCAGGCCTTTGCAAAAACAGAAGGTGTCTTGCGCCCACGCCCTGCCCGAATATGCAGGTGTCGCATACCGAATATCTCGATATACTGCGCAGGCTGAGAAATCTTGACGGAATCAAAAAGGTTTTTGTACGCAGCGGAATACGCTTTGACTATATGATGGAGGATGAAAACGACGAATTTTTCCGTGAGCTTGTAAAATACCACATCAGCGGACAGCTGAGAGTTGCTCCGGAGCATTGCTCGGCTGCGGTGCTTGACAAAATGGGCAAGCCGCATATTGAAACGTACAAAAAAATTCTGCGATAAATTTTATGAGCTTACCGAAAAAGAAAACAAGGACCAATATGTAGTGCCGTATCTGATGAGCTCTCACCCCGGCTCAACGCTTAAGGATGCGGTGGAGCTTGTGCTGTTTTGCAAGCGTGAAAACATTCACCCCAAGCAGGTTCAGGATTTTTACCCCACTCCGGGCACTATCTCAACCTGTATGTTTTATACAGGACTTGACCCCTACACGCTCAAGGAGGTTTACGTCCCCAAAACAGAGGAAGAAAAGGCAATGCAGAGGGCGCTGCTGCAATACTTTATCCCCTCAAACAAGCCCCTTGTCATCAAAGCCTTGATTAAGGCGGGCAGGCGTGACCTGATAGGAAATGACAAAAAATGCCTTGTAACGCCTATGGCAGGTCAACCCCAGGGCGGATATCCGAAAAATAACAAAAACACGGGTAATAAAAATCCAAAAAAGCAGACTTCACACAACGGACGGAATAAGGATAAGTATGCAAAGTACAGACGAAAAAACAAAAGATAAGCGCCGCAAACACCTTAAGCGCATTTTAATTGCCGTTCTGTCCGCTGTTTTGGCAGTATGTACTCTGATTATCTCGTTCGCTCAGAATATCGGAGCACCGTCGTGGAACGAGGTCTTTACATTTTTCGGAGTATATGCGGATTTGGGTGATGATTTAGCGGTCAGCTTTCTAAACGCAGGCTCAGCCGATGTCTGCTTTATAACCTGTCATGGCAAAAACGTCCTGATAGATGCAGGTCTGAGTGCAAATTACGATAAGCTTTCCGCCTACATTAAGCGCTGCGGCTGCACTCATTTTGACGCAGTCATTGTTTCTCACCCCGACAGCGACCACATAGGCGGAATGTCCGGCATAATAGAGGATTTTGGAACGGACTCGCTGTATATGTATTCTTTGCCGCAGGAGCTTGTGCCCGAAACCGAGGATTACGGCAATTTTGTTAATTCTGTAAAAGAAAATAATATTGAGCTAATCAACCCCGAAATCGGCTCTGAAATTTCTGTGGGAGAATTAAAATTTATGTTTATTTCTCCCGAACAGCCGTATGAAGATATTAACGACTGCTCGCTTGTTGTTAAAATGACATTCGGAGAAAACACCTTTTTGTTTACCGGAGATATTTCCGATGAGGTTGAGGCGGATTTGCTTAATTCCGATGCGGAATTAAAATCCGATGTTCTTAAGGTTGCGCACCACGGCAGCAAAACCTCCTCGTCGCAGGAATTTCTCGAAGCCGTAAGTCCGCAAATTTCCGTTGTGAGCGTCGGAAGCAACGACAGCTCGCTGCCCGATTATTACACTATGGCAAGAATAAACAAATTTTCAGGCGGGCTTTACCGCACCGACGAGGACAAAACCGTTGTAATTACTTCTGACGGAACAAATTTAGACGTGCAAACTCACGCTTAACGCTTAACCTTATGAAAAATAAATAATATACTGTATATATGAATTTATGATATTTTGAAAGGATTTGTAAAAAATGGGAGTATATGAAGAGCTTGTAGCCAGAGGACTTATAGCTCAGGTTACCGATGAAGAGGAAATTAAAAATCTTATCAACAACGGCAAGGCCGTGTTTTATATCGGCTTTGACCCCACGGCTGACAGCCTGCACGTAGGACACTTTATGGCGCTTTGCCTTATGAAGCGACTGCAAATGGCGGGAAATAAGCCTATAGCTCTTATCGGCGGCGGCACTGCTATGATAGGCGACCCCTCGGGAAGAACCGATATGCGCCGAATGATGACCCCTGAAACAATTCAGCACAATGTTGACTGCTTCAAAGAGCAGATGAGCCGTTTTATTGACTTTTCGGACGATAAAGCGATTATGGTTAATAATGCCGATTGGCTTACGGACCTCAACTATATTGATGTTCTCAGAGATGTGGGTGCGCACTTCAGCGTCAACAGAATGCTTACGGCAGAGTGCTACAGGCAGAGAATGGAAAAGGGACTCAGTTTCCTTGAATTTAACTATATGATAATGCAGTCATACGACTTTTACGCTCTGTATCAAAAATACGGCTGTAATATGCAGTTCGGCGGCGACGACCAGTGGAGCAATATGCTCGGCGGTACGGAGCTTATCAGACGTAAGCTCGGCAAGGACGCTTACGCTATGACAATAAATCTTCTCCTCAATTCAGAGGGCAAAAAAATGGGCAAAACTCAGTCGGGCGCCGTGTGGCTTTCTCCCGAAAAAACAAGTCCCTATGACTTTTATCAGTATTGGAGAAACGTAGACGACAGCGACGTAATCAAGTGCCTTAAAATGCTTACCTTCCTGCCCCTGGAGCAGATTGATGAGCTTGCAAAGCTTGAGGGCAGCGAAATTAACAAAGCAAAGGAAATCCTCGCTTATGAGCTTACCGAGCTTGTGCACGGAAAGGAAGAAGCCGACAAGGCGCAGGAGGCTGCAAAAGCATTGTTCGGTAGCAAGTCCGACACGGATAATATGCCCTGCACAACGCTTTCCGATTCCGACTTCACCGACGGTGCGGTTGCCGTGCTTGATTTGCTTAAAAAGTGCGGACTTATTTCCTCAAACAGCGAGGGCAGACGTCTTATTCAGCAGGGCGGAGTTTCCGTTGATGATGAAAAGATAACCGATGTCTATGCCCAAATCAGCTCCTCTGCCTTTGAAAAGGGCTACGTTATTATCAAAAAGGGCAAAAAGGTATTCCACAAAGCTGTACTTTGAGCAGTCGCCCAACGGTGATTGCTTAAAAATATTATTTATTTTCGGAGAAAAACGGTATGAAAAAATTTTTAACGGAATTCAAAGATTTTGTAATGCGGGGCAATGTGCTTGACCTTGCAGTAGGTGTAATTATCGGCGCAGCCTTTCAGTCTATTGTTACGTCGCTCACTGACGACATAATTTCGCCTATACTCGGATTGTTCGGCGGAATAGATTTTAAGGACCTCAGCCTGCAAATCACCGAAACAAACAGCATTAACTACGGAAACTTTATAACAGCTATAATCAACTTCCTGATAATGGCGTTCATAATCTTCCTTATCGTTAAGCTTGTCAACAAGATTATGACTATCGGCAAAAAGCCCGAAGAGCCTGCTGCCCCCACAACCAAGCAGTGCCCTTATTGTATGAGTGAAATTGATATCAACGCAACAAAATGCCCTCACTGCACAAGCGACGTTCCTCAGGAGTCCCCGGAAAGCAAATAAAGTCAGAAAATCGGAGAAAGAATGAAATCCCTACATAAACTCGGTAGAAAAAAATATATACTGCTGGGGCTTGCCCTGCTGCTCGTATGCACCCTTTCTTCGGCGGCGGTTACCTCAATGCTCACGGTAAAAAACGAAAGCTTCAGCGGTATAAGGATATATCTCAGCCCCTCCAACCAGTCTGCAAACGAATACGCTTCGGGCGATACCACCGAAATGGAGCAGTGCGACAAAATTGCCGCCGCAGCGGCGCAGGAGCTTGAAAGGTACGGATTTACCGTGGCAGTGGGGGAGTCGGGCGCCTCAATAGAGAGCAGATGCGTTGAAAGCGACGCCTTTGGCGCCGATATGCACGTTCCTATCCACACCAATGCCTACGACGGAGAATACACAGGCGGAACAAGGATTTATGTCTACAGCGCAAACGAGCTGACGGCAGCGGAATATATGCTTGACGAGGTTGGTTTAATCAGTCCCGGAGAGGACGACAAGGTTGAATATATGCCCTCTCTCTATGAAGTAAATATGCCGGCAGCCGAAACCGTGTATGTCGAGTGTAAATTTCACGATACCGTTGACGGAGCGGAATGGATTATAAACAACACAGACAAAATTGGCAAAGCTGTTGCCAAGGGAATTTATGATTATTATTCTTCAAAAGAAGAATATCAATAGCCTACGGCAACCCCTTATACAAGCAGACAAATCGGTAATTGCCGGTTGTCGGAAATACTTGCATTTCAGGCGGAGCAGCGCGCGGAAGCTTTTTTATCCGCGCTCTTCTCCGCCTTTTAATCTAATTTAAGCTTTATTTGTTATTTTGATAATGTAATATAAATGAAAGGGGAAATTACAGTGCGCTTATTGCTTGCTGAAGATGAACAGGAGCTTACAAAGGCTCTTGTCGCTATCCTAAAACACAATAATTACTCGGTTGATGCCGTGTACAACGGTCAGGAAGCTCTCGAATATCTTGAGGGCGAAAACAACGACTACGACGCCGTAATTCTTGATATTATGATGCCCAAGGTTGACGGAATTACCGTGTTGAAAACAATTCGCAAAAACGGAAATTCTGTTCCCGTCCTGCTTCTCACCGCAAAGTCACTGGTAGACGACCGTGTTGACGGTCTTGACTGCGGCGCCGACGAGTATCTAGCAAAGCCGTTCGCAGGCAAGGAGCTGCGGCGCAGACGATTATCTTGCACAGCCGTTCGCTCTCATGGAGCTGCGAGCCCGTATTCGTGCAATTACAAGGCGTCAGGAGGTAACCACCGACTCTGTGCTGACCTTCGGCGGAATCTCGCTTAACCGCGCCACCTATGAGGTTTCGTCTGCAAAGGGCTCTTTCAGACTCGCCAACAAGGAATTTCAAATGCTTGAAATGCTTATGGTGCAGCCCGGTCAGGTTATTCCCACCGAAAGATTTATGGAAAAAATTTGGGGATATGACAGCGATACCGAGCTTAACGTGGTATGGGTATATCTATCCTATCTCCGCAAAAAGCTTGCGCAGCTTGACGACGCCGTTCAGATAAAAGCCTCCAGAGGATTGGGATATTCGCTGGAGGAGCTGAAATGATAAAATCGCTCAGGCGTAAATTTATCTTGATAGCAATGTCAGCCATAATAATTGTACTCGGCGCCATTGTTTCGGTAATCAATGTTATAAATTACAACAACGTCAACGATGATGCACGCCAAACGCTCAGAATGATAGCCGAAAACGGGGGAGTGTACCCCGATTCTCCGGCTTCAAACAGGCAGGAAAAAAGCGATAAAGATGATAATAAGGAGTCTGCCGAGGACAAGGGCAGCACAGGGGATAAATCCGCCAAAAACAGCAAAATAAGCAAAAACGGAAAAAGTCCCTCAACTCCGGATTTGAGTCACAATGTATCTCCGGAGGCTCCGTTTGCAACTCGGTATTTTACCGTTACTCTGAGCTCCGACGGTTCCGTAAGCGAGGTGGACGTAAGCTCTATTTCCGCAATATCGGCTGATGAAGCCGTCGACATTACCCTTGAGCTGACCTCCGAGCAAAAAACCGACGGATTTGTCGGAAACTACAAGTACACAACAACCTCTGCCGATGAAGGCGTAATGTATATCTTTTTGGACTGCACCAGTGACCTTGCCACGTTTCACAACTTTCTTTGGGTGAGCATTGCCACAAGTGCGGGCGGATTGGTGCTTGTATTTGTTCTGGTTATGATTTTTTCAAGAATTGCGTTAAAACCCGTGTTTGAAAGCTATGAAAAGCAAAGGCGGTTTATCACCGACGCAAGCCACGAATTAAAAACTCCGCTGACTATTATTGATGCCAACACCGAGGTTCTTGAAATGGAAAACGGCAGCAACGAATGGACGGAAAGCACAAAGAATCAGGTTAAACGCCTTACCGCCCTCACCGAAAAGCTCGTGTTCCTTTCGAGAATGGACGAAAAGCAGACTGTATATCAAATGATTAACTTTTCACTTTCCGACGCTGTGTCGGAAACAGCTCAGCCGTTTGAATCGGTTGCGGTTGCCTCGGGCAAAAGCTTTGCAATGGATATTGAAAAGGACATAGTATATTGCGGAGATGAGTCGTCGCTGCGCCATATGGTGTCGCTGCTTCTTGACAACGCTATGAAATACTCCGATGATGAAGGCAACATTGTAATCAGCCTGAAATCATCCGGCAAGGATAAAATCATTACGGTCAGCAACACTGTTGACGAAATCAAAAAGGGCAATCTCGACGTTCTGTTTGAATGCTTCTATCGTATGGACAGCTCCCGCAGCACACGCACCGGAGGCACCGGTATAGGTCTATCGGTTGTAAAAGCTATTGTGACAACGCACAAGGGCAAAATCACCGCAAAAAGTGAAGACGGAAAATCAATAGTGTTCCGAATCACTCTTTAGCTATGTGAACGTCACTTTTTAGCTCTGTGAACGTAAATTGATTGTTAATTGACCACTACTAAAATAATTTTTAAAAGCCTGCAAAAAATATACTTGCAGGCTTTTATTTTTGTGCTTTTTACAAGAATTTTACAACTTTTATACGTAAATTTTATAATTTAAATTTGAATTTAGGTCAATCTGATAAACTATAGACATCGAAAGGAGTGACGGCTATGGAGTACCAAAATATATTCAAGCGTTATGAAATAAAGTACCTTATCACAAAGTCTCAGCAAATGATGATTAAGGAAAAAATGAGAGAATATACTACGCCGGACAGGTACGGCAAAAGTACAATTTGCAATGTCTATTTTGACACTCCGGATTATCGGCTTATAAGGAGGTCCCTGGAAAAGCCCGTCTATAAAGAAAAGCTCAGAATCAGGAGCTACGGCGTTGCAACTCTTGACAGCAATGTTTTTATGGAGCTGAAAAAGAAATATAAAGGGGTAGTATACAAACGCAGAATGAACCTCAGCGAGAGGGAAATTATCGAGTACATCTGC
The DNA here is from genome assembly GCA_021202245.1 of Clostridiales bacterium. GTDB lineage: Bacteria > Bacillota > Clostridia > Oscillospirales > Acutalibacteraceae > Ruminococcoides. The sequence continues at coordinate 9,771 of JAJQDK010000127.1, forward strand.
GAGGGCAAAAAAATCAGCGACTGTCAGGTTGCAAGGGAAATCGACTATTTTATGAATCAATATCCCGAACTGCACCCCAAGGTTCACCTTTCCTATGACAGAGAAGCCTTTTACCAGTCTGACGACCCAAACTTCCGCATTACATTTGACGAAAATATTTTGTGGCGTGATTATGACCTTTCTCTCTGCAAGGGAATTTACGGAAATCCCATTTTGAAAAAGGGTCAGGTGCTTATGGAGCTTAAAACAGGCTCGTCAATTCCGCTTTGGATGACGCAGATTTTGACCGAGGGCCGCATTTACCGTACCTCATTTTCAAAATACGGAAACGCATATTGCGAACTTATGACAAATAATCATTTAGGGGGCGTTTATTGTGCTTGAAACAATTTTCGGCGGAGTTTTCAGCGACTCCTCAACTGAAACAATAGCGGTATCCGATTTTCTGCTTTGCGTAGCGGCATCGCTTATAATAGGGATTTTTCTTGCAATATCCTACACCTATAAAACACGCTATACCAAAAGCTTTGTGCTCACCCTTGCCACTCTTCCGGCAATAGTGTGCGCGGTTATTATGATGGTAAACGGCAACATAGGCGCAGGTGTTGCCGTGGCAGGTGCGTTCAGCCTTGTGCGCTTTCGTTCCGTACCCGGCACGGCAAAGGAAATCGGCGCAATATTTCTTGCTATGGCGTCGGGTCTGCTCACCGGTATGGGCTACCTCGGATATGCAGTCCTGTTTGCGCTGATAATGGGACTGATAACTCTTCTTTACCAAATGCTCGGCTTAGGAAAATCGGCAAAAAAAGCCAAGGAAAAAACTCTCAGGATTACTGTCCCGGAGGATTTGAATTATACGGAGGCGTTTGACGACCTGTTTGATAAATACACGTCCGACTGTGAGAATGTCGCCGCAAAAACCACCAATATGGGAAGTCTGTACAAGCTTGTATATAATATTACGCTGAAGGATACTTCACAGGAGAAAAAATTCATTGATGAGCTAAGGTGCAGGAACGGTAATCTTGAAATAAACCTATCACAACAAGAGGATCATATTTATGAGCTTTAAAAAATTTTTAATTGCGGGATTTGCAGGGCTTATGAGTGCGTCCCTGATGCTTTCGGGCTGTTCCGAGTCCGATTCGGGCAGCAGCAGCGCAGGCTCGTCGGCAGAGGCTTCAAATGTTTCGCTTAACAGCGATGTTTTTACCGACCGGGATCAGGAAACCGACTATGACGAAAGCTCCGCAACAGAAATCACGCTTGCCGACGACGCTTCTCAATGCTCGTCGGACAGCGTCAGCATATCGGGCAACGTCATAACAATCGGCGATGAAGGCACCTACATTTTGTCCGGCTCGCTCTCAAACGGCCGTGTGGTTGTGGATGCGGAGGACACCAATAAGCTTCAGCTGGTTTTGAGCGGTGTGAACATAAACTGCGACACCAGCGCAGCCGTTTATGTAAAGCAGGCTGACAAGGTCTTTATTACAACCGCAGAAAGCTCTGAAAACACTTTGTCAAATACCTCTGATTTTGTCGCCGTGGACGATAACAACATAGACTCCGTAATCTTTTCCAAGGATGATTTAACCCTTAATGGAGAGGGAACTCTCACAATAAATGCAGCATACGGTCACGGAATTGTTTCCAAGGACGATTTGGTTATCACAAGCGGAACATACAGCATTACAGCTGCAAGCCACGCTCTTTCGGGCAAGGACAGCATAAGCATCTCAGACGGAAGCTTTACGCTTGTATCGGGCAAGGACGGAATGCACTCTGAAAACACCGACGACACCTCGCTCGGAAATATTCTTATTGTATCCGGCACGTTTGATATGGACTGCGAGGGCGACGGAATTGACGCCTCAAATACGGTGCAGATTGAGGACGGCACATTTAGCATTACGGCGGGGGGCGGCAGCGCAAATGCCGAAGCAAATCAGACAAATTGGGCAGGCTACTCCACCTCAGAAACAGACGACAGCTCGGCAAGCACAAAGGGCATAAAGGCAACCTCAAGCATTGTAATCGAGGGCGGAAGCCTTGAGATAGACTCGGCTGACGATGCCATCCATTCAAACGGAAACGCAGATATTTCCGGCGGAGAATTGAACATCACAACGGGCGATGACGGAATACACGCTGACTCTGCAACAACCGTCAGCGGCGGAACAATTAACATAACGGAAAGCTACGAGGGCATAGAGGGCGAAACCATTGACATTACCGGCGGTACAATCTCAGTTGTTTCAAGCGATGACGGCATCAATGCAGCCGGCGGAGCGGATGAAAGCGGATTCGGCGGCGGAATGCAGGATAATTTTGCTTCAAGCAGCGACAGCTATATAAAAATAGCCGGCGGAGTCATAAATATTGATGCGGACGGCGACGGCGTTGACTCAAACGGCAGCCTGTACGTTACGGGCGGAGAGCTTTATGTGGACGGCCCCACCGACAGCGCAAACGGTGCGCTCGATTTTGAAAACAGCGCTGAAATCACCGGCGGCACCGTGGTGGCAATCGGAGCAAGCGGAATGGTTGAAAACTTCGGCTCAAGTTCAACCCAGGGCGCTATGATGGTAAATGTTTCTTCGGGGCAATCGGGCGATGAAATTGTCTTGCAGGACAGCAGCGGCAACACCTTGATTTCCTACACGGCGGGCAAATCCTACAGCTCGGTTATCATCAGCTGTGCCGATATTGCCGAGGGCGAAACCTACACGCTCATCACCGGCAGCAACACCACCTCCGTTACTATGAGCAGCTTGATTTACAGCGCCGGAGGTTCAATGGGCGGTGGAATGGCTGACAACGGCAATATGAACGGCGAAATGGGCGGCGGAATGGGCGTCCACTGATCGATATATATACATTTGAACAGATTTTTACCTTCTCCTTAAACTTGAAAAGCAAAGCGTGCGACGGATTGATTTTCGCCGCACGTTTTGTTTTCCGCCTGCTGACGAATATTTTTCCACTTGCTCGCAGCGACAAATTATGCGTTTCATCTCGGCGGAACCTGCCCTTAAACTTGGGACGTCTTACAAAATATTGATTAGCTTAAAAATAAAACAAAGCTGTTGTAAAAAACTTACAAAAATTCCTAATAGCATATTGTATTTTACAACTTATTATGCTACAATAACAGTAACCTGTTAATATTTCATCAATTTTTATCGGGTAATTTTTTATTCAATTTATAATTTGAGGAGGAATATTTATGAAAAAACTCACAAGCCTGCTTCTTGCGGTACTGCTTGTCTTTTCAATGATAAGCGCAGCCGGCATAAGCGCTTCCGCTGCGGTTTTTGAGTACGGTACATATGCAGCCGCCGGGGGGCACCGAAACTAACAGATATTATTTCTATATGCCCACAAGCTGGTACACTAATGATGATGTAACATCCGCCGGTATTTACTGGTGGGCAGGCACTGCACTTGACGGCTCGGACAACAATGTTGCTTGGCCCGGTTACACAGCATATGCAGATGAAACATATGATCAGCTTTTCTACTGCGACGTTCCTACAGACGTTGAAGCTATTATTTGGAATAACCTCATTGACGGCGGCGAGGACAGCACTGCTCAAGTTTTCTGGGATGCTAAGCAGACTATAAATGTCTGCTCAACTTATTATGCCGTTGATTATTCCGAAAACTATGATCAGGCTTTCTTTGATGATGTTCAGGCTATGCTCGACACATATACAGCTGATGAGCTTGCTGAAATCAGCCCCTATTACAGCAATTTCTTTGTAGAAACAGATTGGGGCGATGGTCTTTCGTTCACATTTGATAATATGATTTATGTTATTGACCCTGACTTGGCTACAGAAAGTGTTATTACTCCCGGCAAGTACACCTACGGCGGCGACTGGTACTTCTACTACGGCGACGGCACCTGCGGCACAAAGCTTACCAAGGAAGAGGCTATGGAGGCCGAAGCAAGTAAGTCCGAAGATGATACAATCACATATTATATGACCTTTGCTGACATAGATGCGGAAAATGATGATCAAGATGATTCGTCTTACATTATAAGCGGTGATTATGAGTATTGGGTACTCTATGACGGCACGGCTGAGATAACAGGATATACCGGAGAAGCTGCCGACCTTGAAATCCCCTCAACTATTGACGGCTACACCGTAACAAGCATCGGCGATTCTGCATTTGAGTGTTGCGACAGCCTTACAAGTGTAACAATTCCCGACAGCGTTACAAGCATTGGCTATGATGCTTTTGCGTATTGTGATAATCTTACAAGCATAACGATCCCCGACAGTGTAACAAGCATAGGCGAATATGCTTTTGGTGGTACTGCTTGGTATGATAATCAGCCCGACGGAGTTGTATACGCCGGAAAGGTTGCGTATGGTTACAAAGGTGAAATGACGGCGAACACATCAATAGTTATCAATGACGGAACATTAGGTATTGCAAATTTTGCCTTTGCTTGGTGTGAAAATCTCAGTGATATTACACTTCCCGACAGCTTAATAATAGTAGGATTGGGTTCATTCTATTTTTGTACAAGCCTTGAAAGCGTAACAATTCCCGATAGTGTAATAAGCATCGGCGATTGGGCATTTTGGGTTTGCTACAGCCTTACAAGCATAGATGTTGACAGTAATAATGCTTATTATTCAAGCGAAAACGGCGTGCTGTTTAATAAAGATAAAACAGAGCTTATTGCTTACCCTGCCGGAAAGATCGACACTTCATATTCTATTCCCGACAGCGTTACGAGCATCGGAGATTCTGCATTTGAATATTGCTACAGCCTTGAAAACATAACAATTCCCGACAGTGTAACAAGCATCGGCGATTGGGCATTTGAGGATTGCGAGAGCCTTACAAGTGTAACTATTCCCGACAGCGTAACAAGCATCGGATATTGGGCGTTTGATGGATGTTATAATTTAACAATCTACGGCTATTCGGGCACGGCGGCGGAAGATTACGCAAATGAAAACGGCATTGAATTTGTAGCATTGCAGGAAAGCGGCGTTATCATCGGCGATGTTGACCTTGACGGAAACATCAGCGTGGCGGATGCCACCGCAATCCAAAAATTCGTAGTGGGCACGCAGTCCTTTACTGATGAGCAATTTGCGGCTGCCGACACCAACGGCGACGGCTCCGTAACTGTTGCCGACGCTACCACCGTGCAGAAAATGGTAGTCGGCGCAGCGTGACCTGCCGAGCCGGGTATTATACAGCGGCGTTTGATTGGATGAAGCGGCAAATTCACCGCACGTCCGCAGCATATACCACTGTGTGCTGACGTATAATTCCGCACACGTCCGTAGCGGCGGTCAGTGACCGCCATTGCCGCTCCGCTCACCACTGTGTACTAACGTATAATTTCTCACTACAGCCCTTGGCTCCCTCTGACGAGGGAGCTGTCTGCGTATGCAGACTGAGGGAGAGAAGGCTTTTCCTGTAGATGTCGGCAAAAGCGAAGCATAGTAAGCGTTTCCTTTAATGAAAAAATAGCTGTTTTGTGATATACGACATCAGAATTTTACGTTTTCTCTCCCTCCGTCACCGTTCGGTGACACCTTCCTCGTCAGAGGGAGGCACGAAAATGGCACAACTTCTTAAGTTTACGACATTACTTGAAAAGGGAAATGTCACGGAGTGACAAAGGGTTTGCCGTTTTCGCAGAAAAAAGGTGCCGAAGCTTGTGAGGCGGATGAGGTGTAGGAGCTTCAGCTCCGTGAACATATTAAAAATATATTTATTGGACGGCTTTGCCGTGCGGGTATTTACTCGATAAGGTAATACTGAAACTTAACATAACAAAAGGGAACAGCTCAAACGAACTGTTCCCGATTTTTTTACGATTTTTTAAAATTACTTAAAATATCTGTTCAAAAGACCTCTGAAGCCTGCGCCGTGTCTTGCCTCGTCCTTAGCCATTTCGTGAACTGTGTCGTGAATAGTGTCAAGGTTAGCGGCCTTTGCTCTCTTGGCAAGGTCAAATTTGCCCTCGCAGGCGCCTGTTTCGGCGTCAACACACATCTGAAGGTTTTTCTCTGTGCTGTCGGTCAAAACCTCACCGAGAAGCTCGGCAAATTTAGCTGCATGCTCTGCCTCTTCATAAGCGTACTTTGTAAATGCTGCGGAAACCTCGGGATAACCCTCTCTGTCGGCAACTCTTGCCATTGCAAGATACATACCAACCTCGCTGCATTCGCCTTCAAAGTTAGCTCTTAAATCCTTGAGGATATCCTCGCTTACGCCCTGAGCAACGCCCAGCTCGTGAACCGTTGCAAAAGAAGCCTCTTCATCCATAGGCTTAAACTTTGAAGCAGGCGCCTTGCAAACAGGACAAGCCTCGGGAGCTGTGGGTCCTTCGTGAACATATCCGCATACTGTACAATACCATTTCATAATTTTGTCTCCTTTGTAATAAATATTATATTATTAGGTAAGCCCTGAAATTTCAAGTGTTACCTATTGTTTAACCGTGCATTTCGGGCAGATGCCGTAGTACAGGACAAATTTGCTTTCAACGGCAAAGCCTTTTTCGGCAAGCGCCGAACAGTCATCAGCCTGCTCAGCCGTGTCCTCAACATCATACACATTTCCGCAGCAGTTGCAAACAAAGTGCGGGTGGGGAGAGGTGTTGCCGTCAATGCGCTCTTCTCCGTTCACATTGCAGATGACGCTCACCCTACCCTCGTCCTTAAACAGTGCAATATTTCTGTACACCGTGCCCAAGCTCAGATCGGGAAAATCGGGCTTTAGCCTTTCATAAACCCAACGTGCGCTCGGATGAGTGTCAGTGCTGCACACTGCGTTATAAATAGCGTTGCGTTTTGAACTGAAATTTCTTTTTGCCATAATGCTTCCTCTTTTATAAAAAACAGTAATAATTACGATAATGATTACTGATTTGTCTATATAATAGCATGGCGCATATGAATTATAATTATTTAAAAGAATTAAAATAAAATTTTTTAAAAAATTTTCGGGGAGTAATTTCAACAATGAAAAACAGACTGAAATCAACTGCGCTCATTTTGCTTTCGCTTGCGTTTCTCATTGCATTTTCGGCTGTGGGCACGGGAGCGGATAACGGCGGGGAGCAGGAGCAGGGCGTGTATCTCCCGATATTGATGTACCATTCATTCCTCAATGATGCAAGTCTGCAAAACGATTACACGGTTTCGCCGTCGGTGCTTGAAAGCGATTTAAAATATTTCACGTCAAACGGCTACACCACCGTCACCGTGAACGATTTGGTTGAATATGTATATTCTGATAAGCCCTTGCCCGAAAAATGCGTTATGCTGACCTTTGACGACGGATATTACAACAACTATTATTATGCGTTTCCGCTTTTAAAGCAATACGGTTGCCGTGAGGTAATTTCTCCGATTGTATCAATGACCGAAAAATTTACCGAAACAGCGGATGTTTCTCCCACATACGGTCATATCAGCGCAGCCGATATCATTGAAATGGTTGAGTCCGGATATGTTGAAATTCAAAATCACAGCTACGATATGCACTCACTCAAGCCGAGATTGGGCGTTTCGCAAAAAAGCGGAGAAAGCGACGAGAGCTACAAAGCGGCAATAGCTGAGGACATAACCGCAGCGCAGACTTACCTGAAGGAGAATGTCGGAATAACGCCGAATTGCTTTGTCTATCCGTTCGGGGAGGAGAGCGACGCCACGCTTGATATTATCAGGGAGCTGGGCTTTGTCTGCACCCTTACCTGC
>JAJQDK010000026.1:0-8351 GCA_021202245.1 Clostridiales bacterium
ATCTATCGCAAGCTCTGTTTCAAGCGAGCTTGACAGAACGTTGCTCCGATTTAAAAATACTTCTTTTCACCATAGGCTAAAGCCGCGCGGTTACTCAACAGCAAATTCAGCTTCTTGAGCGATGTTTTCGTTAAAGGTATAGACAGTATTGCAGATATATCCGTTTGTATCTTTGCTAATCGTCTGACTGCGGTTAACAAGCGCGCTGCCGGGCTTTTCAAATATTTCATAAAGGAGCATTTCATTTTTAAAATAATTTTCTGCGGTCGCTTCATCAATTACCGCTGTTTGCTTTATCAGCTCATAGGTGGTTTCGGTTTTTATGCCGAGAGGCAAAACAGTATCGTCGGCAAAAAGGTTTTTGCTGTTTATTTCGGATACGGAATTATCAAAGACCTCAAAGGAAAGCGTGCAGGGAAATTCAAAGCATAAAAAAGAAAGTCTGCTTCTGTCGGTTTTATTTTCCGTTAAAGAATAGTATTCGATTTCATCGGGCAGTGTAAATTCTTTTTCAGAAATAACATCGGCATACACCACGGCTTCGGCATGGACATATTCTATGGTTTCCGCATTTGTTTCCAATATGCCGCTCACAAGCAGGTCGCCCTTTGCCACACCGCTGCCTTTCAGCACCTTGATTTCTCCGCTTGACGACTTAATATCGGTTATTACTCCGTCCGCAGCAGCCTTTATATTACAGGGAGCGCTGTTTGTGCTGATTTCGGGTTTTTTGACCTTTTCTTTGATTTCAACCGTTGCAACGCTGCCCTTAATATTGATGCTCATCCAGCTTATATTGCTGACCGACAGCGATATATTACGCTCAACGGCTTCAACGTCAATTCCTGCGGTGTATGCGCCTGCGGTAACCCCGTTTTCCCTTAAAACCTCGGTAAGATAAGTATCGCTTAGCTGTCGGTTGCCGGTAATCTCAATCGACCATATAAACCTTGAAAGTACAAGCAAGAGAATAATTCCGACTGCCGTTCCTGCGGCAATACCGACGCGAGGCTTGTATTTTTTGATTATAAAGGGCAAGCCGTGCTTAGCTTTAATTTTGAGAGTTACTCTTGATTTTTTAGCGGTGCGACGGATATTTCTGTAATCGGAAACACTCATCGAGGCGGTTAGTCCGTCCTTAATAGGCACCGAGTTCCACAGATTTATGCCGTTGCGTGAGGTCAGATTTATAAATCTTTCGGGAAACTTTCCGCACACAATAAAATCCACATAGCCCAAAACAAAGCGAATTATTTTAACAAGCACTTTATCACCTCAAGTCAAAAAATCAATTTTAGTAACAAAGCCGTCAATTTCTACACAGGAGCATGAAATACATCTGACGCTCAGCTCCCTGCCGAAGAAAGAAATCACCATTTTATTTGTATTGACCTTTATATTTTCGCTTTCATAAAGGAGAATACCGGTTGAACCCTCCAGACTGATTCTGCGGTTGCCGAGCATTTCTATCATAGGATAACCTGCGCTGAAATCAAGACCTATGGGTTCATTTCGCTGTTTTCGGTTATCGGTATTTTTATTTTTTTGCAAAAAAATCTCTCCTATTTTGATTTCTCATTTATTTTTATGCAAAAAGCTTCATATATATTATCGGTGATTGTTATGTTCTTCAATATAGCCGTGTCCAAAACAACCGCCGCAGTTAAAGCGATATTTATTATTCTGCTTTGCGTGGGCGCCGTTGTATTTTCTCGGGAATGTACGGACGGAGCGTTGAACGGTCTTAAATTTTGCTTCGGTGTGCTTATTCCCTCTTTGCTTCCGTTTATGGCTGTATCATCATTTATTGTTAAAAGCGGGCTGTCAAATCTCTTCGGGAAGCCGTTCGGTTTTATTATGAGAAAATTTTTCGGGCTTAACAGAAGCTTTGCGCCCGTAATATTGCTGAGTATGATAGGCGGATATCCTGTGGGGGCAAGAGGGATTTCGGCGCTATACAAAAGCGGCGCGGTAAGCAAAAGAGAAGCGCAAAAGGCCGCTATGTTTTCATTTTGCGCGGGGCCGGGGTTTTTAATAAACTTTGTCGGAGTATCGCTGTACAACAATAAAACAATAGGAATAATCCTGTGCGTATCGCAGATGCTGTCGGTTATCATTCTCGGAACAGTCGTAGATCTGTTTGATAAGGAGCGAAAAAGCTACGGCTATAAATCAAAAATACAGACAAAAAATGTTTCCTTCGGTTATGCGCTTGTGGAAGCGGCGGCAGACAGTTCACGAGGAATTTTAAATATATGCGCCTTTGTGGTGCTGTTCTCAGCCTTTGCAGGCATAATAAATTCAGTATTGGATGAGGGGCTAATTGAAAGCGCGCTGCTTTGTCTGCTTGAAATATGTTCGGCAATCGAGGGTCTGTCAAAAAGCGCCACTGTTGAGATTATAGCCTTTGCCGTCGGCTTCGGCGGACTTTGCGTGCATTTTCAAATATATTCATCATTGGAAGATTTAAAAATTTCCAAGGCGTTATTTTTCTTGATAAGAATTATTCAAGGTGTAATTACAGCTTTGCTGACACACCTCGGACTTTATTTTTTGGCAGATGCAAAAGAAGTTTTTTCCACAGCAACGGTACAGAGCGCAGATACCTTCGGAGGTACGGTAATCTCCGGAATTGCACTCACTGCGGTTGCCCTGTGCTTTTTATATTCATTAAAGAAACAACATTAACGGAGGTATTTTATGTGCGGAATAGCAGGATGGATTGACAGCAAGGTTGAAATGAGCGAAAAAATGGACGTTCTCGGAAAAATGTCCCGAACCCTTGACAGAAGAGGACCTGACGAAAACGGCATTTATGTGAACAAAAACACTGCTCTTATTCACAGGAGGCTTGTCGTAATAGACAGAGAAAACGGAAAGCAGCCTATGGCAGTTAATCACAACGGCACAACCTTTGTAATTGTCTACAACGGAGAGCTGTATAATACTGAATCCCTGCGTGAAGAGCTTAGGGCGGACGGATTTCATTTCAGAGGTCACAGCGATACCGAGGTTGTGCTGAAATCATATATAAAATACGGAAAACGATGCGCAGAAAAGCTAAACGGAATTTTTGCCTTTGCGGTATTCAATTCGGAGGATAAATCTGTATTTTTATGCCGTGACAGAATTGGAGTTAAGCCGCTGTTTTATTATGAGTATGAGGGAGGGCTGTTGTTTGCTTCCGAAATAAAGTCACTGCTTGCAAGCGGCATTGTCAAGCCGCAAATTGACGAACAGGGACTGTATGAAATTTTCTTTCTCGGTCCTGCAAGAACTCCGTCCTGCGGAATTTTTAAAGGCGTATTTGAGCTGAATCCGGGTGAATTTGCCGTGTATAAGGATGAAAAGCTGACAAGGGAAACATACTTTTCCGTTGAAGCAAAGGAGCATACCGACGACGAGTCGCAAACTATAGAAAAAACTCGTCAGCTTTTGACCGACGCAATTCAAAGACAGCTTGTCAGCGATGTTCCGCTCTGCTTCTTTCTGTCGGGAGGTCTTGACAGCAGTATAATAACAAAGGTGGCGTCAGATTATTTCAGAGAACACAAGCTCGGCAAAATTAACACATATTCGGTTGAATACAGAGATAACGAAAAGTATTTTGAACGCAGTCTATTCCAGCCAAACGCTGATTTTGAGTATATTTCCATGATGTCAAAGAGCGCCGATTCCCGTCACAGAGAAATAATACTTGAAAATGTTTTGCTTGCCGATGCGCTGTATGACAGTGTTAAGGCAAGAGATTTGCCCGGATATGTGGATGTTGATTCCTCTCTCCTGCTGTTTTGCAGAGAAATTAAGCGGGATTACACCGTTGCGTTGTCGGGCGAATGTGCCGATGAGCTTTTCGGAGGATATCCGTGGTATCACAATGAAAAAATACTGTTTGAGGAATGTTTTCCGTGGTCAAAAAGTCAGGACATACGCAGAAGCATTTTAAAGGACGGAATACTTAAAAACGGCGAAGAATATGTACGTCAAAGATACCTTGATACCGTAAATAAGGCGCCTAAGCTGAAATCGGATTCAAGGATTGACGCAAGAATGAGAGAAATGTTTTATCTTAATTATTATTGGTTTATGCAGTGTCTGCTTGAAAGAAAAGACAGATGCTCTATGTACAGCGGACTTGAGGTGCGCGTGCCGTTTTGCGATTATCGGTTGGTGGAATACGCCTACAATATGCCGTGGGAGCTGAAAGCGTGGAACGGGCGTGAAAAGGGTATTGTGCGCAAGGCATTTGAGGATATTCTGCCTGAGGAAATTTGTTGGCGCAAAAAAAGCCCCTACCCAAAGACCCACAATCCGATTTATTTTAAGGTATGCGTTGAGCGTGTGCGAAAGGTGCTTGAGAAAAAAACCGTTCTTACCGAGCTGCTTGACAAGGACGGGATAGAAAGCATAATAGAATGTCCGGACAAAATTTCTTCGCCGTGGTACGGTCAGCTGATGCAGGCACCGCAGATACTCGCCTATATCATAGAACTTGACTATTGGTTTGAGGAGTATAATATTGAAATTATTTGAAACGTATGATAAAATGAAGAAAAAAATCGGAGATGTTGGAAATAAACAAAAAAAGATATAAAAAAACAATGGAATTTTTCAGGCAAAACAAAACTTGGTTTTTGTCGCTTGAAATAATATACAAATGGCTTCCGCTTGTCATATTCATTGCTTATCCGATAATGCTTGTGTGTGTATGGATGTTTATGAGCGAAAAGCTTTTGAAGGTCTTGTTTGTGCCGGCAGGTGTGTTTGTGCTTGTGACTGCGCTCAGAAAGCTTATAAACGAACAGCGGCCGTATGAGAAATATGAAGTACCGTCCCTGTTTAACAAAACGACCGTCGGCAAAAGTATGCCGAGCCGACACACCGCAAGCGCATTTATAATTTCTATGGCGGTGATGTATGTACGCTTTGATACGGGAATAACCTTTCTTTTGATAAGTGCGCTAATCGGCGCATCAAGGGTATTTGCAGGTGTGCATTATGTGCGTGATGTACTTGCAGGCGCAGGAATAAGCATATTTTGCGGAATCGTATTCTTTTTTTGATTTAGAATAAAAACGAGCGGTGTTCTACACTGAGAACACCGCTCAATTTAATTTAGATTAGATTATTATTGAAGCGAAAATGTTTTTGTAACCTCATAATCTCCCCAGCTTAAATAAGGCGTTAATTCAACATCAATATCAGTGGTTGTGTCATTCAATTCATAAGCTACCTCTACCTCAACGCTTGCGCCCTGTTTAATCTCTTTTGACTGATTGTCCGAGCTGTAATCGGCATTGTCATCAAGAACATACGCTTCATTAAGTCCTACGCCGTCCTGATATACATTATCATCTACCGTCAGGTAAAAAGAAGCCGAGTCATCATCGCTGACATTTTCAAAAATGTACTTTACAATAACCACATCAGCATCTTGATAATCCTTTGCCAAGCGGCAGCTGTCAATCGTGACTGAATAATCTCCGAAATTTGTTTCATCTTCCGATTCGGCAGCAGCAGTTTCAACCGCTGCAGTATCATCAGCCACAGAAGATTCCACGGCTGAAGATTCATTTGAATCAGCTTCACTTGAGCCGGTATTACCTGCGGAGCTGCAAGCCGCTGCTGACATAGCAGCCATACTTACAATCATAAGAATTGCCGTTGCTTTTAAAAATTTTTTCATAGTTGTGTGCCCTCTTTCAAAATATTTTGTAATTTAACAATTACAAATCTATTATAGTCATAATTATGACTATTGTCAAGTATAATAACATAAGTTACCTTAGAAATAGGTGGTTAAATGATTAAATACACGCCATTCTGGGAAACTTTGAAAAAAAGCAGCGAAAGCACTTATACTTTGATTCACAAATATAATATCAGCAGTGCTACCATTGACAGACTGAGAAAAAACCAAGGCATCAGCACAATGAAAATTGACGACTTGTGTAAAATTCTTGATTGCAGGGTAGAGGATATTATTGTCTATGAAAAAGACGAATGAAAAATAAGTGTGCAAAAAGAAAAACACCGCACAAAAAGGCGGTGTTTTTTGTATGTCTTGTATGAATCAGTCAGCCGAGTAAGGAAGCAATGCAAGGTGACGGGCACGCTTGATAGCAACTGTGAGGTCACGCTGATGCTTTGCGCAGGTGCCTGTTACACGGCGAGGAAGAATTTTTTCTCTTTCTGACATATAGCGACGAAGACGAGCAATGTCCTTATAATCAATATGCTCAACCTTATCAACGCAGAATCCGCAAACCTTCTTGCGAGCCTTTCTGCCACGGTTATTAGGTCTGTCTGCCATAGTGAAGTTCTCCTTTCAATGAGAAATATAAAAATTGAAGTTAAAGTTAAAACGGTAAGTCATCGTCAAGCGGCATATCCTGGAAATCATCATTAGACCCGCTCTGATAGGAAGCAGGAGCCTGCTGTGCAGCCGGTTGCTGATAAGACTGATTTCCGCCGTAAGCTTGATTGCCGCCGTATGACTGGTTGTAGCTGTTGGTGTTATCACGGCGTTCACCCGTGAAAGACACAGAATCGGCAACTACTTCAACAACATAGCGGTTGGTGCCGTCCTTTGCCTGATAGGTGCGAGTCTGAAGCTGTCCCTGAACGGCAATAAGAGAACCTTTGCCGAAGTATTTACAGACAAATTCGGCCTGATTGCGCCAACAAACAATATCAATGAAATCCGCTTTGCGCTCTTCCCCGCTCTTTACATAGTTACGGTCAACAGCAATACGAAAGCTTGTTACGCTAATGCCGGATGCTGTTGTCTTTAATTCGGGGTCAGAAACAAGTCTGCCCATCAGAACTACTAAGTTAATCATTTTTTTGTTTCCTTTCGTAATTCGGGATATACCCTACAACGTGATTATTCGTCTTCTTTTCTGATGATGAGTGAACGCATTACGCCATCGGTGATTTTGTAAATACGGTCAAGCTCCGCAGGGAACTCAGCTGTGCTTTCAAAATCAAAAAGAACATAATAGCCTTCGCTTTCTTTGTTGATGAGGTAAGCAAGCTTTCTCTTGCCCCATTCGTCAACATTTTTCAAAGTGGCATTCTTTTCAATGAGGGTTTTGAACTTTTCAACAATAGCCTGAATTCCTTCTTCGCCCTTTGTCATTGAAATAATCATTACTGTTTCGTAATTAGCTGTTACTGCCATTTTTTGCACCTCCTTCTGGACTTTATGGCGGCTTGCGCCGCAAGGATTGTCGCATAATGCAACAGATATATTATATCACAAAATAAATTCTTGTCAACCTTAAATTTGCTTATTTTTCAAATTTTTACCGCAGAGCGCACTTTTAAGCAAGGGCAGGCTTGACCCGCGATTAAAAAGCATCACTCGCAGCCGTCCGCAAGGCGAACAGCAGAGATAAAACGCTCAATTTTGCCTCTGTCCTTACCGCTACCGCTGTCGCTTTCAACTCCGGAGCTGACGTCTACTCCGTCGGGGCGCACGTTTTTTACGGCATTAAAAACATTTTCCGGATTAAGCCCTCCGGCTAAAATAAAGGTTTTGTCACCGCAGTTAATATTATTTAAGACAGACCAATCAAAGGTTTTTCCGCTGCCGGGCTTGTGGGCGTCAAAGACATATCCGACTATGCTTTTGCAGCGCTGATATTTTTCAAAATTATCCATATCATCCACATTAAAAGCACGCAAAACAGGCAATGGCGAATTTTGAAGCACCTCATCGCTTATCTCGCCGTGAATTTGAATTAAATTAAACCCACATTCCTTTGCAAGCTCAATTTGCTCAGACGAGGGCGACACCGTAACAGCAACGCTTGTGACGGCCGGGCTGAGATTTTTAAGCAGGGATTTTGCCGTCTGAGCAGAAATATTCCGCTTGCTTTTAGGAAAAAACATTACAAAGCCGGCATAATCGGGCATAAATTCGTTTACATACTCAATATCCTTTGCTGCGGTGATTCCGCAAATTTTTATTTTAGTCAAAAAAATCAGCTCCTAAAAAAATAACCTTTAAAAACAGCTTATCTTAGCCATTTTTAAAGGTTATGCCTGGCGCGCCAAAAGGGACTCGAACCCCTGACCTACTGCTTAGAAGGCAGTTGCTCTATCCAGCTGAGCTATTGGCGCATATCAAAGCTGTGTTACTTTTAAGCCGGCTCTAATATTATATCCGTAAATAACGGATTTGTCAACCGCTTTTTTCAACTTTTTCTGTATATGCGCCGTTTGCTGAAGGTTGGGGCTAAATATAGGTTTTGCCTTGACGGCTTTTGCATAATTTAGTTTGCACAGCTTCCTTTGCCGCAGCCGTGTTCGCCGCAGGTATGGGCTTCTCCGTTATGCTCATGGTC
>JAJQDK010000026.1:8361-8746 GCA_021202245.1 Clostridiales bacterium
TTGCTGTCACGCCGCATCGCCGCGGCCGCCGAGACCTCCGTCCAGCCTGATGCCCGTCTTGCGTGAGGCTGTTTGAGCTCCGCCGCCTATGCCGCCGCAAATCAGAACGTCGGTGTTGACGGCAGCAAGTATGCCGGCAAGCGCTCCGTGGCCGGAGCCGTTTGTGCCGATGACCTCTGAATTTATAATTTTTCCGTCTTGAACATCGTATACCTTAAACTGCTCGGTATGACCGAAATGCTGAAATATAGCTCCGTTTTCGTAAGTAACTGCGATTCTCATTGTGTTTTCTCCTTTGTTTTTATGATATTTTTTCTGAAATTGCTTTTTAAAGCAATCGTTTTTATAGCAGAAATCAGAGATTCAGATGCATAGTCTCGAATCT
>JAJQDK010000026.1:8756-17374 GCA_021202245.1 Clostridiales bacterium
TTTGCGTTGCAAACTCTGTAATCTCCGCCCTGTATTATCAGCGCACGGTCGTCAACGAAAGAATCGGCAAGCTTTTTTCTTGCGCTGTCATATATTTTTTGAGCGGTTGTTCTCGCTACGCCGAGCTGCAAACCGCACTCTTCCTGACATAAGCCTTCCCTGTCAATAAGCCGAATTACTTCAAATTCATCAAGAGTCAAAAAAATCGGTTCGAAAACAACGGAGTCCTTCGGTGTAAATTCAAGAGTATTCGGAAAGTGACACACACGACGGCATTTTATCGGTCTTGGCATAGCTTCACCCCTTTTGGATAGTATAACACAGTAAATGGCATATGTCAATAACTCCGTTAATATATATTGTAATTTTGTTTATTTAATAATAATGAGCAAAGCGCTGAGATATCTGTGCAAAATCTCAGCACTTTCTTTAATTTACTTTGCTGAATTGGTCTTTACCAACTCCGCATAACGGACATTCAAAATCTTCGGGCAAATCCTCCCATTTTGTACCGGGGGCAATACCGTTATCGGGATCGCCTAAGGCTTCGTCGTACACATATCCGCAAACATCACAAACGTATTTCATAATATTTCTCCTTTATACCACTGAATAAATTTTAACATCCGGCTCGGCACTCCATGTGGGTTTGAGTCCTACAAAAACATCGTCCTGGAACATCTTGCTGTCAAGATAAGCCTTTGCATTTTCCACACTGTCAAATCCATGAAGAACCTGAACATCCTCGTCCCTTAAAAGAAGATCTTTTGTCAACGCACCCTTAATTGTGTCGAGGAAAGGCTGACGATAGTCATTGTAAACCTTTGCCGCAGCAGGACGATTTTCCTCTGCGATTTTCATTGTGATTTCCAAATAAGCTGATACTTTCATTTTTAGCTGCCTCCAAATATATTATTGTCTTTCGACTGACTTAATTTTACATATTTAACTAAATACAGGCAAGATATAAGTCAATTTATTAGTTACTAATAAATTTAATAGTAACTATACATTTAAAAAACTGATTAGTATAATAATACAAGTTTAAATGATAGGAGGTATAATTTTGAATATTCAGAGTTTTGGAGCAATGCTTATATTTATGTTAGTAAGTTCCTTCACACCAGGACCCGGCAACTTGCTTGCGCTTAACACGATGATAAAAAGCGGATATAAAGACGGGTATAAGGTTATATTGGGAATTATAACGGGATATTTGACGGTACAGTATATATGCACCTTTGCAATATTTGGGCTGAATACATATTTATCTTCAGTGCTTTCTGTGTTAAAATATATAGGAGCCGTATATCTTATATGCCTTGCAATACATACAGTAATAAGTAAATCTAACATTGCAGAAAAACAACGCAGCTTACATTTTTTTACAGGCTTTATTATGCAGCTTGTAAATGTGAAAATTTATTTTTATATCACAACGCTTTTAAGCGCCTACATTGCACCTGCATTTCCTGAATTAATTCCAATGCTTTTAATGGGACTGTTTGTGGTATTTATAGGCGGATGTGCTACATTAACTTGGGGCATAGCAGGTTTAAGGCTGAAAAAAGTGTTTTGTAAACACGCAAAAATCATTAACATAATTCTTGCGGCACTTCTTGTTATATGCGCCGTGAGCATCATAAGGAGCTGAATTTATGTATCAAAAAAAATTGGAACCGGATATTCGCTGCCCTTTAGAGTACGGATTAGAAATATTCGGGGGGTAAATGGAATTCAAGAATTATTTGTGTACTTGCCAACAAAAGAATTCTGCGTTACAGTGAATTGCGGGAAGAAATGGGTAATATAACCGATGCAGTATTAGCTTCTACATTGAAAACCCTGATAACAAACAATCTTATTGAACGTAAATCCTATGACATTATTCCCCCTAAGGTTGAATATTCACTTACCGAAAAAGGAAAGTCCATAGTACCGATTTTGCAGAGCATATGCAAATGGGCTGGAATTTTTTATAAGGAAGATAATGAAAACAAAATGATACAATGCCAAAAATGCGATTACAGATAAGGGGAACATTATGGACAGAATTACATATGCAGCAGCATTCTATCAACAACATAAATTTAAAATAGTGAATGACGGCATCGCCATTGTCCCGACCCCCAAAAGTTAGACCTAAAACCTAACGAAATGAAGGTTGGGACAGTGTAGTCGCTCTTTTTTCATATGTTACCAGTTTTTCTTTTCTTTCGTGCTGTCATGCTGTGATTTTCGTTCATCAACCATTTTTGCAAACCATTCTACCATGTTAGGATCATAGTGGGAGAAAAACACACTGGTCTGAGTATCCAATGCCGCAATTGCAGCCATATCATCGTCACTGAGTGCAAAATCAAATACGTTGAAATTCTGTTTCATACGTTCCAAATGTGTCGACTTTGGCAGTACAATTACGCCACGTTGTATATTCCAACGCAACATGACCTGAGCGGGTGTTTTGTTATACTTTGCTCCAATTTCTACAAGAACAGGATTTTCAAAGAGTCCGCCCTTGCCTTCGCCGAACGGTGCCCATGCCTCAATCTGTACTTCGTATTTATCCATCCACTTTTTGGCTTCCGTCTGCTGATTAAGGACGTGCGTTTCCACCTGATTCACCATTGGTACAATATTAGCAAAATTCGCAATATCTACTAATCTATCAGGATAAAAATTGGACACACCAATCGCTTTCAAAACGCCCTCTTGATACAGTTCCTTCAACGCACGGTATGCACCATAATAATCACTGAAAGGCTGGTGCAGAAGCATCAAGTCAATATATTCTGTCTGAAGCTTTCTCATAGATTCGTAGACGGATTCTTTTGTTTCTTCGTAACCGTAATGCTCAACCCAGACCTTCGATGTCAAGAAAATTTCCTCTCTCGGAATACCTGATTTCACGATTGCGTTACCGACTTCCTCTTCATTGAAGTAGCTCTGTGCCGTGTCGATTAGACGGTAACCGGTGTGCAGAGCATCCAGAACACATCTCTCACATTCCTCCTTTGTTACCTGATAAACACCATACCCAAGCATTGGCATTTTCAGCCCATTGTTCAACTGTACATATTCCATTTGAAATAGCCTCCTTGAATTTATTGTTTATATGGTTTTAAAGCTTCTTTAATTACTGTGTCACAAAACACATCTGTTTTTTCCGAACCTGTCATTTCGCCGTCTGTCATGCACCACGCTATCATCAATCCGTAAAGCTCGGCATTAAAAAGAAGCGCAAGGTCATCAATCGGCAGATTATCCGCCAATTCTCCGCGCTTTACCCCTTCCTCTAAAATAGACTGCATGGCACGATAATCGTATTGGTACTTCGTCATTTCCTCGCCGTTCAGCAGCATATTGGTGGGCGACAGGTTGTTTCTTGTCCACTGTCTGCATATCTCAATTCCGGTATTTTCAATGTCCTTCAGAAAGCCATGGCAGTAGTAGCGAAGCCGCTCAAGGATATCCTTATCCGTCATTCCATTCGCGATTTCCGCCAATCGGTAAAAATCCGTTTGGTTCAGTTCCTCAACCACATCCTCTTTCCGTTTGAAATACGTGTAGAAGGAACCCGTGGAAACACCGGCTTCCTTTGCAATTTCGTCTATGGAAATGTTTTCAAAGCCTTTTTCAGATATCAAAATCTTTGCCGCTTTCAAGATTTTCTGTTTTGTTTCCATAGCACGAGCTTGCCGTGTTGTCTTCTTGTTTTCCAATCTATCACCTCGTTTCTCTGAGATACTTTGATTATAACACAAAGTTGAACGTAATTCAATGAATTTAATTCAATTTCTTTGTGAAATTTCTGTGAACACAATTTATGCTACCGCAAGAATTTGTAAAACGCAACTTCAATTTCCGATAAAATTTTTTCAAAATAATTCTATTCCTATCCTGCATAAATCTCAATTTCCTTGTATACTTCAATCAAATCGGAATCTTGCAGAGGACCATGGATTACATCTACATCTTTTTGCAGCAACAACGCAAGGCGCTTTACACCAACCTTTTAACAAGTGATAAGCTTAAATGCCGCCTATCCGAAATTGTTAATCCTGAACTAATATACGCATAAAATTTACCGAGTGTGGTTTTGATTCACACTCGGTTTTTGATAGTGTCTTTTTTTCTGCTCAATATAATAATTCGTTTTCAATAGCTATTTTTTTCATTTCATCAATTGCATTTCGCTTTTTAGCGGAAAAATCATGAGAATTGCAAGCAAAATCAACAAGTGCTTTAATTAAATCAGAATCTGAAAAAGCACTTATATCTATTATTCTTTTAGGTTGATCCAATATATCGGTTGTCGCCACCTTAAAACTTCTAAATAGTTTTTTCTCCAGCAATAAATCTGAAAGATTATCAACATCCTCTGATGTTATTAATAATTGACTTAATAATCTTACCGCCTTTCCCGGAGTATTTAACTCCTCTTGAGTATATAGCGTAATAACCAATGTTGTTTTTGTTATTTGGATATCATCTTCTCCTTTTGCACCCAATCCAATGTGTTTCGGATTAATTAATGAATGCGATGATTTCTCATTGAATATTCTAATCTGTGATTTAATGAAAGGGATTCTTTCATCAAGTCCCTTATCTTTTTCGTTTAGGCTTTTTACAAGCGCTAAACCTATTTTATACTCATACATTATCTCGATTCACTCCTATTTTTTCATCTATGGGGCATTCCATCTATGATTATACTGTATAAAGCTTAAAAAATCAAGAACAAGCAAAAATATGCTTGACATTTTCTGATTGAACGTTTATAATGCAATTACAAGAACGAGTGTTTTTTTATTCGCTTTATTTGACTTTAAAATATGAGGTGTTAAGAAATGAAACATTACATTATTGCAGACATTCACGGATGTTACACGGAATATAAACTGCTGCTTGAGAAAATAAACTTATCAAGTGAGGATACTGTTATAATTTTGGGTGACTGTATTGACAGAGGTAGTGAGCCTATTAAGGTACTGAAAGATATAATGAATAGACCTAATTTTATTCATATACTTGGGAATCACGAAATAATGATGATGACAGCACTTCACCCGTTGATGCAAGAAATTACAAATGAGAGCGTTCATTCATTAGAAGGCAATGATGATTTATATTTTGCTTTCGGAGATTGGATGAATAATGGCGGCGAAACTACCTTACAACAATTTTCCTCTCTTGAAAAACGGGAACAAGAAGACATATTGTGCTATTTGGAGGAGGAATGCCCTGCATATGAAACCATTGAGAATAATGGTAATCTATATATTCTTACCCACGCCGGTTTAAATAATTTTTCTGCTGATAAGGAGTTAGAGGAATATGCTGTAGGAGATTTTGTTTGGGGAAGGACAGATTACGAAAGACAATACTTTCCAAGCGAAAAAATATTTTTGGTTACAGGACATACTCCCGTACAATATATTCGCAAGGACAAGCAGCCTATTGTATACACCGAAAATAATCATATAGTGATCGACTGTGGTTGTGTATTCGGCGGTAGACTGGCAGCCTATTGTATTGAAACAGGAAATACATTTTATGTAAGTCGATTCAAGTAAAATAGGAAAGTTATTTATTTGTGAAATTTTTAGAAACAAATTTAAATTTGCGAATTGAACCGGGAAAGAAAAAATAGGATGATGTACTTCATCTTTTTATAGCTTGCGCTGCCTCACTTGATGCGGCGTGTTGCGTGTGATTACTTCTCTGCTGCACGACGGGCTAAAAACAGTCCCCCGGAGTGTTTTCTTCACGCCCTTTCGATTCTCAATCCGCTTCGCCAAATAAAAAAAGCACCCTCGAAAGGGTGCTTTTTTATTTGGAGCGGATGATGAGAATCGAACTCACACAGTCAGCTTGGAAGGCTGAAGTTCTACCACTAAACTACATCCGCATCTTTGCAACGAAATAAATTATATCATTATTCCGCTGCAATGTCAAGAGTTAAATTGACTCTAAAATAATTTTTTTCTCATCGGAGGTAATGTTGATTGCACTCAAGGAAGCCGAACCGGCATTGATTAGGGCGTTGGCAATCTCCTCCTCTACCTCACGGCGAATTTCGTTGCGTAAATCACGCGCGCCGCTGTTTCCGCCGTAAGCCTTTTGCGCAAGATATTTGCAGGCTTTATCGTCATAGGTGAACTTAATGTGCTTTTCCGCAAGCGTATCAATATACTCGGAAAGCATTAAATCGGCAATCTTTACAAACTCCTCCTGCGAAAGCGAGTTGAACACAATCACCTCATCAACACGAGCCAAAAATTCGGGTCTGAGAAAATCGGAAAGAGCCTTCATTACCTTTTCTTTTGAGGCGCTCTCCTGAGTTTTGCCGAATCCGAGGGCGCTCTCACGGCTTGAGGAGCCTGCATTTGATGTCATCACAATAACGGTGTTCTCAAAATTAACTACTCTTCCGTGCGCATCGGTAACCTTGCCCTCGTCAAGAATCTGAAGAAGAATGTTAAGCACATCGGGATGTGCTTTTTCAATTTCATCAAAAAGCAGTACGGAATACGGGCGGCGGCGAACCTTTTCGGTGACCTGACCGGCTTCGTCATATCCAACATATCCCGGAGGTGAACCGATGATTTTGGACACAGAGTGTTTCTCCATAAACTCTGACATGTCGAGTCGAATCAGTGTTTCGGGAGTATCAAAGAGCTGTTGGCTGAGAACCTTTACAAGCTCAGTCTTTCCCACACCGGTCGGGCCCACAAAAATGAATGATGCGGGACGGCGGCGAGGAGAAATCTGACAACGGCTGCGTCTGATAGCCGAGGCAAGAACCTCAACAGCCTCATCCTGACTTATAATCTTCTTTTTAAGCTCAGCTTCAAGGTCGGCAAGCTTTGAAAGCTCGTTTTCCTTGATTCTGGAAGCGGGGATTCCCGTCCAAAGCTCAATTACCTTTGCAATGTCGTCCTCGGTCACGCTTGCGGTAAGCGTTTCGGGGTCAATTTCGGAAAGTTCCGAGTCAATTCTCGCAAGTCCGGTGTTCACCTCGGCAAGAGCCTTGTAATCCACTTCATCCTCGGCGGTGATTTCCTCTTTTCTGAGCAGGAGCTTCTGCTTTTCATCGGTAAGCTTGTCGTGGCGCTCCATATTTTTGTTGCGAAGCGCTGCGCAGGCACAGCTCTCATCAAGCAGGTCTATGGCTTTATCCGGCAGGAATCTGTCGGTAATGTAGCGCTCGGAGAGAACAACTGTTTTTCTCACGATGTCCTCATCAACAACCACTCTGTGGTGAGCTTCATAATAGCTCTTAACGCCCTTGATTACGTCAATTGACTGAGCTATTGTGGGTTCGCCCACCTTAACGGGCTGAAATCTTCTTTCAAGAGCGGAGTCCTTTTCAATATATTTTCTGTATTCGTTAAAGGTTGTGGCGCCGATAACCTGAACCTCGCCCCTTGAAAGAGCAGGCTTGAGTATATTGGCGGCATTCATCGTTCCCTCGTTGTCACCTGTTCCGACAAGACTGTGTACCTCATCAATAAACAAAATTACGTTGCCGCTTTCCTTGATTTCGGAAACAAGTCCTTTAATTCTGCTTTCAAACTGTCCCCTAAACTGAGTGCCGGCAACAAGTGAGGTTAGGTCAAGAAGCTGAATTTCCTTATCCTTAAGCCTTTGCGGAGCATCTCCTGCGGCTATTCTGAGAGCAAGCCCTTCGGCAATGGCTGTTTTGCCTACGCCGGGCTCACCGATAAGACAGGGGTTATTCTTTGTTCGGCGTGATAAAATCTGTATAACACGCTCAATCTCCTGATCTCTGCCGATAATGTTATCTATTTTGCCCTCTCTTGCCTTGCGGGTTAAATCCTCGCAGTAGAGGTCAATGTGCTTTCTCTTCTTATTCTTTTTTTCCTTTTTGTTTTTTGTCTTGTTTTGATTCTGATTGTCGGCAGCGCCGTTCTGCTGAGGATTGCCGTTGAACATATTATTAAAAAAAGCGGGAAAAGCCGGAGCGCCGTGTGTAAAATCATCATCGCCGTCCTCATTGTCATCAATAAAATCGTCCATTTGGTCGGCAAGGTTATCTGCGCCGAGCTGCTGCATAAGCTGCGACATATCGCCGTTTTCGCCCATATTTTGCATAAGGCTGTTCATCTGGTCCTGAACATTTTCAAGGTCATCATCTGAAATTCCCATTTTTTGAATAAGGTCCTCAACAGGCTTTATGCCGAGTTCCTTTGCACAGGTCAAACAATAGCCTATTGTTTGATCGTTTACGTTACTGTTTGAAACAAAAACGACAGCCTGTCGTTTTCCGCATCTGCTACAAAGCATAGTATTCTCCTTCAACTGAGGGCTTGCCCTAAGTTATATGTTGTTACTTTAATTTTTATATGTTTTAATCAGAGCTAAGCAGATTTGCCCGCTTAAGCTTGTGAGCGACAATCTGAGAGCGGTACAAAGCTCCTCACTATATTATAAATGCTGTAAGCACAAAATTCAATGGTTATTTGTCAATTTTTTAATTGTTTCTTTTTTTACTGTTTAAATCGGAGCAACGCTCTGTCAAGCTCGCTTGAAACAGAGCTTGCGATAGATTGCAGCTTGCAAAGGGGAGCGTTAGCTCCTCAGTGTTTCAGTGG
>JAJQDK010000108.1 GCA_021202245.1 Clostridiales bacterium
TTTCAAGATTTGAGCAATTATAAAACGCAAAATCGCCAATGCTTGTAACGCTGTCGGGAATTGTTATGCTTACAAGATTTTCATAATTCTCAAAAGCAGCATCTACAATTGAAGTAATCCCCTCTTCAATTTCTATTGATGTATTTTCGGGCATTGCTCCCTTATAGCTATATGCAAATTGACCTATGTATACTACGCCGTCAGGTTGATTGTCGTACCAAGCTGTACCATAAAATGCATCACCGCCAATGCTTGTTACGCCGCTACCAATTGTGATGCTTTCAAGATTTACGCAGTCGTAAAAGGCACCACCGCCAATGCTTGTAACGCTGTCCGGAATTGTTACGCTTTTAATATTCCTACTATCAGAAAGTGCATAATCAAAAATACTTGTTACGGTGTAGCCGTCAATTTCTGAGGGGATTTCAATCGCAGTATCGCTACCTGTGTAGGCAGTGATTTCAATTGTGCCGTTACTGAGAACTTCGTACTCATAATCACCGCTCGAATAGTCTGCGACTTCTTCGCTTGCTTCCGCAGCGTTAACGGTGAACGGAACGACCGTGAACACGCTCAGCGCCATAATTGC
Source organism: Clostridiales bacterium (assembly GCA_021202245.1). Lineage (GTDB taxonomy): Bacteria > Bacillota > Clostridia > Oscillospirales > Acutalibacteraceae > Ruminococcoides. The sequence goes on from JAJQDK010000108.1 coordinate 590, forward strand.
CGCTAAAATCAGCGACACGGCTTTTTTGGATTTTTTCATTGGAATTATTCCTCCTAAAATAAATTTTATCTTCTAACGGGGAGCCCGTACAAGAACTAAATGATGAAAATACAGTAAATTCAAAATATATTATAGGACTATTTGTCCTAATTGTCAATAGGACAATTTGTACTATTTTTAAGATTAGCTTTAATCTGCGCCGCAAAAAGTCCCTGTTTTTTAAAGGTAGAGGAGCAATCGCCGTTGCGAGGTTGAGCGGAATTATACGTAGGCGCACAGAGGAAAATTTGCGAGTGCGGCGGTCACTGCTTTTTTCGAAAACGGCAAACCCTATGTCGCTCCGTGACATCTCCTTAAATCCGGTAAGCAGCTTGGGTTAAAACAACACAGCCGAAAGGAAATTTCCTCTCGGCTGTGATATTATTGTTAATTTGTAAATTCAGGCGTTTGGGTCAGAGCGATTTTTTTCCGGCGGGGAGCTTTATTCTGACTGAAAGCTTACCGACTGCTATAATAAGCAGGATTTCGGGAATACACTTGACCGCTTCGCTGATAAATCGAGCAGTCAGATAAACTCCGTAGCTGCTGCCCGATGAACCGCCGTAGAGAAAATAGAGCCAGTATGCGGCGAGAAAGGTTTCAACAACAAGCATATTTGTGAGCCAAGCTATAATAGTTTTGGGTACCGATACCTCGTTTTTATAGAAAAATAAACCGTAAATCAGTCCCGTGAGCAGTCCGCTGATTGTAAAGCCCGGAAAATACGCACCTCCTGCCGGATTGAGAAAAAAGGAAACAATATCTCCAAGCGCTCCGACAAGGGCCGCCGGAACAGGACCGAACATAATTCCCGTTACGGCTATCGGCAGAAAGGCTCCGCTCAGCTTTATGTTATTGCCGAAAAAGGCAAGAGTGCCGTTTGCGAAAAATCCGAGCACTACCCTGAGCGCAAGCAGCATTGCAACAGCGGCGAGCGAATAGACGTTCTTTAATTCCGAAAAAGAATTACATAACTTTTTTGCGATTGACATAAAAAACCTCCTGAATTACACGGTATTGCTTCAGGAGATATGTGATACATGAGAAATGATTGAATTATTATCATTTCATTAAAAAAGCGGACAGAATATTTCTGCCCGCTTCTGCTTCCCAAAGTAACAGCGGGATGCGAAATCCGTACCGCAGAAGCAAGGCTTCTTTCGTTTTTGCGGCAACTCCCCGTCCGCAAAACACTTTACGCACAAATTCCTACTCTGTGAATGTCTATTTAATTATAGCACTTAATTATCTGTTGTCAATGGTTCGTCCTTAACTTTCTTTTTTGTAAGCATACGGTTAAGGCTTGAAATCAGCCTTGAAATGGGTTTGTAAATGCAGAATACCAAAATTGAAATGATAAGTCCCTTGACTATATTAAACGGACCCACACAGTACAGACAGAATGTAAAGGTGCTGCTGATTGCGGGAACAATAGCCTGACCCATTGCAATAATTTCCTCAAGCGGCATAAACGCCGAGTACATCGGAACAAGCACATAAGCGTTGAAGAAAACGCCTACAACCGCCATTGCGACCGTGCCCGTCAACATTCCGACAATTGCGCCGATCCGGGTCTTTTTGTACTTGTAAATAAAGCCGGCAGGCAGAATAAACGCACATCCGATAACAAAGTTTGCAAGCTCGCCGACTCCGCCGGTGGACGTGCCTTTGATTAGGAACTTAACAAGAATTTTAATAAATTCAATTACTACGCCCGCAACAGGTCCCATACTGAACGTACCCACAAGCACGGGAACCTCCGAAAAATCAAATTCATAGAATGACGGTGCAATAAATCCGAGCGGAAACTCAAAGAACATAAGTACCGCTGCAAGCGCCGCAAGCATTGCGGTTACCGCAAGCTTTGTTGTCTTTGCCGTTTGGTCGGCATAAATTGTTTTTGCTTTCATAGCAGCAACTCCTTAAAAAATTATTTAAGCTGTCCCTGAGAAAAAGAAAAACCCGTCACACATTGTGTAACGGGACTGTAAGCAAAATCACGGCAACAAAACTGATTGCAGGTTTCGCATCTTCTAACATCCGGACTTTAACCGTCGGTGTCTGAATTTCACAGACTCGGCAAGCAATGCTTGTTCGCGGACTTTAACCGCCGGTGGAGAATCGCACTCCGCCCCGAAGACAACTATAATTCTATTATATGCTTATATTCTGTTTTGTCAATGCCTTTTAAGCGTTTTGAGATAATTTTTTGTATTTTCATCAATTCTGCGGCTTTCAACGCATTTTTGAATCGCTTTGTTGAACGTGGGGTCGTTAAGCGAGTTGTCAAGCAAGTATGCCCTTGTTTTATTCTCACATTTTACAAAGGCTGTTGCAATGAGCCACGCCTGAGCCATTCTTACATAATAAAACTCGCTGTCTATCGCGTCAACCCGTTTCAGCACAGCGTCTATGTAATTATCATCAAGGTAATAATCAAGCATAATGACCAGCGCTGCTCGGACAGCCCACACATTATCGCTTTGAAGGTATTTTTGAATATACTCAAAATATTCGTCTTTGTATTTTTTTAATTCTTTAAGTCCGCAGCAAAAGGTATCGCAGATTGCCCAGCTGTTTATTTCGCAAATAAAAGCGTCGCAAAGCTGTGTGAATTTTTCAAAATCACAGGTTTTTATCAAGCCTGTGACAATTCCCCTTATCATGCGTGTTTCATACAGACCGGGGGAGGATATTTTCAAAAAGCTTTCGGCGCCGCCCTTTGCAATTTCCCTGCCTATTTTGCGTAATTCGGGTATTTTTATACCCAGCATAATTTCTTTTGAATCGGGAATAAGATGTGATTGAAAATCACGGTATTTTTCACAGGCGTTACTTTTGAGATATTCAATAAAATCCGCATAATCACCGCTTGTCCATACGTTCAAAACCAAATCCATAATATTTTATCGCTTTCCGTTATGCCTGCTGTCGTATTCAATGCACGGCGTGTTCAAATCGAGATATGCTATGTCGTGATGCGGTATCCGCTCCTCCTCGGGCGGCAGCTTCATATAGTCGCCGAAAATCATTGTCAGATATTCGTCATATCCCGACATACAGGGTATTTTAAGCCCCTCAAACGTCACGTAATCCACGCCGGCATAAATATGCTTGGGATATTTCTTTTTCATCCAATACGGTCCCGAGCAAAGCTCGGTCACACATTCGTTATCCTCAAGCTTGTATTTAGACATTTTACGCTCGCAAAACCGCCAGATTTTATTCCTGATGCTTTTGCCTCTGAAAATTGACAGCAAGGCTTTGCTTCCGGCAGCCAACAGCCCGCCGTGATTTTCGGGCGGAATCTGCGCCAAAAACAGAGAGTAGAGCATTGTCCAAACATACTGCATTTTGCGGGCAAAACCTCCGTCGGGGCAAACGTCGAGAGGAAATACGTCAAGCACAAGTCCGTGGGGAATATCGACATCTACCTGGTTTGCCTTAACCATTGTGTAGTTTGTATCTGTAATCGTGATGAAAATATTGCCCGTAAAGATTTCATCGTCGGTTTTAAGCAGACGGAAGCGTCCGTCCGCTTTTTGCTCACGCCACAATTTATGCAGCTTTTCGTAATCGGGACGGGGCATAATCACGTCGATATCATCGTCCCACGGCACAAAGCCGCCGTTGCGAAGCGCACCGATAAGGGCGCCGCCTATGAGATAAAATTTCAGATTGTTTTTATCGCAGAAATCCCTAAAATATACCAAGGCATCAAGCTGCTTGAGCTGAAGCTCCCGCAAAAGCTCGGGAGTCATTTGTACAAGTTCAGACATAAATCTTCTCCGTATAGTAATTATAGCTTATTTTTTGTCTTTTATAGTATTCTTTGCTATTTTTCTTTTTACCTTTTCAATGCGGGACTGCGCATTGCTTGATTTGAGCTTCTTTTTCCAGTGTGGAATCAAAAGCAGTCCCACCGCTGTGCCCACACCGTAGGAAATATGAAGTATCGGAAAAATAACCGGCAAAAGCGCAAATTGCGGCTGAATGTTTTTCATTGTGCAGCATCCTACGGCATTTACGAGGTCAAACATTCCGTACAGAAGCAGCAGGGTGTACAGCAGGATAGGAAATCCGAGAGCAGCCAAAATTCCGCAGAAAATGAGCGCCGTCAAAAACAAAAAAGGGGCAAAATGGAAATATAAAAGACAGCCGGGACACACGGAAAGAGTAAGCCCTATCCATTTGCCGTTGGAATATTTTTGCCTTATCATATCCTTCAAATTGTTCCTTGAGTGCTGATATGAGATTATATCCGGACAACAGCAAAGCTTATATCCGGCTTTTCGTATCCTGTAATGAAACTCGTTGTCCTCGGTTCTGCCGAGGTCCTCGTTAAATCCGCCTACCTTTTGTATAACCTCTCTGCGGTATGCGGCATGAAACAGGCTGTCGAGATATTCCTTTTGTGTGGGCGGACGTCTGTATGAAGCGATTGAGCTGCCGAAAAGCGAGTCCTCCGCCACAAGCAGCGTGAGCTTCCACGAGGAAACGTCCGAGGTAATATTGGGTCTGCCGCCGCCGACCTCATCCTCGAACTTCTCTTAGTTAAAAACATTTCTTGAAACAATATTTTTGGGTATTCTTGCGTGGGCGTCAACTCTAATTATAACGTCGCCGTGAGCAGTCATCAGAGCTGCGTTCCACGAGCTTGCCTGATTCTTTTTTGCGCACTGAACAACCTCGACGTTGTAAAATCCGAAATCCGTTTCCTTGAATTTGTCCATAAGCTCTTTTGTGCTGTCGGTAGACATACTGTCAACCAGCACAACCTCAATAAGGCTGTGAGGATAATCCTGAAGGGAAAAATCCCTGAAGAGGCTGTTGAGCACATCCGCCTCGTTGTAGGCAATCATACAAAGAGAAACTAACATAACAATCCCCTGTCTTTTTCAAGTGCAAACAGCCATTTGGCGGATGTTGCAAATGAAGTCATTATGTACGGCAGAACATAAAATAAAGGAACCACAAAAAAGCATAGCGCAATCCAGCCGACAAGGGCTGCAACGAGCTTGAGAGTTTCTTTAAAATGCCTGAGCGCAAAGCCGTACATACGGAAAAAATACTGTGAAAGCGGCATATCATCCGATTTTGCGTATGCAAACAAAGTATAATTTGCAAATATCAAATATGCAAATATCTTAATTATTACCGAAACAATCAATGCAGCGGCAAGCACAAGGGTAATTATATCAAATCCCGAGTTATCCTGCAAGCTTTTATCCGTAAAGACTGAAATATAGTAGTAGCAGTCAAGTCCGTAGGATACAACGCCCCACACAAACAGGGTAATGACATTGAGCACGACAGTTTTAAAGTATCGCACGGCTCCGCGAAAATAATAGAATAAATCCCCGATATCGGCATTATTGTAAAGCGAAACATTGTAAAGCATTTTGTAAATGCCGTTAATAAGCGGAGTGCAAAGCAGTCCGAGAACGCTGAATATCGCAATGACAGATGCAAAGGCAATTTTCTTGTTCTGTACCACCGTATTTGTTTCGTAGTTTATAATCTTAAAGCCGAAAAAGCAGGCGTTCATTGTCAAAATCAACAGCAGCGATAAGGCGCATACAAATAAAACTGCGGATATAACCGTAGACCAATTTCCCCGTAAAGACTGTTTTGCTTGCTTTTTTATTATTTTTTCGGTATTCATTTATCAGGATCCTTTTTCAGTAATATCGTCATATCGTATGACCTGTTCGCCAATCTTTAGCGAGCTTACATCGGGCTTTGCTCCGGGTTAAAGAGCTCTGCCGCTTGTTAAGCTTTGGCAGGGGAACGGATTTATTTTGAGGTGTACATTCTGTACATTGCTTCAAGGCAGATTTGAGCGTGCTTAAAAAAGCCCTCCTCGTTTATGCTTTCGTCACTGTTGTGCATACGCACATCATCGCTTTTGAACACGGGGCCGAAAGCAACGCCCTTTCCGCCGAGCTTGCGTGCATAGGTTCCGCCGCCGGTTGAATACAGCTCCGCTTTTTCACCGGTCACGCTTTCGTAGGCGGAGGAAAGAAGCTCTGCAAGCTCTGACTCCTTCGGAACGTACAGGGGCGCCTCGTGATGCAGCACCTCAACCCGAATGTTGTCGTTGTTTGCTACCTTTTTGAATTGATTTAATACATTTTCACCCTTCATAGTTACGGGATAGCGAATGTCAAGCGTTGCTTGCGCGGTTTCTTCCTCAATATTGATTGAGCCCACGTTCACGGTCAGCGCTCCGGATACCGAATCGCTCATCTTCAAGCCGAGAGAACGGCCGTTGATTTCACGGTTTACGGCATAATCTATAAAGGCGCAGATTGAGCCTAACTCATAGGACTGATAGGCGTTTGATATTAAATCGACAAGCGCAGTGGCAGCATTAAAGCCCTTTTCCGGCTCGCAGGCGTGAGCCGCTTTGCCTCTGCTGATTATCATCAATCCGTCTATTGTGTATTTAAATTCAAAGCTTCCGTCGCTTGCATCGGCAAGGCGCATTAAGGTTTGCTCATCATAGCTTGAGGAGTCAAGTATAGCATACGCAAGGTCGGGAACGGTATTCACGGCGCTGCCTGAGCGGAACTGAGTCAGCAGAGTTGCATTATTTAATTCGGTGCTGATTTTCAGCTGTAAAATGCCCTTTTCCGCATAGCAAATTCCGTAGTCGCTGTCGGGAGTGAACGCCATATCGGGGAGCGGCATTTTAGAAAAATAACCGTCCATATCCTCCATACCGCATTCCTCATCGGTTCCGTAAACGGCGCGCAGTGTATTGACCCCTTCGGCGCCGTTTTCCTTTAATGCTCTCATACAATACAGATTTACAAGCGCCGCACCCTTGTCGTCCGCAACGCCCCTGCCGTAAAGCCTGCCGTCCTTTTGCGTGAGGGCAAAGAGTTCAACGCTCCAGCCGTTTCCTGCCGGAACAACGTCCAGGTGAGAAAGCACACCGCACAGCTTTCCGCTGTTTCCGAGCTCAACGTGGGCGCTTTTGTCCGTAACCCTTTCGCAGGCAAGACCGAAATCCCTTGCTCTGCTCAGAATAAATTCAAGCGCTTTGTCACATTCCGCGTTATTTTCCGAAGAAACCGATTTGAAACCGAGCAGTGTGTTCAGGTCTTTTAAAATTTCATCCTTATATTTAAGTATTTTATCTCCGAATAGCATACCGTTTCTCCTTTTTAGCTGTGCTTGCCGATATGTGCAGGCTGTGTTTTTGCCTTTCTTTTTTTATTTGCTCTGTACAATATGACGACAGTCAAATAAATCAAAAACAGTCCGAGCGCAATCAGGCTTATTTTAATTCCGCAGGAAAGTCCCGGGGTTTCATAGGTAAAGACTATGGTGCAGTCGGTGTCGGCAGGCACCAAAACAGCCATAAAGCCGTTGTTGACATTTTCAATTTCAACAGCCTCTCTGGTTATGGGTGGAGTATATGCCTCGCTGTATGGCACGCTGCAGTCCAAAAGCTTTTCCTCGGGGTCATTTTCAAATGCCGCGGTAAATCCGGTGTCTGTATATTCAAAGCTTGAACAGCTTGAAGCGGCACGCTCCGCACACACCTCGGCGTAGGTTTCGTAATCGAGCCTGTATTTGTCAACTATGCTGTCAAAATATTCCGGATGATCTCCGTAGAGCAGCTCGTATTTTTCCTCGGTATAACCCGTGATTGAGGAATACTTTTCCATTTGCTCTTTTGAAAGCACCATTGAATATAAAATGGATTCTGAACGGTACAGACTGTCTGTACGTTCAAATTCCTCCTCGGTAACAAAAGTATCATAGGTAAATCCCATGGGAATATAGCATTCGTTTTCATAAATGTCAAATCCGTTTTGCGTTGTTAAATAAGTCCAATACGGCATTTTTGTTTCGCCGTCCTCGTTTATAAAGGAATTTTCGCTGCCCTGTTCACCGTCGCCTGCGTAATCAAAAAGATATTTGCAGCTGAGAAAAGAACGAAGTCCGTAGCTGTCGGTTGAGGGACGGGACGCAACGTCACGGGTGATTGACATAGAATCGTAAAACTGCATTATCGACGGAGAAACCGAGCTTTGAAAGCAGTTTATACTCTGAATCTGCCAGAACATAGCCGTGTTGTCCACACATTCGTAAAAGTCGCTTCTTACCTCGTCTATGTCCTCAATAGTGATTCCATCACGACTGTTTATGATGTCCTCGTCTATGGCTTCGGTGGTTGAGCTGTATGCCGAGCCGGTTGCAATGATAAACATAGATGAGGAAATTGCAACTATAAGCACGCCGGCGGTTGACGCAAACGCAAACCTCCTCGGATTGGGCTTGAATTTCTTTAAGATAAGCACAAACGCAAGCAGACTGATAAGCGCAATAAGAACGTAAATCCAAAATCTTTCAAAGGTTGCCTGAACTCCCGGCAGAATTGAGGTTGTGCCGTCCTCCTCATCCGTTAACTGAGGCATTACGCCTATCAGTACAGCCATACCTGCGGTAATTCCCGCAGACCAGACGATTGCTCTGTTCCAATCGGCTTCCTTGCTTTCAAGCGCCCTGATTGTGGCAAGTGTAAAGACAAGCACGAGCATATAATACCATCTTGCGTAGAAAATGGAGCTGTTAAACAGCTGAAAAGCGCTGTTTAAAACAGGGACAAAGGCAAACAGCATCAGCAGGGCAATAAGCTTTTTAATCCAGCTTCGCTCCCGAAGCTGTAAAAATGCGATGACGCCCGTCATACCGAACAACGCCAGGCAGCCGGCAACAGACGCCCATTTGCCGTTGGAATCGGGCGTGAACACGGGGAATGCAGGCAGGTCTGACGGAAAAAAGAATGCGGCAATAATAAGCCAATAGCGCTCCGCCTGCTCATATACAAGCGAACCCCACCCTTCGGGCAGCTCGCTCAATCTCGGATTGCCCATCAAGCCGAGTGCCGACGGCAGCAGAAGAAAAGCGGTAGCCGCAAACCCGATAATTACCTCAACGGCAAGGATAAAAAATTCCTTGATTTTAAATTTGTAGGTTTTGGTAAAGACGAGCATAAGATAATACATTACCACGAACAGAACCTGTCCGACAAAGAAATAGTAATTAACCATACAGGCGGCAAACACCGCAACGGCAAAGACGCCTCGCCTTTTGTCATACAAAAATGAATCCAGCGCCGCAAGCAGCAGCGGAAACATTATCATAGGCTCGTGAAAATGGAAGAAGAATACGTTGTAAATTGAAAATCCCGAAAAGGCGTACAGCAGTCCGCCGATAACGGCATAATTTTTGTTGCGAACATATCTTTGCAAATACAGATAAGCCGTGAGCGATGCGCAGGCAAATTTGAGTATAAACAAGGGTCCGATGAGATAGGGGATGCTCTCACTCGGAAAAGGTATTGTCAGCCAGAAAAAAGGGCTGCCCAAAAGATAAAAGCTGTAGCTTGAGATGAAATCCGAGCCGAGGTCGGTTATATGACTCCAACCGAGATTGCCGCTGCGCACGGCGTCGTGTGCAAGCTGATAAAACGGGATTTCCTGAACATTAAAATCTCCGTAATAATAGAATATGCCGCCGTTATAAATTATAAAAGGCACAAAAATTACCGCAGCAGTCAGGAGCGCAATCAAAAACGCCCTGAGCGCATAATGACGGTGCCTGAGGCTGCAGCGCAAAAGTCGGTTAGTCATCGTTTCCTCCAATAGTAGCTGGATGTATTCAAATAAGTGGCTTGTAACGCCTTGCTCCGCTCAAAAAAGATTCTTTACAATTTTACAAAACATAGTATAATAATACAAGATACCGCTTAATACTGCCTGCCGCCCTTAGAGGCGAAAGACTTTTGCGGCTTAGATTAAACGGGTTAATCATCTTAATTAAGCATTATAACATATTTATAATTGTTTTGCACTAATTTTTGTAAAAAAACAGGAGTTTTATTATATGAAGCAATCTCATTTCTATGCTATGCTTTCCCGAATGAAATACATAAACCGCTGGGGATTGATGAATAATACAAAAAATGAAAATATCAGCGAGCACAGTCTGCAGGTGGCAATGCTTGCCCATTGCCTTGTGCTGATACACAACAAACGCTTCGGCGGAGAGCTTGACGCCGAGCGTGCGGCGCTGCTTTCGATTTTTCACGACTCAACGGAGATTATCACCGGAGATATGCCTACTCCGGTAAAATATTTTAATCCCGAAATAAAAAATGCTTATAAAGAGATTGAAAACTGTGCCGCCGACAGGCTTGTTTCTATGCTTCCGGATGATTTTAAGGAAGATATGGAAGAGATTATAAAGATGAGCGAAAAAAGCGACGAGGAGCTTAAAAGGTATGTGAAGGCGGCGGATAAGCTGTCTGCGCTGATTAAGTGTATAGATGAAATCCGTATGGGCAACGACGAATTTAAACAGGCAAAGCAGACTATAGAAAGCTCGATTCACGATATGAATCTGCCGGAGGTGAGGGTATTTGAAGAGGAATTTTTGCCCTCGTTCTATCTGACCCTTGACGAACAGGATTTAACCTAAGCCGAAAAATAAAACTATCCCGCTTGACAAAATAGCGCATAGCGAAAGCGAAAAATTGCACGGAATCGGTCGAAAGCAGACGATATAATTCTTAATTGGAATTATTATTTTGAATAGTATGGTATACTATAAATGTGTGTTTTCAATTCTCGTAAACTGTAAAATTTCAGGATTTTACTTCTTATTGGAGGAATTATATGTCAAATCACAGCAAAAAAAGTGCTTCGGACAATCTTGTTGACATCAGCTCTAACAGCCAAATTCGCAAGGTTTACAATAAAAAGGGCAGAGTAAAGCGTGCAATAGCGCTTGCGCTTTCTGTAATTCTTTTGATAGGCGGAACCGGCTTCGTTTACTATTATTCCGTACTTAATTCGCTTAACTACGATTCTCTTAACTATGATGATGACGACGACAATACCGATGCCATCACCGCAACTATATCCGAGCTTGAGGGCGATGGAACTCAGCTTTCGCTGACCGACGGAGAGCTTCTTCAGGACTCAAAGGTTCTCAATATAATGCTTTTCGGCGAGGACAACAGCAAAGCAGACGAAGACGAGAACGGTCTGAGCGATACGATGATTATGCTTTCTATCGACAACCGTCACGACAAGCTAAAGCTGACATCGTTCCAGCGTGATACCTATGTTTATATTCCCGACTACGGCTACAATAAGCTCAACGCTTCCTATACCTACGGCGGCGCAAAGCTTGCAATTAACACAATTCAGTCAAATTTCGGCATAAAAATCGACCGCTACGCCGTTGTTGATTTTGAAAGCTTCACTGAGATTATCGACACCCTCGGCGGAATAGATATAGAGCTGACTCAGGATGAAATTGATTATATCAATTATCAGCTGTATAAGAACAACCAGTCAGACGAATGGTCAACCATCACCGACTCCCCCGGAGTTGTGCACCTTGACGGCAAGGAGGCTCTGTGGTATGCTCGCGACAGAGGTCTTGACAGCAACGAGGAGGCCATAGGAATTGCCGGCGACGACTGGGACAGAACCTCCCGTCAGAGAAATTTGCTTGAAACTATCTTTGAAAGTATGAAGGATGCAAGTCTTACGGATATTGTTTCTATTGTAAATTCAGTCGGTCCGCTTGTTACCACAAACTTTAAAAAGGATGAGATAACCTCGCTTGTTTCTCACGTTCTGACCTATCTCAATTACGATATTGAGCAGTACTACGTTCCCGAAGAGGGCTTGTGGTACTACGATAATGAAACGGTCATCAACGGCAGCACCTGCTCCACAATTAAAATTGCCGATCTCGATGCGCAAAGACTTGCGTTTGCGGAATTTGTTTTTGAGGATTTGGTAACCGGTTCGACAACAAGCACCGATTCTTCGGATGAATAACGTCCTGCGGACTTCGGAAGAAATAAGCTTAAATCTTAAATAATGATTAAACGGACGTCTGTTTTTCGGCGTCCGTTTTTGCAGGATGCAAAAATACCGGCTGCAAAAGCAAAGGACTTTTGCGGCTGAGGTTAAAATATTATATTGAAAAACAACTGCGGAAATGGTATAATAAATCTAAATAACGCTTGATTCGGTCCGTTGCTGCTTATATTCGGCTCATCAATCCGGCGGACCGCTTATTTGATAAATACATATTTGCGGATATACAAGCCTTATTATGTTTTAAGAAAGGAAAGTTAAAAATGGCAATAAAGGTTACTTTACTTACTCATACTCCGAACCCTGAGCAGACTGTGGCAATGGCTGCCAAGCTGTGCTACTCTCCCTCAAATATCGAGGATATTCGTGACGGTCTGACCGAGGAAAAGACGGCGGCTTTTATTGATATGCTCTCAGATTTGGGTCACGCAAGTCCTATTGAGCACGCTTCCTTCACCTTCGGCATAGAGGGAATCTCCCGTGCCTGTTCTCATCAGCTTGTACGTCACAGGATCGCTTCCTACAGTCAGCAGTCGCAGCGCTATGTTGACGGCACAAGGTTTGACTTTGTGACTCCGCCCGAAATTGAGAAAAATGAAAAAGCGCTTGCCGCTTATAACAGAGTGATTGATATGCAGTCGCAGGCGTATAAGGAAATCAGAGATGCGCTTGTTGCGGGCTACATAAAGGATTTTACCGGCAGAGAGCTCAGCGGAACCGACGAGGAAATCATCGAAAGCTTTAAATCGGAGAACAAAAAGCAATGCTCCGCTTTTATAAAGAAAGCCAACGAGGACGCGCGCTTTATTTTGCCCAACGCTTCAACCACAAAAATTGTCTGCACGTTTAATGCTCGCAGCCTTAAAAACTTTTTTGCTCACCGCTGCTGCAACCGTGCGCAGTGGGAGATTAGAGAGGTTGCCGAGCAAATGCTTTTGCAGTGCCTTGAGGTTGCGCCCGATTTGTTTAAAAACTGCGGTCCTTCCTGTTTGTTCGGTCCCTGCCCCGAGGGCAATATGTGCTGCGGCAGACAAAAGGAAATGCGTGAAAAATACAGAAAGAAATAATTTTTGCATAAATCAATTTTACGATTACGGTTTGGTGATTTTATGGACGGCAAATTTTTGGTAATAGAGGGTCTTGACGGCAGTGGAAAGGCTACTCAGACAAAAATCCTTGAGGAAAAGCTTAAATCGTCGGGCGCCGAGGTTACAAGGCTTGAGTTTCCCGATTACGATAACCCAAGCTCCTCGCTCGTGAAAATGTATCTTGACGGAGCATTCGGGGATAAGCCCGATGCCGTCAATGCCTACGCTGCCTCCGCCTTTTATGCGGTTGACAGAATTGCAAGCTATTTGCAGTTTTGGAAAGAGGACTTCCTAAACGGCAGAGTAATTTTAAGCGACCGCTATGCAACCTCAAACCTAATTTATCAAATGTCCAAGCTTCCGAGAGAGCAGTGGGACAGCTTTATCGGATGGCAGGAGGATTTTGAATACTCCAAGCTCGGTATTCCTAAGCCCGACAAGGTTATTTACCTTGACGTTGACCCCGAAATTTCGCAGGAACTTATGAAAAAACGCTACGGCGGCGACGCTTCTAAAATGGATTTGCATGAAAAGAATTTCAAGTATTTGCTCGCCTGCAGAGAAAGCGCCCTTTATTCCGCCGAAAAATGCGGGTGGCAGGTGATTAACTGCAATGAAAACGGTAAAATTAAAACTATAGATGCAATAGCTGACGAAATTGAAAAGGCGGCCAAATAATTTATGATAGATTTTAAGACAGTTCAAAAATCCGATGTTAATAATTTTAAAAAGTATTACAACTGTTTCTCTCCCTCGGCGATAGACACCGAATGGAATTTGCTCAACGCATATATGTGGAGAAATGAATTCAATATTAAATTTGCCGTATATGACGATACGCTTATCAGAGCGTACTTTAACGACGATGAAAAAATTTGGGGCTATACAATGCCTGTCGGCAAAAATATAAAGGGAGCGCTGAATGAAATTATGGGCGATTCCGCAGAAAGAGGAGCGGCGCCGCACATTGCTATGCTTACCAACGCGCAGCGCGCAATGCTTGAATCAATGTATCCCTCAGGTTTTTCCTATGAGCGTTCTCCGGAAAATCAGGATTATATCTATCTTACCGAGGAATTTGCAACGCTTCCGGGGAAAAAGTTTCACGCAAAGCGCAACCATATCTCAAAGTTCTACAGAACTTATACGGATACTCACTTTGAAACGCTCGATGACAGCAATAAAGCCGATGCGATGCAGGTCGTTCTTGACTGGTGCAGAGAAAACGGCGTGAATGCCGATAATTACGAAGAGGCAAAAATCATCAGGGAAGCGCTCTTTGACCTGAGAGAAGAGTTTAATATGAGGGGCGCGGTGCTGTATGCCGACACAAAGCCCATTGCGATGACTCTCGGCAGCGAAATTTCCCCGATTGCCTTTGATATAAATTTTGAAAAGGCGCTTCGTGAATACGACGGAGTTTATGCGGTAATCAGCAATGAATTTGCAAAAACTCTGACCTCATATAAATATATCAACAGGGAAGAGGATATGGGAATTGAGGGCTTGCGTAAATCCAAGCTTTCGTACAATCCCGTAATCATTCTCGATAGATTTAACGCAAGGCTGAAATAACGATGAATTTAACCTTTGTGCAAGCCGATAAATCCGATACGGAAAGCCTAAAGGAGCTTTGGCTCGAATGCTTTGATGAAAAGGAGTCGGCAGCAGATTTATTCTTTGAAAGAAATATAGACAGCTGCTCCGCATATTGCACCAAAGACGGAGAAGCTCCCGTTGCGGCGCTGTATCTTATTCACGGCTCGCTCAACGGAGAGAAAGCTCATTATCTCTGCGGGGCCTGCACCAAGCCAGAATACCGCAGGCTCGGAATTATGGCTCGGCTTATAGCGGTTGCCCTGAATGACGCCGAAAAAAACGGAGACGTCTATTCGCTTCTGCTTCCGGCAAACGAAGGCTTATATGAATTTTACGAAAAATTCGGCTATTACATCGGCTGCTGTGCAGGACGATGCGAGCTGTCGAGAGCGGAGCTTGAAAATTTGCGATGCACCTCAGGCGGCGAAAAAACCGACTGCGGCGGATTTGAAGCAATGCAGAAGGCTTGCTTTAAGGATAATTTTCTTTTGCAAAGCGGTGATTTTGCCGATTTTGCCGAGAAATACTATAAAATTTACGGTGCAAAATCCATTAACGGAAAGGGCTGCTTTGCTCTGTTTGAAGATAAAAACGGCTGTGCGGAAATTTTTTATTCCGTTTATTCCGACCTTGAAGAGTTGAAGACTCTGCTGCTTGAAAGCACCGAAGCAAAAAAATTTGCATTTGTCGTCAAGGCTGACAGCAACGCTTTTCGGCAGAGCAAAATAAACAGATACGGAATGATAAAGCCCCTCGCCCGTGCGCAAAGCAGACCGACCGGCGTGTATATAGGAATAACCTTAAATTAAGTAAACCATAGAAAACAGCAATTTATTCAGTTGAAAGGAAACTAAGTATGTTTTATCTTTTTCTTGCAGACGGATTTGAAGAAACCGAGGCTCTTGCAACGCTTGACGTTATGAGAAGAGCGGGCATTGACGTAAAAACCGCAGGCGTGGACGGCGAGTATATAACAGGCTCGCACCAAGTTACCGTAAAGGCGGATATTACCGCCGAGCAGGTCAGCCTTGACGGCATTGAGGGCGTTGTCTTGCCCGGAGGTATGCCCGGAACGCTTAACCTTGAAAAATCGGAGCTTGTTATAAATTGTGTTAAATATTGCTTTGAAAATTCAAAAATTGTCGCAGCAATTTGCGCTGCGCCGTCAATCCTCGGACATCTCGGAATTTTAAAGGGCAAAAAAGCCACCTGCTTCCCCGGCTTTGATTCAGAGCTTGACTGCAGTGAATACACTGCCGCTCACACTACGGTTGACGGCTGCGTGATAACGGGCAAGGGCGCAGGCTGCGCCGTTGAATTCGGTCACGCTATAGTAAGCGCCGCTGTTTCCGCAGAGGCAGCCGACAAGGTTATCGGAGATATGCAGTGCCTGTAAAAAATATTAAAGAGCAAAAGGACTTTTTGCGTTCAAAATATAAAAAGCTCAGGGAAAATTATCCCAAGGATAAGAAGGCGGAGCTTGACGCCGAGCTTTCCGAAAAATTTTTAAGCACCGATTTGTACAGGGACTGCGCCGTGCTGTTTGTGTATGTGTCCTCCGAAATTGAGTTTGATACATCTCGAATAATTCGCAGGGCGCTTGAGGACGGAAAAAAGCTCGCTGTTCCCAAATGCAGAAACAAATCCGGAGAAATGGATTTTTATTACATCAATTCAACCGATGAGCTTGAAAAGGGCACCTTCGGAATCCTTGAGCCGCCGCCCGATAAATGCGAAAGGGCTGCCGATTATTCTCAGGGTGTGTGCTTTGTTCCGGGGCTGTGCTTTGATCTGTCGGGCTACAGAATAGGCTTCGGAAAGGGCTACTACGACCGCTTTTTGCAGGACTTTAAAGGCACCGCCGTGGGAATTTGCTACTCCCGCTGCGTTGAAAAGAAAATACCCGGCGGATTTTTTGATAAGCCGGTTGACATTTTGATGACCGAAAGATATACTAACTACACATAGAAGTTTGGCGAGGACTGATGGTATGCGCACAGAGAGCCGCCCCGAGTCCATTGTAGCGGA
>JAJQDK010000055.1 GCA_021202245.1 Clostridiales bacterium
AAAAGCTTTCAAAGGCTCAAAAGCAGCAGATGATAGAGAGTCTGACCAAAGAGATGAAAGCCGCTGCAAAGCTGCTTGAATTTGAACACGCCGCATACCTGCGTGACAAAATCAAAACGCTGCGCGGTGACAAAGGGTAAAGGAAGGATTTTATGCCAAGAAAGAAAACAAACGAGTACGATAACAGCAGCATCACAACGCTAAAGGGCGCCGACCGTGTCCGCAAAAGACCTGCGGTTATTTTCGGTTCCGACGGTATTGACGGTTGTCAGCATTCGGTGTTTGAAATTCTTTCAAATTCAATAGATGAGGCAAGAGAGGGTTACGGAAAGAAGATTTCCGTAACCCGTTATTCGGACGGCTCAATAGAGGTTGAGGACCACGGACGAGGCATACCCGTTGACTTTAACGAGAACGAAAAGAAGTACAACTGGGAGCTTGTTTTCTGCGAGATGTACGCAGGCGGAAAATACAACAACAACGAGGGGGAGAGCTATGAATTTTCCCTGGGTATGAACGGTCTCGGACTTTGCTCCACGCAGTACAGTTCCGAATATATGGACGTTGACATTCGCCGTGACGGCTATCGTTATACCCTTCATTTTGAAAAGGGAATAAATATCGGCGGGCTGAACAAGGAGCCGTATAATAAAAAGGATACCGGCACTAAAATTCATTGGAAGCCCGACCTTGAGGTATTCACCGACATTGATATTCAGCCCGACTATTACCTTGATATTATGAAACGTCAGGCCATTGTAAACGCCGGAGTTGAGTTTATATTCAGAAATCAAAACGGAAAATCATTTGATACCACCTCATACAATTATGTCAACGGCATTGTCGACCACGTTGCAGAGATTATCGGAGAGGACGGTCTTACCTCCGTTCAAAACTGGTCTACCGAGGTTAAAACCCGTGACCGTGATGACAAGCCCGAATATAAATGCAAAATGGATATTGCCGTTGCATTCTCAAACCGAGCCTGCCTTACGGAATACTATCACAATTCAAGCTGGCTTGAGCACGGCGGCGCGCCCGATAAGGCGGTGCGCAATGCTTTTGTGTATCAGATAGACAGCTATTTAAAGCAGAACAACAAGTACAACAAAACCGAGGGCAAAATTAAATTTGAGGACGTCGAGGACAGCCTCGTGTGCGTAATTTCATCGTTTTCAAGCGTTTCATCATATGAAAATCAGACTAAAAAGGCAGTTACCAACAAGGGTATTCAGGATGCAATGACCGCTTTTTTACGGCGCAGCCTTGAGGTTTATTTTATAGAAAATCCGATAGAAGCCGAAAAAATTGCCGAGCAGGCGCTTGTGAATAAGCGCAGCCGTGAAAATGCCGAAAAAGCCAGGCTTAACATAAAGAAAAAGCTTTCCGGTAATCTTGATATCACCAACAGAGTTGCAAAATTTGTCGATTGCCGCAGCAAGGACGTTAATGCCCGTGAGCTGTTCATTGTGGAGGGCGACTCTGCCCTCGGCGCCTGCAAGCAGGCACGTGACCCTGATTTTCAGGCTATTATGCCAATCAGGGGCAAGATTCTCAACTGCCTTAAAGCGGACTACGACAAAATATTTAAAAGCGAAATCATTACCGACTTGCTCAGGGCGCTGGGCTGCGGAGTGGAGGTCAAGTCAAAGGCAAACAAAAACCTTTCAAGCTTTGATTTGGATTCACTGCGCTGGAATAAAATTATTCTCTGCACTGATGCCGACGTCGACGGATTCCAGATAAGAACTCTGCTTTTGACAATGATTTACCGGCTCACGCCCACACTCATTGACGTGGGAAAGGTGTTCATTGCCGAATCTCCGCTTTATGAAATCACTTCTAAAAACGACGTTTACTTTGCGTATGACGAGAGCGAAAAGGAAAAATTTATCAGTCAAATCGGCAGTGAAAAATTCACGATTCAGCGCAGCAAGGGCCTCGGCGAAAACGAGCCGGATATGATGAATCTCACCACAATGAATCCAGACACACGCCGTTTAATCAAGGTTATGCCCGATGATGCGGCTCAAACCTCTCAAATTTTTGATATTCTGCTCGGCGATAATTTGCAGGGAAGAAAAGATTATATTGTTGAACATGGCTATGAATACATTGACAACCTCGATGTAAGCTGATTGGAGGCAAAATGCGATGTCACCTAAAAAGAAATCTACTAAAAAACCGTCTGTTCCCAAAACTCACGGTGTAATTAACGGCGCCGGCGAGGTCGTTGAGCAGCCGATAGTTTCAACAATTCGTGAAAACTATATGCCCTATGCGATGAGCGTTATTATGTCCCGCGCAATTCCGGAAATTGACGGGTTTAAGCCCTCGCACCGCAAGCTTCTTTACACCATGTATAAAATGGGGCTTTTAACCGGCGGCAGAACAAAGTCCGCCAACATAGTCGGAGCTACAATGAAGCTCAATCCCCACGGCGATTCCGCAATCTACGATACAATGGTTCGTCTGTCACGAGGCTACGAAGCGCTGCTGCACCCGTATGTTGACTCTAAGGGCAACTTCGGCAAATTTTACAGCCGTGATATGGCGTGGGCGGCTTCAAGATACACCGAAGCAAAGCTTGACACAATATGCAACGAGATTTTTCGTGATATAGACAAGGATACGGTTGATTTTGTCGATAACTACGACAACACAATGAAGGAGCCCACACTTTTGCCCACAGCCTTTCCGTCCGTGCTTGTCAACGCAAACACCGGCATTGCCGTCGGTATGGCTTCCAATATTTGCTCCTTTAACCTAAAGGAAATTTGCGAAACCACGGCGGCGCTCATTCGTGACCAGAACCATGACATAAAATCAACTCTGCCTGCGCCCGATTTTATCGGCGGCTGTCAGATTATTTATGACGAAAAAGCCATAGATCAGGTTTATCAAACGGGAAGAGGAAGCATCAAGCTTCGCTCCAAGTATGCGTATGATAAATCTCAGAACTGCATTGATATTCTTTCAATTCCAAGCTCCACCACCTGCGAGGTTATCATCGAAAAGGTAATTGACCTTGTAAAGCAGGGTAAAGTTAAGGAAATATCTGATATTCGAGATGAAACCGGTATTGACGGACTTAAAATTACCATTGATTTAAAGCGGGACGTTGACCCCGATAAGCTTATGGCGAAGCTTTTCCGTTTTACCACGCTTGAGGATTCCTTCGCCTGCAATTTTAACGTGCTTATAGGCGGAGTACCCCGAGTGTTAGGGGTCAGGGAGCTGCTTGAGGAATGGATAGCGTTCAGAGTTGAGTGCGTAAGGCGCAGAACGTATTATGACAAAAACAAAAAATCTGAAAAGCTTCATTTGCTAAATGGACTTGATAAAATTCTCCTTGATATTGACAAGGCTGTCAAAATAGTGCGTGAAACCGACGAAGAGGTCGATGTGGTGCCCAACCTTATGATAGGCTTCGGAATTGATAAAATTCAGGCTGAATACGTCGCCGAAATCAAGCTCCGTCACCTCAACCGCGAGTACATCCTTAAGCGCACAAAGGACATTGAGGACCTTGAAAGGGAAATTGCCGAGCTTGACGAAATTCTCAAAAGCAAATCCCGTGTAAAGACGATTATCGTAAAAGAGCTGAAGAGCATTGCCGAAAAATACGGACAGCCCCGCAAAAGCATAATCATCTATGAGGATACCGCAAAATATGTTGAAGAGGTCGAGGAAATCCCCGATTATCCCGTTACGCTTTTCTTTAGCAAGGAGGGCTATTTTAAAAAAATCACACCGCAGTCGCTGCGTATGAGCGGAGCCCACAAGCTCAAGGACGGCGATGAAATAACTCAGGAAACAGAGTTCTCAAACAACTGCGACCTGCTCTTCTTTACAGATAAATGTCAGGTATATAAGGCAAAAGCATCCGATTTCGCCGACACCAAGGCGAGCGTTTTGGGAGAATATATACCCGCAAGGCTTTCAATGGACGAGGGCGAAAACGCAGTTAAAATGATAGCCACCAAGGATTACAAGGGAATTTTGCTGTTTGCGTTTGAAAACGGCAAGGTTGCAAAGGTTCCTCTTGAAGCCTACGCAACAAAGACCAACCGCAAAAGGCTGACCGGAGCTTATTCCGACAAGACGCCCCTTGCGGGAATACTTTTTGTTGATGAGGACAAAGAATTTTTGCTCAAATCCTCCTCCGGCAGAATGCTGCTGGTACATTCCGGATCGCTCAGCGCAAAGTCTACACGTTCAACTCAGGGCGTGGCTGTTATGAAGCTCAAAAAGGGTCAAAGACTTTTTGCAATTTCCGACTATAAAGAGGGAATTTTTGCAAAACCGCAGCGCTACAGAACTCGTTCGCTGCCTGCTCTGGGCGCCTTGCCCTCAAATGAGGATTCTGTGGACGAACAGCTTTCTCTTATTTGAAACAAAATGCAAAATATTTGAAAAATTCGCTGAAAAACCTTGCATTATTTAAATTTATATGATATTATAATTTAGTTATTAAACGTATATTTGTGATTTTATCCGCTAAATCAATACATTATGAAAGGACTGTATATAAATGGGAGTTTTGGGAATC
The DNA here is from genome assembly GCA_021202245.1 of Clostridiales bacterium. GTDB lineage: Bacteria > Bacillota > Clostridia > Oscillospirales > Acutalibacteraceae > Ruminococcoides. Next base: position 4,553 of record JAJQDK010000055.1, read on the forward strand.
GTTCTCGGAGTAATCCTCGGATTGGTTTCAATCGCAATCATTGTCGTTATCATTCTTCAGGAAGGAAATCAGCAGGGCATCGGCGTTGTTACCGGTGCAGCCGACTCTTATTTTTCAAAAAATAAGGCTCGTTCAATCGACGCATTTCTTTCTCGTTGGACAAAGGTATTTGCCGGCGTATTCGTATTGTTTGTAATTGCGCTCAATGTGCTTTCTCATTTTGATATTCTGTAAAGCAATTACCGGCATATTCCTGTTAAAATACGCATAATTATAGACCGTCAGAGCTTCTGACGGTCTATTTTTATTTTGGAGTTGTTTAAAATGCCTTGGTGGGGAATATGTCTGATTATCTTTTCGGCTTTTTTGTTTTTTGCTGTAATTCACCGCATATCAAAGAGCAAACACCCTTTTAAGCGGTCGCTGCTGTCGCTTACGTGCGGACTTCTTACTCTGCTTGCGGTCAACCTCAGCGGAACATTCACCGGAGTTTATTTGCCTGTCAGCCTGATGTCAATCTTAATTTCAATGCTCGGCGGTATACCGGGAGTAACTCTTATGCTCGGTCTTAACCTGTTTTTCTGAATTTATTTGCCGTACACAAGTCTGTCAGACGCTTTTTCGTTCGGCTACAGTATTGCGTAAAGGTCCTCAAGTGCCTGCGCAACATTTTCTTTATCGTTCGTAAGAAAGGCAAGCACAGTGTTATAAACCGTTGACGGACTTTGGTAAAAATTCTTTTTTATCATCAGAGCCTGCTCCATGCTCGGCACATAAAGGCTGAAGCTCAGCAGATCAACGTCGCTGCCCGAAATTTTGCACACCACGTTAAATCCGTTTTCGCTTTTAATTATTTCAACCGAGTTTTCACGCTCGGTTTTCTTTTGCGCAAGCAGCTTTGTAGCGCAGGCGTAGGCTTTTTCCTTGACGGTATACGCAAGAGTGGTGTCAAGCTGACGGGCAATCATTTTGCCGTTTTCGGTCAGCATATATGTTTGCTCTGTGCCGTCGCCTGAATTTTTCTGCAAATTTCCGTTTATAATAAGATCATCAAAGGCGGAGCTGGTTTCAAAATAATTTGCAAGCCCCTGCTTTAAAATCGCCTGAACAATCAGGTCCTTGCTCATACCTTCGCCCACGGAATCAAAAAGATAGCAAATAAGTATTCTTATCTCATTTTTGCTTCTTATTCCGCCCGGCTCAATGCCCTCGTCAAATGTATCAAATGCCATACAATCACCTGCTGTCAGTTTTATTAACTTATAGTATAACACATTAAAACGGAAAAGTGTACATATTCAGGAAAAATAAATAAATTGACTATTATGTTTACTTATGATAAAATAACCGTAAGAAAGGGGAATGATATATGGAACAATATATGCCTTTCATTTGGATAGGCTTTGCCATACTGATGGCTGTATGCGAAGCGCTTACAACACAGCTTGTTTCCGTTTGGTTTGTAATCGGCGCGGTCTGTGCCGCTTTTACCACCGTTTTCACCCCGTCGGTTCCGATACAGTCCGCCGTTTTTCTGATAGTTTCTCTGCTGGCTCTTGTCATTACAAGACCGCTCGTTAAAAAGCACAGAAAAAAGGTCGGCGCAGTAGGCACAAATGCCGACAGACTTATCGGCAAGAACGGAGTTTTGCTTACCGATTTGCAGGACAGCGAATCCGTCGGACAGGTGAAGGTTGAGGGCGAGATTTGGAGTGCCAAATCGAGCGACGCCCCTCTTGAAAAGGACACAAAAATCAAGGTCCTTTCTATTGAGGGAGTAAAAATGATTGTCAGCGTTATTGACTGAATTTAAAGAGGAGAGTTTTCTAATGGATGGAATATTGGGTATTGTCATTATAGGCATAATAATATTTATAGCGCTTATTGTAATTATAAGCAACGTCAAAATCGTTCCGCAGGCTCATGCTTATGTCATTGAAAGACTCGGAACCTACTTTACAACCTGGAACACCGGACTCCACGTCAAGGCTCCTTTTGTAGATAAAATCTCAAAAAAGGTTTCCTTAAAAGAGCAGGTTGTGGACTTTCCGCCACAGCCCGTAATCACGCGTGATAACGTAACAATGCAAATTGATACCGTTGTTTATTTTGAGATAACTGATCCCAAGCTCTATTGCTACGGTGTTGAACGTCCTCTGAGTGCCATTGAAAATCTTACCGCAACAACTCTGCGTAACATCATAGGCGACCTTGAGCTTGACAACACGCTTACCTCCCGTGACACAATTAACGGAAAAATCAGGGTTATTCTTGATGAGGCAACAGACGCCTGGGGCATAAAGGTTATTCGAGTTGAGCTTAAAAATATTCTTCCGCCCCGTGAAATTCAGGAGGCTATGGAAAAGCAGATGAAGGCTGAGCGTGAGCGCCGTGCAAGAATCCTTGATGCCGAGGGTGAAAAACGCAGTCAGATTCTTGTCGCCGAAGGTATGAAGGAGTCTGCAATCCTTAAAGCCGATGCTGTCAAGGAGCAAAAAATCAGAGAGGCTCAGGGTGAAGCCGAGGCTATTCTCGCCGTTCAGAAGGCCAACGCAGATGCTTTGAAAATGCTCAACGAAGCCGCTCCGAGCGATCGCATTATTCAACTCAAGGGTCTTGAGGCATTCGCAAAAGCAGCGGACGGAAAGGCTACAAAGATTATCATCCCCTCCGAGCTTCAGGGACTTGCCGGCAATGTTGCGGCAATAAAAGAGCTTTGGAAAGATGATGTGCCAAAGGAATAATTTTTAGGCACGGTTCATTGCCGTGCCTTTTTTGTTTTTTGATTGCTAAGGAATGTTAAGTAAAAGGATAGGGTTTGAATGGTATTGGATTTATTGTGGTATTTTGTCATTTTTTCATTTTTAGGCTGGCTTGCAAGCGGAATAAGAATGATGTTTACCGATAAAAAATTTCATAATATGGGCTTTTTTGGCTTTGCCCTTTTGCCCGTCCTATGGATTTTGTGCCGTGGTGTGCTGCCTTGCCTTGAACCCCTTTGCCGATAACAAGCTGATTGTTTTTTTCGGTTCGGCTGTTCTTTTGTCTGTTTTGCTCTTTTTAATCGGATTTTTTACCGAAAAGGCTCTCGGATTCAAGCCCTGGGATTTTTCAAATAATCTGCTTAATATCGGCAGCTACATCACCTTGCCCTACGCCTTGCTTTTGGGCATTATTGGCGTTATGTTCATTGACCTCGCAGCACCTTTTCTCAATGTGTTTTTAAGCCTTATACCGGTTGCCTTGAGCGTAATTGTCGTGCTCTCTGTCTGCGCCCTGATTCTGATAGACTATATCCTTTCGATGATTACCACCGTTAAATTGCAGCATAGAATAAAAGAGCTTAAGAATGTATCCGATTTTTCCGATTCCTATCTTACCGCCGAAAAAATCACCGAGCTTGAAAGCAACTACAACAAGCTTTTTACCGAAAATATTATCCGCCGCAGGCTTGTATCGGCTTTTCCCGATTTAAAGCACACCGCTTACTTAAAGCAGCTATCCGATAAAATTGAGGAGATTAAGTCTGACAATATGAGGGAATACACTCAGGCCTATGAAAATAAACAGGAGAAGCCGTTTGCCTTCGGCTTTTGCTTCACAAAGCTTTTTTATCTGTTTGTGTTCGGCTCTCTCATCGGCACAATTTTTGAAACCGTGTGGGCGCTTGTAATGGAGGGCGGTTTTGAGGTGCGTGTCGGAATGGTATACGGTCCGTTCATTCCCGTTTACGGCGGCGGAGCCTGTCTGCTCACTGCCGTTCTTTACAAGCTCTATAAGCTCAGCGATACCCTCATTTTTGTCATCAGCGCCGTTTTAGGCGGCAGCTTTGAGTATTTTTGCTCTTGGCTTCAGGAAGCTCTCTTCGGCACGGTGTCTTGGGATTACAGCGACGCAACCTTCAACATCAACGGCAGAACAAGTCTGCTGTACGTGCTTATCTGGGGCTTTCTCGGACTTGTCTGGGTGCGCTATTTATATCCATGGCTTTCAAAGCTGATTGAAAAAATCCCCAAAATGACCGGCTCCGTAATTACCACCTTCCTTGTCATTTTTATGATTTTCGATGCCTTTATGTCCGTCTGCGCCGTCTACAGGTGGTCGCAGCGTGATTCGGGCGTTGCCGCTTCAAATGTTTTTCAGGAGTATCTCGATGAAACCTTTGACGATGAGCGAATGGGTATTCTCTTTCCGAATATGCAGAATGTTAATGAAAGCGCCTTGTCCTCAGGGGCAAATTCTTCCGATACCGATTCATAGCGCCGCCGTCTGATCGAGCTGTATTTTCAGCTCGGTCATTTGTTTTTTCGGGTGCATAGCCTTTTTGCCTATCTTAAGCGAGCTTACAACGGCTTTGCTGAGAGTTAAATCTATCCGTAGCCAGTTCAAATACGGCAAAACTGAATAATTATCCCGCCAAAATTAAAATAATTAGCACTATCTATTGAAATTCAGTCGTTTTTTTTATATAATAAATTAAGTTAAATATTTCAATTTAAGGAGCAGATTATGAAAAAGGTTGCTGTAATAATGGGTTCGGACAGTGATTTCCCTGTTGTTTCAAAGGCTGTCAAAAAATTAAAGGAGTTTGACATTCCGTATGAAGTGCACGTAATGAGCGCTCACAGAACTCCCGACGCCGCTGTTGAGTTTTCGGCAAACGCCAAGAAAAACGGTTTTGGTGTAATCATAGCTGCGGCAGGTATGGCGGCTCACCTTGCAGGTGTGCTTGCTGCCAAGACAACCCTGCCCGTTATCGGAATACCCTGCAAATCCGCTCAGCTTGACGGTATGGATGCGCTTTTAGCTACCGTTATGATGCCCACCGGCATTCCCGTTGCCACTGTTGCTGTGGACGGAGCTGCCAATGCGGCTGTTCTTGCTGCGGAAATGCTTGCTCTTTCCGATGATACCCTTGCCGAAAAGCTTGAAAAAATGAAAATTGATATGGAAAAAGGCGTTGCCGAAAAGGATAAGGCAATGCAGGCTAAGGTGGAAGAACTTTGATTAAGAATTATGTCGATATAAATACTAAGCTTGATAAGGTCAATGACGAATGCGGTGTTTTCGGCTTTTACAAAAACGACGATGACCTCGATGCCGTTGCAATAACGCAGGATGCGCTTTTCGGGCTTCAGCACAGGGGACAGGAGAGCGCCGGAATTACCGTTAATAAGGGCGGCGATTTTTATACTGTCAAAGAGCTGGGTATGGTGTCCGAGGTGTTTACACCCAAAGCTCTTCAAAAGCTGCCTAACGGAGATATTTCCGTCGGTCACGTAAGATATACCGCAAGCGAAAGCCTCGACCGTGCGTCCAATCAACCTCTTGTGCTTCGATACACCGAGGGGTCTATCGCCATTGCGAGCAACGGAGCAATCACAAACTTTGTTGAAATTCGCAAAGAGCTTGAACACGGAGGAGCTATCTTTCAGTCCAATTCCAATGCCGAGCTTATGGCTTATGTAATTGCTACTGAGAGATGCACGGCTCAAAACCTTGAGGATGCCGTGCTTGCTTCTATGGATAAGCTCAAGGGCGCCTATTCCACGGTAATCTGTGCGCCCAGCCGCCTTATCGGTTTTCGTGATATGCACGGATTCCGTCCGCTGTGTATCGGAAAAATCAAAAACAGCTATGTCCTTTCTTCCGAAAGCTGCGTAATAGACAGTGCCGGCGGAGAGTTTGTCCGTGATGTTGAACCCGGAGAGATGGTAGTAATAGACGATGAGGGCTTCCACAGCTACAAATCCAAGGTCAAAGCCGAAAAGCCGTCGTTTTGTTTGTTTGAATATGTCTACGTTGCCCGTCCTGACAGCGTTGTCAACGGCGTAAGCGTTCACAAGGCAAGATTTAACGCCGGCGAGCTTCTTTATCGGGAGTATCCTATTGATGCCGATATGGTGTGCGGTGTTCCCGATTCGGGTATAATTGCAGCCGAGGGCTACGCAAGCGCCTCCGGTATTCCTTTCGGAATGGGCTTTGTCAAGAACAAATACCTCGGCAGAACTGTCGGAACCGGCAAGGATAAAAAGAAAAGACTTATGCAAACTCGCCTTACCGCCCTTAAATCCAACGTGAGCGGAAAGCGTGTGGTTATAATAGACGATTCAATCGTCAGAGGTGAAACCTCCCGGCATATTGTCAGACTTATGCGAGAGGCAGGTGCCAAAGAGGTGCACATGCTTATCAGCTCGCCTCCGTTTGTTTGTCCCTGCTATTTCGGCATAGATATTCACGATAAGGAAAATCTAATCGCTAATAAAATGAGCGTTGATGAAATTTGCAGAGAAATCGGCGCCGATTCACTCGGCTATTTAAGCGTAGACAGTGTGCATAAAATAGCCAGCGGAGCAAACATCGGGCTTTGCGACGCCTGCTTTACCGGCAGCTACAACGCAGAAATACCCAAGGAAATGTTTGTAGATAAATATGCTCAAAAATTAACAGATACCAAAAATAAATTAAAATAACGGAGTGATTACAATGAATAGCTTTTCAGACAGCTACAAGGAAGCGGGCGTTGACGTTACCGCAGGCTACAAATCGGTGGAGCTTATGAAGAAACACGTAGCACGCACTAAAATCGACGGCGTTGTTTCCGGAATAGGCGGCTTCGGCGGTTTGTTTGTCCCCGACTTCAAGAATATGGAGGAGCCGGTATTGGTCAGCGGAACCGACGGAGTCGGCACAAAGCTGAAGCTCGCTTTTCTGCTTGATAAGCACGACACAATCGGCATTGATGCAGTCGCAATGTGCGTCAATGATGTGGTTTGCTGCGGCGCAAAGCCGTTGTTCTTTCTCGATTATATCGCTATCGGCAAGAATGTGCCTGAAAAGGTTGCCGAAATTGTTTCCGGAATTGCAGAGGGCTGTGTGCAGTCGGGCTGCGCTCTCATTGGCGGAGAAACCGCAGAGCATCCCGGACTTATGCCTGTTGACGAATACGATGTTGCAGGCTTCAGCGTAGGCATTGCTGATAAGCCAAAAATGATTGACGGCTCCAAGCTGAAGGACGGAGATGTCCTCATCGGACTTCGTTCTTCCGGCGTTCATTCAAACGGCTTCTCTCTTGTCAGAAAGATTTTTGACATTAGCGAGCAAACAATCAACAACACCTATCCCGAGCTTGACAAGCCTCTTGGCGAAACATTGCTCACTCCCACTAAAATATACGTAAAGCCTATCCTTGCCCTTATGAAAGAGGTGGAGGTTAAGGCTGTTTCTCATATTACCGGCGGCGGATTTTATGAGAATATTCCCCGTATGCTCAGCGACGGCCTCACAGCAAGGATTAACATGTCAGCCGTTCCCGTGCTTCCCATATTTAAGCTTATGCAGAGGGTAGGCAACATTCCCGAACATGATATGTTTAATACCTTCAATATGGGCGTAGGAATGATTGCCGCCGTTGCCGAGGAGGATGCCGACAAGGCTCTTGAGGTACTCAAGGCAAACGGCGAGGACGCAGTGATTCTCGGCGAAGTAATCAAAGGTAATGACGGAGTTGTAATTGAATAATGAAAAATATAGTTGTACTCGTTTCGGGCGGCGGAACCAACCTACAGGCGCTTATTGATGCCCAAAGCAGGGGAGAGATTAAAAACGGAAAAATCACCTGCGTTGTTTCATCCAACCCGAATGCCTACGCTCTTACACGTGCCGAAAGCAATAATATTCACACAGAGGTAATCAGACGTCGTGATTACGACAGCTTCGGCGATTACGACAATGCTCTCACACAGCTTTTGCTCGGTCAAAAAGCCGACCTTGTTGTTTTGGCGGGGTTTATGACTATTCTCGGGTCAACGGTTATAAAAGCCTTTGAAAACAGAATAATTAACATTCATCCGTCGCTTATTCCGTCTTTTTGCGGAGAAGGCTTCTACGGGCTTCACGTTCACGAGCAAGCGCTTGCAAAGGGCGTCAAGGTGACAGGCGCAACCGCTCATTTTGTAAATGAGATTTGCGACGGCGGCCCCATTATAATCCAGAGGGCTGTTGAGGTTCAAAACAGAGACACCCCCGAAATTTTGCAGAAGCGTGTAATGGAGCAGGCTGAATGGAAGATACTTCCCAAGGCTGTTTCTCTGTTTTGCGAAGATAAAATCATTGTAAAAGACAATAAAACCGAAATTCTTGAATAACGGAGGTAAAATTATGAAACCGGTTTCTCTCGAAAAAGAAATTGCATCAACAACCTATCCCGGACGGGGTATTGTAATCGGCAGGAGTGCCGACGGCAAAAAAGCCGTGATTGCGTACTTCATTATGGGCAGAAGCGAAAACAGCAGAAACAGAGTTTTTGTTGAAACCGCCGACGGCATTAAAACTCAGGCCTATGACGAGTCAAAGCTTGTTGACCCCTCACTTATAATCTATTCTCCCGTGCGTGTGCTGGGCAACAAAACCATTGTTACAAACGGCGACCAAACCGACACAATCTACGATTTGATGAATCAACAGCAAACCTTTGAGCAGTCGCTGCGCACCCGTGAGTTCGAGCCCGACGGACCTAACTACACGCCGAGAATATCAGGCATTGTAAAATGCACCGACGGCAAAATGAATTATGCAATGTCAATCCTCAAAAGCTCCGACGGCTGCCCCGATTGCTGTGAGAGATATACCTTTTCCTACGATTCACCTCTTGTGGGCTTAGGCAGATTTATCCATACATATATGGGAGACGGAAATCCTCTTCCGAGCTTTGAGGGCGAGCCCACTCTTGTAGAGATAGGCAATGACGATATAGACGCCTTTGCCGAAAAAATCTGGAATGCGCTTGATGATGATAACAAGGTTTCTCTCTTTGTGCGCTATATTGACATTGTTTCCGAAACGTCTGACTCAAGAATTATCAATAAAAATAAATAATAAACGAAAGGACTTAATCCAATGAATGAACTTGCTCTGAAATACGGCTGCAACCCAAACCAAAAGCCGTCAAGAATTTTTATGCAGGATGGGGCGGATTTGCCTGTTGAGGTTTTGAACGGCAAGCCCGGCTATATTAACTTCCTCGACGCATTCAATTCCTGGCAGCTTGTCAGAGAGCTTAAAGCCGCAACAGGTCTTCCCGCTGCCGCTTCGTTTAAGCATGTCAGCCCTGCCGGCGCCGCAGTTGCAACCGAACTATCCGATACTCTCAAAAAAATCTATTTTGTAGACGACCTTGAGCTTTCTCCCATAGCTTCTGCTTACGCAATGGCAAGAGGCGCCGACAGAATGTCCTCATACGGCGATTGGGCGGAGCTTTCCGCCACCTGCGATGTTCAGACAGCCCTTTTGCTCAAAAGAGAGGTTTCCGACGGCATCATAGCTCCCGGCTACACTCCCGAAGCTTTAGAGATTCTCAAAACCAAGAAAAAGGGTAATTATAATATTGTAAAAATTGACCCGAATTATGTTCCCGCTCCCATTGAGCATAAGGACGTGTTCGGCATAACCTTTGAGCAGGGCAGAAACGAGCTGAAAATTGACGAGGCTATGCTTATGCAGAACATAGTTACCGAGAACAAGACTCTTACCGATGATGCCAAGCGCGACCTCCTCATAGCTCTTATCACCCTCAAATATACACAGTCAAATTCCGTTTGCTACGCTAAGGACGGACAGGCAATCGGCGTAGGCGCAGGACAGCAGTCAAGAATCCACTGCACTCGCCTTGCGGGCAACAAAGCCGACGTATGGTTTTTAAGACAGCATCCCAAGGTTATGAGCCTGCCCTTCGTTGATAATATCAGACGTCCTGACAGAGATAACACAATTGACGTCTATATTTCCGATGATTACGAGGACGTGCTTGCAGACGGACAGTGGGAGCAGTTCTTTACTTCTAAGCCCGAACCGCTTACAAAGGCTGAAAAGCAGGAGTGGCTTTCCAAATTCAGCGGTGTTTCGCTCGGCTCCGACGCCTTTTTCCCGTTCGGCGACAACATAGAAAGAGCAAAGCGTTCCGGCGTTGAGTTTGTTGCTCAGCCCGGCGGTTCCATTCGTGACGATAATGTTATTGATACCTGCAACAAGTACAATATGACAATGTGCTTTACCGGCATAAGACTTTTCCATCACTGATAAGGGGTGCTTATATGAATATTTTAATGGTAGGTTCGGGCGGACGTGAGCATGCATTGATTAAAAAGCTCCTTGAAAGCCCCAAATGCACCAAGCTTTACTGTGCGCCCGGCAACGGCGGAATTTCCAGAGACGCCGAAACAGTCAATATCGGTGCGATGGATAAGGAAAATATGGTTAAATTTGCAAAGGAAAATGCTGTTGACCTTGTCTTTGTAGCTCCCGACGACCCACTTGCAGACGGTATGGTAGATGCCTTTGACAATGCCGGAATCCGTGCGTTCGGCCCAAATGCCGGTGCCGCAATTATTGAGGCTTCAAAGGTTTTCTCAAAGAACCTTATGAAAAAATATAATATACCCACGGCTAAGTACGAGGTGTTTGACGATGCTCAAAAGGCTGTTGAATATGTCAGAACTCAAAACACCGCTCCCATTGTTGTAAAAGCGGACGGTCTTGCTCTCGGCAAGGGCGTAATCATCGCTCAAACCGTTGACGAGGCGGTTGATGCAATCAAATCCATTATGGAGGACAAAAAATTTGGCGCTTCGGGCAACAATATCGTTATCGAAGAATTCCTCACAGGCCCTGAGGTTTCGGTGCTGGCATTTACCGACGGCAAATGTGTAAAGCCTATGGTTAGCTCAAAGGACCATAAGCGTGCCTATGATAATGACAAGGGCCTCAACACGGGCGGCATGGGCACAATCAGTCCCAATCCCTACTACACCGAAGAAATTGCCGATATTTGTATGGAAACAATCTTTAAGCCTACAGTTGAAGCAATGAACAAAGAGGGCAGACCGTTTAAGGGTTGTCTTTATTTCGGGCTTATGATTACTCCCGACGGCCCCAAGGTTATTGAATACAATGCGCGCTTCGGCGACCCCGAAGCTCAGGTTGTTCTGCCCAGACTGAAAACCGATCTTGTTGATATATGTGAAGCTGTCATCAACGAAAGGCTCTCCGATATCGACATTGAATGGTATGACGGCGCAGCTGCCTGCGTTGTTATGGCAAGCGGCGGCTATCCGGTAGAATACAAAAAGGGAATAGAAATGTTCGGCTTGGATGATATGGGTCAGGTTGACGGCGCAATCGTCTATCACGCAGGAACAAAGTATGAAAACGGCAGGTTTTATACAAACGGCGGACGTGTTCTCGGCGTTACCGCAACCGCTCCAACGCTTGATGAAGCGCTTGACAAGGCTTATGCTGCTGTTGATAAAATCAAATTTGACGGAGCGCATTTTCGTCACGACATTGGAAAAACAAAATAATTTGACTTATTTCACATAAGTTAAAGCCCTCAGCCGGTTTAAGGCGGAGGGCTTATGCTTTTTATATTTAACTCGGTGCAAAGCCGTTGTACGCTCGCTTAAGATTGGCGAATAGGTTATATTTATGCGGAAAGCTTGCGTGAAGTAGAAAATTATACGCTTTAATACGCTTTCGCCGAATTATTCTACACCCAACAGCTTTTTAGCAGCTGCTACAAGGCTTTCGCATATTTCAGCGGCATCGTTTTTGTCCTTGCCAACCGCTGTGATATACAGCTTAATTTTCGGCTCTGTACCGCTCGGACGGATAATAACCGCATTATCGCCCTCAAGATTGAGAGAAATTACATTTGATTTGGGCAGATCAATGGAGTTTTCAGCTCCCGACTCTGTATTCTTTTCATATTTCAACAGGTAGTCGCAAACCTTAACAACGCCGTATTTGTCAATCTTTTTCGGCAGGTTGTTTCTTATGCCCGACATTATTTCGTCCATTTTCTGCATACCGGCAGCTCCCTCAAATTCAAAGGAAATTGTCTTATTCAGATAGTAGCCGAATTCGTCATAAATACCGTCGATAACCTCGGCAAGCGACTTGCCCTGCTTTTTGTAATAGGCAGCCATTTCGCATACGAGCATAGATGCCACAACCGCATCCTTATCTCTTACATAGGTGCCCGACAGATAGCCGTAGCTTTCCTCAAAGCCGAAGAGATAGCGGTTTTCCTCGTGCTCCTTTTCAAGGTTAAGAATAACCTCAACGATATATTTAAATCCGGTAAGCACTTTTTTACTCTCACAGACGTATTTTTCTCAGAGCTTATTTACAAGCTTTGTCGTAACAATTGTTTTAACAACAACAGGTTTTTCGGGCAGGGTTCCGTTTGCCTTTTTGCAGGAAAGAATATAATTTGTGAGCATTGCTCCGTTTTCATTGCCTGTAATAAGACGATAGCTTCCGTCGTAATCCTTAACGGCAATTCCCACACGGTCAGCATCGGGGTCGGTAGCAAGAAGTAAGTCGGGCTGTTCCTTTTCGCAAAGCTCCAGACCCTTTTCAAGGGCTTCCTTAATTTCGGGGTTGGGGTAGGGGCAGGTGGTAAAATTGTCGTCGGGCAATTCCTGTTCCTTAACAATGCTTACATCCGTAACGCCGATATTATTAAGAATTTTTCTCACAAGCTTGTTGCCGGTGCCGTTGAGCGGCGTGTAAACAACCTTAAGTCCTGCATCCCTGCATATGCCGGGATTAACCTGCTGCTGAGCAACCTTTTCAAGATATGCGTCGTAAACGCTCTCGTCAACATATTCAAT
>JAJQDK010000121.1:0-1837 GCA_021202245.1 Clostridiales bacterium
CAGCAAATAAAAGCAAATAAATTTACAAACGAACGCACGGCATACGCTGTGCGTTCCTTTTTTTAGCTGTGAATTTAGCTAAAGCTAAAATCGGGATAAAAATAATTAAATTGAATTTAAAGCTTGCTTTTAATTGGAATTAAACTCAGTCTGTTAAGCTGAAAATGACAAAGGTGCAACGGAACCAAGGCAAAAAAACAGGGCTTTGGCAGGCACCTCGGTTAATAAGTGATCGCTTAAATCTAAATTAAGGAGGACTTAAATTGAAGCTGAAACGATTTCATAAGATAACGGCGGCTGCATTGGCTTTTTTGCTGCTGCCGACCCTGCCGGTAACGGCGTTTGCAACAACAACTCAGTATGAGGACGCACATACCATTGTGCTTAGCTCAGAAGAAAACAGCGACGGCACCTATACCAATACGGCAACGTATGACGGCGAGGACGTCAAGGAATACGACTACACCTGGGGAATAGACCTTACCGAAGCGCACGACGATGTGTCAAACTCTCCTGCCGAATATTATTCCGGTGAAGAGCCTACAGGCGAAGAGTCGGTATACATAGCTCACGATATTTATTACTATCCCGAGCTTGACGAAAGCGGATTTGTTCTGCAAAATTATGACGGCGAGCAGGAATGGTGCTATTATTATACGATTGAGGGCTATGAGGACTATATTTTCTCAACCCTCCCCGTAAGCGGCAGCAGTATTCCCACACAGATGATGCACAGCGCTGAGGACGCATATCAGAACTCTGTACTGCATATTACCGAGGCGGGCACCTATATACTTGAGGGCGAGTGGCACGGTCAGATATGGATTGACCTGGGCGACGACGCCTTTGACGATGAAACCTGCAAGGTCAACATTATTCTCAACGGAGTTGACGTAACCTGCACGGTTGCTCCGTCGCTTGTATTTGCAAATGTGTATGAGTGCGACAACACCTGGGAGGATCAAACATCCTGGTCCTATGATGTTGACACAACCGAAGCCGGCGCAAATGTAATTATAGCGGACGACACCGAAAACAACTTTTCGGGTACAAACATTTTCCGTGTTCTAAAGACAAAATTCAAGAGCAGCGACGACACCTCAACGGGAGCCGCTCAGAAGAAAAGACTGAAGATAGACGGAGCGTTTTATTCGTATATGTCAATGAATATTGACGGCGAAACGGACGACAGCGGAGTTTTGAATATAGAGGCAGGATATGAGGGCCTTGATACGGAGCTTCACCTGACCTTTAACGGAGGAAATGTAAACATTACCTCGGGCGACGACGGAATAAACGTAAACGAGGACGGAGTTTCGGTAATAGCCGTAAACGACGGCAGTCTGCACATTGTGGCAGGCACCGCAAACGAAGGTGACGGAATAGACTCCAACGGATATTTGGTAATCAACGGAGGAACAGTAATAACAACGGCAAATCCTAATTCCGATTCGGGAATGGACAGCGACAGCGGTTCATATGTCAACGGAGGATATGTGGTAGCCACAGGCTCAACAATGGATTCCGTCAATTCAAATTCCTCACAGGTAACGGTTGATTTACAGTTTGCCTCCTCACAGGGAGATGACGAAGCAATAATCTTCACCGACACGGACGGCAATGTGGTATTCGCATACGACCCCGACAATGACGAGGTATCTGGCTCAAACAACAGAAGCTACAGCGGAGCAATAGTCAGCTGTCCCGAATTTGAAGAGGGCGCAACCTATTACGTATATGTCGGCGGCGACGTATACGGCACGGATGTCAGCGGACTGTATGACGTAACCACCGTTACGGGATTCTCCGATGAAGCTGTTCAGCAGTGCTACACGGG
>JAJQDK010000121.1:1847-16354 GCA_021202245.1 Clostridiales bacterium
CGCTGCCCCCGGCGGTGATTCAGGCTTCGGCGGCGGCGACTCAGGCTTCGGCGGCGGTGACTCAGGCTTCGGCGGCGGCGACTCAGGCTTCGGCGGAGGCAGCTCAAGCTTCGGCAGCTTGACGTCTCTTTTGACAAGCTCACTTACAGCCGCAGGCGATAACGGCTCATCTAACGGAACAATCGAATTTGTGATGAGCGCAACCGTAAATACGTTTTCTCAGGTGACAGATTACACAGGCTCGGACAGCGACAGCAGCACAACGCCTACATTCCCCGAAATGCCGACCTCGGAAGCAGTTACCGAAGCAACTCAGGCAACCGATGAATCAACAGAGGTAACCGAAGAGTCGACAGAGGTGACCGAAGCATCTACGGAAGCAGCCGAGGAAACTCAGGCAACCGATGAAACCGACAGCACCGCACAGTCTGCTGAGGAAACTCAGGAATCAACGGAGCTTGCAGAAACAACTCAGGTAACCGAGGAAACGGGCGAAAGCACAACGGAAGCCGAGGACGCTTTCCTCTTGGGCGATGTAAATCTTGACGGCTTTGTAACGGTTGCGGATGCAACTCTTGCTCAGAAATTTATCGTAGGCTCCGAGAGCCTTTCAAACATTCAGTTTAAGGCGGCAGACATAGACGGTGACGGCACGGTAAATATTACCGATGCTACGCTGATTCAGAAGATAGTAACCGGACTTTATACCGTAAGCTGAACAAGCATCTGGCAGACCACTGTTGAAGCGCGCTCTGCCTGACCGGCGATTACTTTACAGAAAGAAAAAAATAAATACCGCCCCGAGCGATATGCTTTAAGATAAGCTTTCGTTCGGGGCGGAGCTGTGTGCAGCTGTTTATTTATGCGTTTGCGGCTTCGTTTTGGCGTAAATCCGTGCGCTTGATTTTTCCACTGATAGTTTTCGGAAATTCGTCAACAATTTCAACGTGCTGTATCCACTTGTATGATGCCATACGCTTGTTGCAGAAGCTTTTGATACGGCTTGCGGTGTGCTTGTCATATTCAACGCCGCTGCTGAGCTTGACTATAGCCTTGATTGCCTGACCTCTGTCTTTGTCGGGAACGCCGATTACTGCGCACTCAAGCACATCGGGATATTCCATAACCACGTTTTCTATCTCAAACGGTCCGACTCTGAAGCCTCTTGTCTTAATCAGGTCGTCCGCTCTGCCCACGTACCAATAATAGCCGTCCGCATCCTTGTAGGCGGTGTCGCCGGTGTGATACACGCCGCCTCTCCAGACCTTTTTGTACAGCTCGCTGTCGCCGTAGTAGGACATAAAAATTCCGTACTGCTTGCCGTTCTTGGGCGGATAAACAACAATTTCGCCC
This sequence comes from Clostridiales bacterium, assembly GCA_021202245.1. Classification (GTDB taxonomy): domain Bacteria; phylum Bacillota; class Clostridia; order Oscillospirales; family Acutalibacteraceae; genus Ruminococcoides. The sequence continues at coordinate 3,201 of JAJQDK010000121.1, forward strand.
ATTTTTCCGTCGGGAACCTCGTTGCCTTTCGTATCAACAATGTGTGTGTCATATAAGGGTGTGGGCTTGCCCATAGAGCCGGGCTTTGTCTTTGCTCCTTTGAGGTGAGCAAGCATAAGCACGGATTCGGTTTGACCGAAGCCCTCGGTAATGCGAAGTCCGGTTTGCTCAAAAACAGCATCGGAAACCTCGGGATTGATTGACTCGCCTGCGGTGGAAATATGCTCAAGCGAACTTAAATCATATCTGTTCATACCCTTTTTGATGAAATATCTGTATACGGTCGGAGGGGCGCAGAAAGAGGTTACCTTGTATTTTTCAACTATGCGGAGAAGCTTGCCGGGAGAAAATTTATCAAAGTCATAAACCATAACGCCGCATCCGCACAGCCATTGACCGTAAATCTTGCCCCACGAGGCTTTTGCCCAGCCCGTTTCCGCAACGGTCAGGTGAAGTCCGCCCTCTTTGACGCACTGCCAATATTTTGCGGTGACTATGTGGGCGAGGGTATAGGTGTGGTTGTGCTCAACTGCCTTGGGATAGCCGGTCGTACCGGATGTAAAGTAAATGACCATGGGCTCCTCGGCTTTGGTGTCAACCCTTTCAAGCGAGGTGTCGGCGGCCTCAACCTCGGCGGTAAAGTCTACCGATCCCTCAAGCGTTCTGCGAGCCGTGAACACGGTTTTAAGCGAGCAGTTTTGAGAAGCCACGGCTACCAAGTCCTCGGCAATGCTTTCATCGGGAGTGCAGACAGCCGCTTTAATGTCTGCCGTTTTGACGCGGTATTTGATATCGTCACGGGCGAGCAGATGTGTTGCGGGAATTATAACCGCTCCGAGTTTGTGAAGCGCAGGAGCAACATACCAGTATTCGTAATTTCGCTTTAGGATTACAAGCACCTTGTCGCCCTTTTTGATACCGTATTTTTTGAATACGTTTGCCGCCTTGTTGCTCAGTCTGCCGATGTCGGCAAAGGTGAAGATTTTTTCTTCCTTTTCGGGATTGGTCCACACAACTGCGGTATCATCGGGAGCAAGCTCCGCCATTTTGTCGACAACGTCATAGCCGAAGTTATAGTTTTCGGGGAAGTCAAGCTGAAAGTCAACAAGACAACCGTCCGAGTCAAGTGTTTCCTTGCAAAAGCTTTTATATAACTGCATAAAATTACCTGCCTTAAATTTTATCAAGACTATTGTATAACAATTGCCGGTTATATACAATAGGTGCGGTTATGATGAATTTGGCAGGATTATTGCGATTTATCCGATTTAGGAAAGCGGTTATCCAAAATTGAAAAATACGCTTTGTATTTTTGCAGAATGTGAATTACAACAACAAAACTTGAATATTTTAGTAATATGAAAGGTGTTATTTGACTATTATTTAATCTAAGCCGGAAAATATCTCGCTCCCGAAAGACTCGCTTTTTGCAAAAAACAAAAAAAGCAACACGAAGCAAAAATATCTTTTGGTAAAATGAACAATATTGCCGCAATGACTTTATGCAAAATCAACAAATACATTTTACCGTTTGCGAGTGTTTATTTTCTTGCAATCGGGCTCGGATAATATTATAATATTTAATAACAGGTTTAAATCGAAGCCGAGCGGATTTGCATCCCAAATCCCGCCTGCAACGCAGGAGCGAACATCGAAGGGAACCTTTGCGACTTCGGATAAATAAAGATAAATACGAAAGCGGGGAGCAATATGCCGTTTATAAATGTAAAAACCAACGTTAGGCTTGACGATATGAAAAAGCAGTCAATCTTAAAGCAGCTGTCAAAATCCATCACGCTCATTCCCGGTAAGAGCGAAGAATATGTAATGTGTGCGGTTGAGGATAATATTCCTATGATTTTCCACGGTGAAAGCGCTCAGCCCATCGCTATGGTTGAGGTAAGTATTCTTCACAGCGCTCCCAAGCACGCCTATGAAAGCCTGACAGCCGAGCTGTGCAAAATTATGCAGACCGAGGCAGGCGTTGACGGCGGCAACTGCTATGTAAAATTTGCCGAAACCGAATATTGGGGCGTAAACAGCTTTATGTTCTGATGAAACGGAGTAATGTGTTATGAAAAGCTACAGAAAAGAGCTTTGGTTCAATGTTCCTCAGCGGCGGAAAATAATCCGCATTACCGAGGAGATTCAAAATGCAATAGATGAAAGCGGAATAAAAGAGGGGCTTGTGCTGGTAAATGCAATGAATATTACCGCTTCGGTGTTTATCAACGACGATGAGAGCGGGCTTCACTCGGATTATGAGCGCTGGCTTGAAAAGCTTGCTCCCGAAAAGCCCTATGAGTAGTATGCGCATAACGGATTTGAGGATAACGCAGACGCGCACCTAAAGCGCACAGTTATGGGCAGAGAGGTTGTCTGCGCCGTTACAAACGGAAGGCTTAATTTCGGAACGTGGGAACAGATTTTTTACTACGAGCTTGACGGCAAGCGCCGTAAGCACGCATTGATAAAAATAATCGGCGAATAATTTAAGGAGTAAATCGGATTATGAGGATAGTTGTACTTGCAGGCGGTCTGAGCACCGAGCGCGACGTGTCAATTTCAACGGGAGTTTTGGTTGCGGAAGCGTTGCGCAAAAAGGGGCATTTCGTTGTCCTTTTGGATGTTTACACGGGCTATGAGGAAAATTTTTGCGATATTGACGCCCTGTTTGAGCATAATTACAGCTTTGCCGATAAGGCGGAGGTAAAGGAAAGCATTTCGGATTTGAGCGAGGTCAGGGAAAACCGTCTTGATAAATCCGACAGCTTTATAGGCACAAATGTTATTGAAATATGCAGCGCGGCGGATATAACCTTTCTTGCTTTGCACGGCGGAGAGGGCGAAAACGGACAGATACAAGCCACCTTTGATTTGCTCGGCATAAAATACACGGGCTCGGGCTATTTCGGTTCGGCTATTGCTATGAATAAGGCTCTTACAAAAAGCGTGCTTATTCAGAATAAAATAAGCACTCCGATCGGCGAAAAGTACAACAGCACAGAGGAAGCGGAAAAATGGAATTACTTTCCGTGCGTTGTAAAACCCGGCTCGGGCGGTTCAAGCGTGGGAATTTCCAAGGCTGAAAACAAAGAGGAGTACAGGGCGGCGCTTAAGGATGCTTTTGCATATGAAAAGGAAATTGTTGTTGAGCGGTTTGTGAGCGGACGTGAGTTTTCCGTGGGAATTTTGGACGGAAAGGCTCTGCCTCCGATTGAGATTGAACCGCGTTCAGGATTTTACGACTACGCCGCAAAATATCAGGACGGCGCAACGGTGCATACCTGCCCTGCCGACATCAGCGAGGAAATCGACAGCAAGCTGCGCACAGCTGCGGTTGATACATACAAGGCTCTCTATCTTGACAGCTACGCAAGAATAGATTTTTTGCTTGATGAGAAAAACAACACCTATTGCCTTGAAGCCAACACCCTGCCCGGTATGACCCCCACCAGCCTTCTCCCTCATGAGGCATCGGTCGAGGAAATAGAATATGCTGATTTGTGTGAAAAAATTATTGAGATTTCACTTAAAAAATACGAAAAGCCCAAGACAATTTAACCTAAGCCGCAAAAGCCCCACGCCTCTAAAGGCGGCGGGAGCAATCGTCGCTACGAGATTAAGCAAGGCAAATTCGCTTAGCTCCGATTTAAAGTTTTCGGCTTTTGTCTAAGCCAAACGGGAGAAAAATATGAAACAGCTTACACTTGAAGAAATCGCCTGCGCCTGCGGCGGACAGTATGTCGGAGATGAAGCTCTGAAGCAGACGGCGATAACCTCGGTTGAGCGTGACAGCCGACAGATTAAAAACGGCTCGCTGTTTCTTGCAATCAAGGGAGAGCGTGTTGACGGTCACGATTATATTGAGAAATGCTTTGAATCGGGCGCTGCCTGCGCTGTGTGTGAGAAAGCACCCGAAAATCCGACAAAGCCTTATATCCTTGTGGATTCTACCCTTGAGGCGGTCAAGCTGATTGCCAAAGCCTACCGCAGAAAATTTGACATACCCGTAATCGGAATTTCCGGAAGTGTGGGCAAGACCTCTACAAAGGAAATGGTGTATGCGGTTTTGTCGCAGAAATACAAAACTCACAAAACGCAGGGCAATCTCAACAATGAGCTGGGAGTTCCGCTCACTCTGCTTGCAATGCCTGATGATACGCAGGCGGCTGTAATTGAAATGGGAATTTCCGATTTCGGTGAAATGACACGGCTTTCCGATATGGTCAGACCGACAATCTGTTTGCTTACGATTATCGGCTGCTGTCACCTTGAAAAGCTCGGCGACAGAAACGGAGTGCTTAAAGCCAAGACGGAAATGTTTAAATACGCCGCCGAGAATGCCGAGTATATCCTCAACGGCGATGATGATAAGCTTTATTCGGTAACTGAGATCAACGGCAAAAGACCGATTTATTTCGGCTTTGCAAGTGACAACGACTACTATGCCGAGGATATTGAGAACAGCTCGGAGGGCGGAATCAGCTGCACGCTCTGCTTTGATAACACCAGACTTGGGGTGACGATTCCCGCAATCGGCAATTATATGGTGAGCAATGCGCTTGCAGCCGTTGCGGCGGGAAAGCTCCTCGGTCTGAGCGATGAACAGCTCAAAAACGGCGTTGAGGCGTACAAAACTGTCGGAAGCCGTGCAAATGTTATAAATACCGGAAGCATAAAAATTATTGACGACTGCTACAATGCAAATCCCACGTCGGTTAAAGCCTCGCTCGATACGCTGGCAAATTTTTCGGGCAGGGCGGTTGCCGTGCTCGGAGATATGAAGGAATTGGGCAGGGAGGAGCTTAAGCTGCATTATGACACGGGCGTCTATGCAAAGCAGAAGGGCGTTGACCTTGTCGTGACGGCAGGACCGCTCGCAAAAAAGCTTGCCGAGGGAGCAAACGGCGTGTGGTATGAGGATGTTGACGGCGTAATAAAAGCCCTGCCTTACCTTGTGCGCAGGGGCGACACGGTGCTTGTCAAGGCCTCACATTCAATGCAGTTTGAAAAAATAGTTGAATTTTTGAAAGAGCTGAAAATAAAATAACAGCGTGAAATTACAGCGGATAAAAAACACGGACCGTCTTATCTTGACAGTCCGTGTTGTGTTTTTTAACTCGGAGCAAAGCTACTTTGCTTAAATTCAGCCGAAGTCGAGGAGCGCTGCTCACATATTGTTTTCATCGTAAACGGCACGGCAGCCGCCGATGAATTTGGGCCTTGTGCGTGCGGCAAGTAAAATTGCGCTGCCTATACGGTCAATCGAGAGCCTTGTGGGCACGGCAACCTTTTTCAGGTGCATACCAATCAGTGTTCCGCCTATGTCAAGTCCGGCGTCCGCTTTGATTTCTTCAAGCGCAACAGGGCTTTTAAACGTCCTGTAAGCTGTTGTTGCAAACGAACCGCCTGCCTTTGACTGAGGTACAACATTCACCGCCTCCGCATTGGGCGCAGCGGATTTTTCAACAATGATTGCACGATTGAGATGCTCACAGCACTGAGCCGCAAGGTAAATCCCTCTTTCCTGCAAAACCTCATAAATTCCGCCGAATACGGCTTCTGCGGCTTCAAGGCTTGAGTTATGTCCGATGGTTCCGCCCGCAACCTCGCTTGAGGAGCAGCCTACCACCAAAATATCGCCTTTTTTCAGTCCCGCTTTTTCGCAAATTTCAACGGCGGTCTGCTTTGCCTGATTATAAATTTCATTAGGCACGATTATCATCTCCTGTTGTTCAAATAGGGGCTTTCCTTTAGCTGTACGTTTAAGCCATATGTACAGTATACCACATAAACTGCAATTTTAAAATCCCTGCTTGTCTGCTCAGTCTAAAATTTTCATAAGATTTTCTGTCGAAAAATCGGGGTTTGTAAAAAATTCCTCTTCAAGCATTTCACTGTTTTCGTAGGAATGTTCAACCTCCTTTGAATACCTTTGCAGCAGTCGGGTGCGCTCCTCAAAGGAGATGCCGCCGTTAACCGAGCTTAGATAATCCTCGGCTTTGCCCACAACGACGCAGCAGCACACAATGCGTTTTATTGTTGACAAAACATCAAGTCTGTCAAGGGCGGTGAGGTAATATCTGTACAAGTAATATTGCGCTGTTACGGAAAATTCATCGTCAAAGCTCCCGTGTATGCTCGGGAGGTCGGCGCTGCGTTCTGTTTTATCGAGCAAATCACGCCATTTGCCGCTCATTATGTCAAGCTTCTTGTGCAGAGAAAATATGAATTTGCAGTCGCCGCCTTCGCTGCTTCCGCAATTATTTATACCCGGTTTTTTAAGCAGGCCCGAATCGTAGCTTTCGCTGCAGAGCAAATCCTGAACCGAGGAGTTAAATTGCAATGCAAGTTTTAACCGTGATGAAAAATCAAGACTGCCGTCCCCGAAAATTTCAAATGTAATTTTTCGGGCTTTTAACAAAAAGCGCATTAAATCGCAGTCAAAATCCTCCGTTACGGTATCGAGGCGGGTTTCGTATCGAGCAAAGGCGTTCTTTTCGCTCAGCATAAGCCTTGCCGCCTCGGGACAGGCAAAGGAGAGCATATGCTCGGCAAAAACTGAGTAATTCTGCGTTATTCTCGGAAATTTTTTGCAGGTGTCGCATAAATGCTCCTCTCCGAGATTTATATAAATATCGCAGAGCCTTTTGTCGTTCCAAAACGGGCATTTGCCGTTTTGCGAAACAAAAATCCTGTCGCCGTCACCGTCAATTTCGGTGAGCCTTTTTAATTTTTTGCCGAACTCACCGCCCGCACTTTCATAAAACTCCTGCGCCCTGTCGTCCACCTCAATGTCCCAGTCTTTGCAGCAGCTGTCGGGGCATTTGCCGGCTGTACATTTAAATTTGTCATAAAATTTCGGATAGATGTGCTTCATAAATCAAATCCCTGCTTTAAGCTGAATTTTTTTGCAGCCGTCTTGAAATAATCCTGTATAAAACGGCAATTAAAATATACTCGGCAAGCACGGCAATCGCACAGATTGAACGGTAGGCAACTATGTTGTAGGCAACGTCCTGCACGGTGTAAACGGTTATCGGCAGATTGCCGTAGCCGCCGTACTCGCAGTATATATTTGATTTTCTGACCGGATAGGTTTCAACTATGTTGTCGTTTTCATCAACAGCTTCGCCGTAAAACAGAATGTCGTCGTCCGAATCCGAATCAGAATCAGAGTCCGAAGCGGTTGAAGTGAAAGTAACCACGGAAAGTCCGAGTCCCTGAACTGTTACCTCCTCGTCGCTGCTTTCTATGGCGACATAGGCCTTGTAGCTTTCAAAATCGTCAAAAACGGTGCCGCCCAAAATGAAAACATCGCTTCCGCAAAGGTAACAGCATATCAGAACGGTAAACAAAATTACCGCCGTTGATGTTGTGAAAAATCGCTTTTTAAAGCGGTTAAGGTCTTGACCCTTGCAGTCGGTAGGATAAACTCCGCTTTTGATAAGTCTGCCCGTTACATACGCCCAAACCGTTCTGAAGAGTATATAGCCGAAAACAGCGAACAAAACGGCGACAAAGGCGTTCTCGCCGATGCTGAAGTCCATCTCGGAGAGCAGATAGGCGATGTCGCCCGTTTTACCTGTGCAGAACGGAAGATAAATCAGCAGAGCTGCAAAGGTATAAAGAATGTAAAAATTCACGGCAAAAAGTATTTTTGAAAAGCCTATTGCTTTAATTTTAAAATCATCAATTTTTGCGTTTTCAATTTCCTCATTTGTTACGGAGCTTAGCGAATTGTTGAGAAAGGTTATTTCACAAGCTGTGGAAATCAGCAAAAGAAACGCCGTAACAATAAAGGTTATGTAATTGTTTTTAACAAAATATGCGAGCAGAACCGCCGCAAGAGCGGCTGCAGCCGAAATGCCGAAGGAAATCATACTGAGATTTTTCAGCTTAGTCACAGCGGATGAAAGCAAATGCTTTGTCTGCTTTTCGGAGCGTGCGCTCGGTTTTGACGGAGAATCCGAAATATCGTCCGATCTCCTGCGCTCGCCGCTTAAAAGCTCGTCTGCGCTTACATTAAAAATTTCTGCGATTATCGGAATCAGCGAGAGGTCGGGCGCACATTCGTCACGCTCCCAGCGGCTTACAGCCTTGTCCGAAACATTGAGCTTTTCGGCAAGCTCTCTTTGAGTTAATCCGTTTGCTTTTCTGAGGGCGGCTATAAACGCGCCCATTGATTTACGTTCCATATTGTTCTCCTGTCGGTTATTTATTCAGTCAAAATTCCTGCAGGCAAATCTTGTCTGTACTCAAATTCTACAGCTGCGACGGATTTTTTTACACCCCGTAAAGCGAAAATTACTCTCGCAAAGCGAGAATTTGCCGCAAAACGGCAGAAATCGGGCATAAAGCAATGCCGTCAACATAAAAATTTAAACCGTAGCTTCTATAGCGATGAACCCCAAATATACAACCCTCTCGCAGCATATACTACTGTGTGCAAGCGTGATTTCCATATCCCGAACATTGATAATTGTTTCTTTTTTGCACTTCGGACAGTAAAGCGGGAAGTTCTTTAACTCTGTATCTTCTCGTATCATCGTGTGAGTCTTGTTACCACAGACAGGGCATAATATAAACTTACAATCAGTCTTTTTATTCTGCATTTGTCCAAAAATCCTCCATAGTTTCATTAAACTCCTGTGGCACATCCATATTGGCACAGTGTCCCGCATTTTCAAAAATAACTACCCTGCAATTTGGCTCATTTATTTTCCATTGTTTGATTGCCTCTAATTCCATTGGAATATCAAAGTTTCCGCATCCAATCAGCAACGGGTAATTTCGTTTTTCAGTTTTGTACTTATTTACCATATTATTGAGCGTTGCCAGAAACATAAATGACTTTTTCGGAAAAAGTATGTTCATATCAAAAAACTCATCTTGTGCCTGTGAAGTATAGGCAGAAATTTTCTTATTTGCTTTTGCAAACCATTTAATCGAAAAAACGGCTTTTAACATCATCAACATCTGTTTTGCACCATTTTCCTTTTGCATTTTAATGTCAAAATTATTGATGTCATATCCTCCAAAGCAAGCCAATGAGCATACTGAGTGGGAGTAACGATTAGCAAAATCCTGCGCCAAGACTGCACCTAACGAAACACCTACAATATGTATTTTTTCAATATTTTCTACCTTTAAGATGTCGAATATCCATTCTGACATCTTATCTATACCATCTCCTTTTCGGGTATTCGTTGACTGCCCATGCCCAATGATGTCAATAGCCATAACATTATATTTGTTCTGAAAGTACTCAAACTGTGCCTTAAACATATTATGATTAACAAAAGCAGCGTGAATAAAAAGTATCCATTCAGTATGCTCTGTGCCACTAATAAAATATGTAATTGGCGAATTAGCTAACTTTATTGATTTCATATTTTGTTTCCTTTCATTTCATCAAGAAGTTTTTGATACCACTCAATATTAAATTTCATAAAATCTTTGCCGTATCGGGCTGCGGTAAGCTGATAATGGAGAATGTCCTTGTTTTTATCAGGAACTTTGACATTTTCTGCTTCCTTGCAAATGACATACAATATGTCATACTGTTCTTTTAATTTTGAAATATACTCTTGTAACCCTGCTTCACGCTTTTCTTTTGTTGAAAAACCCATAAAATACAATTTAGCCAATTCAGAATTTTTGCTACTCTGTATTTCCATCGGGGTGGATACCCACTCAATAAAATTTTGTTTTCCACTATCTGTTATGGAATAAATTTTTTTATATTTTCCATTCTCAACGGCTTCTTCATACTGAATATATCCACAATTAAGCAATTTCTTTATAGCAGCCTGTATACTTCCCATACTGCTGCTATACATCATATTAAGCCCTTTATCTATTCTCTCACGCAATTGATAAATTGTTCTGCTGCTCAACAGCAAAAGACCAAGTATAATGTTATCCATACGCCTCTCCTTTATATTACTATTAGTAACATTGCTATTATATCTGATTTTCCTAATGATGTCAATAGATAATAAAGGAGGCAGGAAGTAAACCCTGCCTCCAAAATAGTTATGCGTAGATTATCTCGTCATTTACAATCTCCATAGCACACGCCCTTATGTTATTCATTTTTCCAACCCATTCTAAAGCATTTTCTGCCTTTAGCTGCTCCGTGATACCCTGTGCCTGTTTCATTTGCTCTATAAGCGTTTTAAAGCGTTCCTGTGCCTGTTTGTCAATGTCGGCAAGGTAACTATTCAGCTTGCCCTCAATTAGCATTGTAGCGTAGACGGCTTTTCTGTATTCTTTCAGGTATGTTTTATGACGCTGTCCCCGAATGCCGATAGGCTTGCTTTCTTCTTCGGGAAGTGTCAGGCAAGGGATATAATAATCCCCCCTCTAATTCGTACCATAAACCATTGCTTTCGTCATAAATGTACTTGTCCATTATAAAATCCTCCAGTATAATATATTCGCACATACATCACAGTTTCCCGATTGCCACACTTTGTTATATCTTGTTATTAGATTTTCTTGCCCTTGATTTTGCCCTTATAAGCAGTCAGGGAAAGAGTAAACTTGTGTGAAATCATATAAAGGGATAAGGTGAACACATTGCGATAAATCCTTTATTTTCAAGACTTTTGGAGGATTTTATTGATAGCCTATAACCTCTGTTGAGAGGTCATAATTTATAGAAATTCAAATTATAAATAAAAACTTGATAAAGCTATATAAGCAAAAAAGTAAATTCAAAAATTCATAAAATTAAATTATAATTTTTGTAAGGACGGATTATTCAAATCTTTAACCCCACGACAGGTTGCTGATCTGATTGGACATACAACTGCAGAAATTACGGAGCAGTATTATGTAAAAATAGATTAACTAAACTGAATGGCATTACGGATGAATTTGAGGTTAAAAAAACCGGAAACGGTTTAATCAAATTTCCTGCTTTTTAATGCTTCCATTGCGGATTGAACAGCATTGTACTTTGTATCATAAAAACCTGACGGAATAATGTTAAAGGCAGATGACCAATAGTACATACCAAAGTAATCATCAAAATATCTATCCATATTATTATAAATGTAGCTATTGTGATTTTCTATAATCTCAATATAGCAGTATTCATTTACATCAATCACTTCTATCGCTTCGGGGTTGATAATTTTAGGTTGGCGGTTTGTGAAATAACCTTTTGATTTGTCATATTGCCAAGTGGTTATTTTTTGGATTTTTTGCAAAAAAGGATTAATTAGTCTTACAAGTCCAAACCAAGTGCCGCCAATATATTTATCTTCTCTGCCGTCACAGTAAACTATATAGTATTTTTCCGAATGCAGTGATTCACCCTTGAAAATTTCCATATGCCGAATTTGGTTTTGAAGTAATTCAAATAAAAAATCTTTGGCTCGTTTTATGTAATCATCTTCACCCTCAATAAGTTCAGAAGCATAATCATCAAAATGACAGTGCTCTGTAAAATAAAAAACCGATATTTCGTTGTCGAAAACCTCAAACCCAATATTGTTTTTTCTGTCAATCATTACATAGTCTGATTTTAAGTTTTTGTTTTTTATATTTTTACTCCTGTCACTAACGGTAATATTAGCATTTTCAATAAAAGGATCTAATACTTCAAGAAGTTCCAAAGTAGTTTTAAAATTCATTTTAATCTATCCTCCGTAAAGTCCGAAAATTAATGTTATTTTGATGATGTAACAGACAGAAATGCCGGAATTATTAGCAACCGTTGAACATTTTGATGCCTGAAACAAGCGCCAAAACAGAAAAATCGGACTGTGCTCCGTACATAAAATTATATCAAAAAAGACTTAAACGCAGTGCTTAAGCCGTCTTGTCTGGTTTCACCCTACTGTCAGAGTTATATATTTTGTCCGTATTTTAGCTCTTATAACCACCATTTACAACTACTTATTTTGATAATTCCATAGTTCAAAATTTGCTATGCTGTAAAGAAAGAATAGAGAATTTTAATTATTCTCAATGTACTCATGTGGTGTAGGCTTATAATCCTTTGTATAATACTTTTCGTATTTCGAGGATTTCGTTTCTGATTCAATCTCATCGTCTTCCGAATCTTCAATCGGTTCTATACTGATAGCATCAAGAAGTATTTTTTCAAGATGCTCAAATTCAGAATTTTCACCGAAGCAACAGAGGACAAAAGCATTACGGACATAGCCTGCACTTGAAGCCATAAGTTCATAATCAAAATAATAACCATGATGTTCAACAAACAGTGCAATCAGCAATACTGTTGTTCTTGTATTGCCCTCTCTAAATGGATGAATTTGCCATATAGCAGAAAATAGATGAGTTATGCTATGTGCAAACTCTTCCTGCGTGAGATTGCTCCAATTAACTGCGTCTATTCTATCCCAAGCTGTATGCAAATTTTTATCTATTGTGTCCCAGTTTGAGTACCATACACTTTTACCGGCAAGAATTTTTTCCTTTTTCTGAATATTAATAATTCTGTACTGTCCTGCCCAATCATATACATCTCCAAATAATGTCTTGTGTAGTTTACAAACTCCTTTAGACGAAAAATCCGAAAAGCCGCTGTTGTAGAGCAAAGCCATTTTTGTACTTACCATAATTGATTCAGTTTTATCAAGTGCAGTTTCGTCAGTAATTCCGAGTTTGTTTTTCAACACCTTGCTGCCATCTTGAAGATAAATATCGTATTTACTCATATCATACCTTTGTACATATAGAAAGCATAGCCGAAGTCAACTGTTCGTCTGTGATTTTGCCTTCAATCCACATTGAAAAATTTTCTTCAGTTTGTTCAGGAATAGGCACGCCTTCAATGCTGTTAATAGCCTTTGCAATTTTAACAGCTCTAAGGCGTTTTTCTTTTTCTTTATCAAGCATTGAAATACCTCCTTCTTCAAAATTTATTGTACTCAATATTAAGAAATTAGTCAAGAAATATATTAAAATAGAATAAAAACTATAATTTATTTTTATCAATTTTTGATTTAACGGTAAACGAATGTAGTTTTATCAAATTTTTAATAAAACCATACTGCCTTTACCTACAGACAGGTACGAATGTACTGCTAAAAATCAAATCTATTCGTATATCGGCGAAAGACAGAAATGCCGGAATTATTAGCAACCGTTGAACATTTTGATGCCTGAAACAA
>JAJQDK010000064.1 GCA_021202245.1 Clostridiales bacterium
TTTTGTGATATACGACATCAGAATTTTACGTTTTCTCTCCCTCCGTCACCGTTCGTCGACACCTTTCTGCGAAAGCGGCAAACCCTTTGTCACTCCGTGACATTTCCCCTGTTAGGGGAATACCCTCGTCAGAGGGAGGCACGGACGTGAGCAAAGTTTAAAACTTGTGTGTAATTATGATTTGGCGACAGCCTTTTGAATGAGGGTGGAGTCGGCAACATTTACGGTGCCATCACCGTTTACATCGAGGAGCTGTGCCTGGAGGGTTGAGGTGGAGGTTGCGCCGACTGCGAGCTTCTGAGCTAAGGTTGCGGAAACTACGCTGACGGTGGCGGTGGAGGCAGCTTCGGTCAACGTGTCTGCTGACGGGTCAGATAAGCTTGAGCCCATTCTGTACATTACGCCGTCAATTCTGGTGTAGCCGAGTGTACCGTTAATCTTGGTGGTATCGCTGCCCATTACCATATGGCGAGCTGAATGGAAGTAGTTCTGAATGTATTCAGCCGAATCGGTGAGGTCAACAACCTTGGTGCCGTCAACAAGGTCCTCAACCGCGAAATAGTATTCAGTATCATCTGTTGAGAAGTAGCTTGAGTATGAAGCCTTCATATCAGTGCCGGCAGTGGTGAAGGTTACGGTGTTTTGCGAGGTGGTGTCAACCGTGAGGGTTGCGGAATACCAATAGAATACCATGGTGCCGTCGTAGGACTTGCCGAGCCTTGTGACCTTGGTCATATCGTATGTTGTGCCGTTAAGAGTTACGGACGGAACATACATTGAGGTGGACGAGGACTTGAAGTAAACTGTGATTAACTTACTATCATCATCGCCTGCGCCTGCCTGAACCGTTACTGCGATAGGAGTTGAGGTTGCAGTATTGCCGTCTGAATCAGTTGCGACTACATAATAGTAATATGTGCCGGCAGTTGAGGGTGCGGTTACGGTGAGATTTGCAGATGTACTGTCAGTAACTACAACTGTGCCGTCTTCGGATGCAGAGGAAGCCTGATAGAGAGTGTAGGTGCAGGTGGCATCTGCATTATCAACCGTGGCGGTGAATGAGATTGTGCCGCCGGCAGTTACCGTGGAAGTGTTGTTTGTAAGAGATACCGAGCTGATTGTGGGGGTATCGTCGCCGGATGCGGTGATTGTGATAATGCCGGAAGCATTGGAAGTATCCGAAACTGAATTAGCCTCATCTTCATAAACCGTCTTAACCGTGTAGGTGTATGTACCGGCAGTATCGAGAGTAACTTCGTATGAGCCTGTGGTGTTGGTACCTAACAAAGTATCTCCATTATAGAATTGATAAGTAACATAGGTTTCGGTTGTGTCTGCGGTGAGGGTTACGGTTGTGCCGGTGGCTACGTCTGTAGCAGATTCACCCTCGGCAAGTGTGGTATCACTGTATGATGCGGTGAGGGTCGGTGCGGCAAACTGGGAGTAGCTTAAAGTTTTATAAGTAGAATCAATGTTGTTAATTTGATTCTCTAACCAAGCTGCACGAACAGCAGTCCAAGTATTTTCAAGATAATTGACTGTATCTACAAGTGTGTCGCCGGTGTCCAGTGAACCCCAACTTGCAGTAACTAACGGGTCGCTTGCGATGAAGTCCCAACGAGCTTCGTTCATTGCAACGGAAGCGGAAATCTCGTTATACCAAGCATCAATTTGACTGTCGGTACCGTAATAATTTTGAACTATGTCATAGAAGCCCTGAGTTGTGTCGGAGCCGTTCCAAACCTTTTTAATTACGGACATAAACGAGGAATTGTTTGCAAGCTTGGACTGCAAGCTGTATGCTGAGCTTTGAGTTGAGCTGTCGCCCTGATTTTTATTGCGTGAGTACCAAGCATCAACATCGCTCGGGTCAAGTACGTTACCATTAACATCATACTTAGCGTTGCTATTATCGGATTTTGTTCCATACTGACCGTATGCCCAGTCATAGTCCCAAACAGGAGAAGCTACCATACGGGCATCATCGCCTGCGGAGCAATCAAAGGTGATGTAGTAGGAGGTTGCGGCTGAGTCAAGGTTAGCGGAAAGCTCCTGAATCAGATACATCTTTGCAAAGGAATCAAGGTCCATATATTCGCTTAAATCAGAAAGGTAGGTGTCGCTGCTGTCAGCATATGCCAAAGCTTCCATTTCAGCAAATTTTTCTGCGATATACTGAACTTCCTCTTTTGTGGCAAATTCAGGGCTTTTAACTACAATGATTTGACCCTGCGGAGAGATGAACCAAGAGGCTTCATCATCATACCTGTCTGAAATTTCAAATTCAAGCAAGAATGTGCCGCTTGAATAATCAATACTTGAAGTATCGGTGCAAACTGTAGCATATTTCATATCATAGCTTGAGCCTTTGTAGGTGTATGTTCCGTAGTTAGTAGTTTCATCTACCTCTTCAAGCCCTTCTGCAATCGCAGCGTCTTCATTAATATCATCAATGCTTGTGCCCTTAACGAGGTCGTTTTTACCAACGTCTACCTTTGAGGTAACGAGGTACTGACCCATATATTCGCCGTTGTCGTAGATGTCAACAAAAGCATAATCGGGCGAGTTAAGTCCGAGTGCATCGGCGAGGTCGTAGGTGAGGGCATTTCTGAGCATTGACTCATCGGCATTGTTTGCGAGGAGGCACCAGTTTTTGGAAGTGGACATACCAAAGAGGTTTGTTTTGGTGTCAAGCTTCATATTAAAGGCATATTTGCCGAAAATCTCGTAGCTTGCTTCCCAAGAGGAGTTACCTCTGCCCTTTACCTGCTTAATGGTGCTGGAGGAATATTCTCCGTCCTGCAAGGTAACATATTCACCGCCGGTAATCTTAACAGAATCTTTGGTTGTTAAGCTGCTGTCGGTTGTTGTGGGCAGGCTGCTCGACTGAGAAATGTACAACGAATCGGTGGAGCCCTGCATTACATAAATTTGAGTAGTAGTTGCGCCGGAGGGCGTATAGGTTTCGCCGGCTGTAAGTGAAACAGTTGCGCTGCTTCCGGCGGAAATTGTTATGCCTTTGAGCGTTACATCACTATCATAGTCGTTCCATATTACTGCATTAGAAAGGTCAATATCGGCAGGAGCATAGAAGGTGTAGTAGCTGTTAGTGCCATGACTTGAGCCTGTGTATTTGTTGCGGGCAATGAGCGTTGCACTTGAGTTGACCTCATTGCTCGGGTCGGCATCAAGATAGAGCTGACTTGTGCCGGCTACATAAGAAGCCTTGTCAAACGTAAAGCCGGTTGCAGTGAAGTTGAAGCCGGTTTCTGTTGTGGAAACATCAGGCACTACAAATTCATAAGTTTTTGAATCCGTTCCATCGTTTTTAACTACACAATAAGTAGTATAATCAGTTGAAGTGGTTTTGCCGGCTACAGTCAATGAGAAATCGTCGCCAAACAGATATCCGTCATTCGGAGTAACCGTAACGGTGATTGTGTCGCCGGCATTTGCGGTGCCGGAGGTTAAGTCTGTGGATGTGTTGTTTGCAAATGTTACCGAGCCGTTGTCATCGGACTTGTCACTGAGCTTGTATGCGCCGGCTGTGGTGGATGAGCCGGCTTCGTACCAAAGTTTTTCTGCGCTTGAGTCAAAATAGATAGTAACTAAATCTGTAGAAGTGTCTGAAGTATTGTTGAAATAAGTACAATGACTACGAGTAGTTGAGGAAACTAATGAAAGGGCGTTACTTGAAGAAGAATAATCATCAAACGCTACATCACTGCTTGGCTGATAATAAGCACTTATTCCATCATATAAATAGAATAATGGAGAACCAATATATGAAGTACTTCCTATTGATTGTGACAATTCAGAAACCGTGCAGTAAGTATTTAAAGTATATAACCCGCTTCCACTATAGTTAAAGGAAATATTTGTAGAAGATTCCTCCCAATCATTGCCACTGCTGTATGTATATTTATAATCCGTGGCATCTTCGCTGCTTTTAACTCTAAAGCGACCCGATATATAATATATATCAATGAGTGATGTATTTTCAACGTCATAATAGTATAAACCAACACTATCAAGTGAAGAATATGTATTATAGATTACAGGATTAGTAGACCAATCGGAAGGTAATGTTATATCACTGGTTTGTGTGTCATTTGAGCCATAAGTAAAGATTACATATTGCGCACTAACAGATAATTCATAACTATATAAGTTAGTACCTGCCGAAGTCATACTCGGGCGATCAGTCCAAGTAGAAGTACCAACAAAATTTGAAGCAGTATAATCATCGCTCCACGCCCAAATTTTAGGTGTAGATGAAGTTGAATAAACGTAAATCGTTGCTGTTTCAGAAGATACGGCTGCGCTGACTGAAGTAATGCCGATTGCAAGCGTGGAGAGCAAGAGCATTACCGTGAGAACAAGAGATATGGATTTTTTGCATATTCTTGACATTTTAGTTTTCATAAATTTTACCTCCATAATTATGTTGTGCGGGGAAAATGCCTTTTTATTCATCAGGGGTTCATCACGCCTGCCGGTGGGGGATGCAAAACGATATTGATTTAGCGATGAAATGCAAAAGCTATTGCACGTAATCCGTGGCTCCCTCTGACGAGGGAGCTGTCTGCGTATGCAGACTGAGGGAGAGAAGGCTTTTTTAGTAGATGTCGGCTAAAGTGAAGCATAGAAAGCGTTTCCTTTAATGGAATAAACAGCTATTTTATGATATACGGCATCAAAGTCTTACGTTTTCTCTCCCTCCGTCACGCTTTGCGTGCCACCTCCCTCGTCAGAGGGAGGCACGGGCTGCAGTGCGAAATAATACGTAGGCACACAGTGGTTAGCGGTGCGGTTGTGGCGGTCACTGACCGCCGCTACGAAGTCGCAAAGCGACGGAACAATAACGGCGGAGCCGTGCCCATGCGGTCGCAAAGCGACGGAACATTGACGGCGGAGCCGTGCCCATGCGGTCGCAAAGCGACGGCGGCGCTGATGAGTATGAATGATGAATTTCGGCTGTTACCGCCTGACCTGCGGTGAATGTTTTTGACCGGTTTGCAGGGATTATCGGATTTTACAAATTGAAGTTGAATTTACAAAATCAAGATAAGTTAAAAACATTCGGCTCGTAAAAGGACATATTCGTCCACATTTTTACATATATTTTACAGTAATTATAACACCATAAAAGACAAGTTTCAATAATTTTTAATTAAGTTTTGATTTTTTTGTAAATTATGATAAATTTGTGTGATGAGAATTAGTAAATGTGACGGAAGTTTTTTGTGGAGAGCGTGAAGGGGAGTTTGGAGTAATTAGTGATTAGTGAGTAGTGGTTGGTGGTTAGGGGCGACATTGCCGCAATGTATACCGCTGTGTGCGGAGGTATAATTATCCACACGTCCGTAGGGGCGGATAGTATCCGCCCGTGATGAAGGCAGGATGTTTTTATTTAAAGTAAAACATTTGATAAAATTTTACTTGTTTACCGTTAAATCAAAAATGGATGATATTAAATTATAGTTTTTATAAGGTTACACGGCGTTGCACGCCTACACCTCATCCGCCTCGCAAGCTTCGGCACCTTCCCCTCAAGGGGAAGGCTTGAATAAGCAGGAAAACGTCATCTCTCAGCAAGGCTTCCCCTTGAGGTATTCCCTTGATAAGGGAAATGTCACGAAGTGACAAAGGGTTTGCCGTTTTCGCAGAAAAAAGCTGGCTGCGGAGCAGACTGATGAGGTGTAGGAGCTTTAGCTCCGTGAACATTATAAAAAATATACTTTTATAAGGACGGCTGCGCCGTGCGGGCAGATAATATCAGCCCCTACAAATTCGATAGTTAATATACGCTTGCGGACAGTGGTATGCAGTGCATATAACTATTACGTATGTATCCGTGGCGAACACTGTTCGCCGCTACGGACGTGTGGGAAATTGTACGCAGGCACACAGTGGTGGGTGGAGCGGTTGTGGCGGTCACTGACCGCCGCTACGAATACGGCATAGCCGTGACTGCGGATGTTATCCGCAAGGAGTATAGTTTTGGTAAGGTTACACGGCGTTGCACGCCTACAACTCATCCGTCGGTAAAGCAAGCTTTACCGCCACCTTCCCTTCAAAGGGAAGGCTTTCGCAGAGCTTTATGTTCCGCTATCAAGGAAAGGCTTTCGCTCAGTCAAGCGTTTGCGCCGCTACGGGCGGGGGTGGAATTCGGCGAGGGATTTCTCTCTTTTGTTAATGCGGTTGCAGAGGGCGCTGAGCGGAATACACAGCAATGCCCAAAGGGTACTGTAAAACGGGCAAACCTGACCCTTTAGATTATAGCGGCAGTCGGAGTAGTCCCAAACATTGAGCTTGTATTTTAAATTTACGATACAGCCGCAGAAAAACTCGATGAATGTTATGATTGCGCTGCCCGAAAGGCACCTTGACACAAGCTTCATTTTGGAATGTCTTTGATAAAATCTGTAAAGCGAAACAAAGCAGGTGCCGCCCGTGAGCGCCATTGTCCAATGGGTTTTTCTACGCCACAAAATTTCAAGCAGTGCATAGCCGACGCCGCCGATTGAAAACAAAATGCAATCGCTTTTGAGTCTGTTCATAAAAAATCACCGACCTTAGTTTTGCCTAAAGCCGATGATTTTATTCGGTGATGATGTTGTTTAATGCGGATGCCGTCAGCATAAGAAAAATAAGTTGTGTAATTTATTGCCGCAAGGCATATAACTGTGTGCTGTCGTATAATTTACCGCAATTTATAAAATGCCGCACGTTCGCAGCGGCGGTCAGTGACCGCCATAAATATAGTTTTTGTAAGGACGGCTTCGCCGTGCGGGCAGATAATATCAGCCCCTACAAAGTCGCAAAGCGACTGTGGCGAACACTGTTCGCCGCTACGAATACGGCAGAGCCGTGCCCACGTGGTCGCAAAGCGACGGTACGAATACGGCGGAGCCGTGACTGCGGATGTTATCCGCTGAAAATATAGTTTTTATAAGGTATACGGAGCTAAAGCTCCTACAACTCATCCGTCGGTAAAGCAAGCTTTACCGCCACCTTCCCTTCAAAAGGAAGGCTTGAATAAGCAGGAAAACGTCATCTCTCAGCAAGGCTTCCCCTTGAGGTATTCCCTTGATAAGGGAATACCCCTACGAAGTCGCAAAGTGACTGTGGCGGTCAGTGACCGCAGCTACGAGGTTGAGGATTTATCCGAGGGTTTTGATAAGCTCCCTAAGCTCCTCAAGAGAATATAAGCAATTAAGGGCGGTGAGCATGGCATTGGTTGAGAGATAGTCGGGAAGATTAAGGTGCCTGAGCAGTCTTTTGCGGTTTCGGTCGGCATTTTTGACACCGGTGAGCGAAAGGTCATACAAATCTGCCTTTGTCATTTCGACATCGCACCGCTCGCTTTCTGCGCCTATAACGGTGGCTCCGCTGCTTTTGATTGCGTTCAAAATCACCTCGTCGCTGACTCCCTCAACGCCCAAAAAGCCCTCCTTGGATTTTTCGGATTTTCGCTTTTCCTTGCCCTCTATCTGAGGAATGTAGCAATGCTTGATTTTTGAGCTGTCAACTGCGCCGTTCAAAAAATTGCGTATCACAAGGCCTGCGCCGTCGCTGTCGGTCAGAACAAGTATTCCCTTGACCTCGGCAATTTTGCGTATGAGGTTTTGCTTTTCTCTGTCGGAAAACACCCGAAATCCGTTTGTTTCAATCACGGGCGCATCAACTATTGAGCTTAGCTTTATCTTGTCGTACTTTCCCTCAACAATTACGGCTTCTTTAATTTTCAGCACCTATATCCTCCCCTCTTTGGCAATCAGCAAAAGCTGCGCTATAATCTGCTCCATATACACACGGGCGTTTACCGAGGAGGTTTTGAACCTTTCATCAGCCTGCATCAGCACGCACAGGCTCTTTCGCAGCGCCTCGGTTGAAACCCTTGCGGTGGCTTTGCGCGCGTTTGAAAGAGTGAAAGCCCTGTTTTTATAATTGAAGTCCTTTGCAACATCGTCCTTGGATATAAGGCATTGGTCGGCAATCCTTATTCTGTAGGCGTCTATGTATGAGGACGAGAGAACGTAAAGCATCATTATCGGCTCTTCTCGCTGATAAAAAAGCAAATTGAGCGTGTTAAACGCCTTTTGTCCGTTGCCGTTGAGAACGGCGTCTGACAGAGCAAAAATTTTGGTTTCAAGATTTACGGAAGCAAGCTTTTCGATATCCTCGGAGGTAATCTCCTCTCCGCCTGCGTAGGCGCTGATTTTATCAACCTCATTTTTGAGCATATTGAGGTCGTCGCCGCAGCTTGAAATAAGCTTGGCGGCATTCACCCGTGAAATCATTTTGCCGTTTGCGTTAGCCCATTTTGCGATATACCGTTCAAGCATTGACGAATTGAGCTGCTTGAACTCGCAGACGGAGCCGAGCTTTTCGGCACGTTTGAGCAGACTTTTGAACGCAGAGGCGTTTTTTGACGGAGTGTAGGTCGGCATTGAAACAATCAGAACCGTTCCCTGCGGAACGGCTTTGGTGATTTCGGCAAATCTATCGAGATCGTCCTTGTTCATATTGTCAAAATACATATCGGACACAAGCACGCAGTTGTATTCACTCATAAACGATACAATATTGAGCGAAGCGGCAAAATCATCGAGGTTTACCTCTCCGCTGAAAATGTGGTAGTTGAAGTCGGAGGGATTTTTGCCGGCAACGGCTTGCACAAGCTTTTCGGTGTAGCCCTTTACAAACATCTGCTCAGTTCCGTAAATTACATAAAACGGAGAAAACTGCTTTGATTTAATTTGTTTTTTCAGCTCTGTTTCAGTTATCTTCGGCATAGTATCCTCCGTCATTTAAATTTATTGTCACGCTGCCCCTGTATGTGGGAATTACACTGTCAAATAATTCTTCAAAGGAATATCCGTCCTCTTTAAGCTGCTCCCGGGCATCCTCGTATTGGCTTTCGGTACCGGAAAATATGACCGTGCCGCAGCTGAGCAAATCAATATTGTCGGGTATTTTGTCAATAAGCAGGTAATCAGCCGTTCTGATTTTATCGGGCAAAGCAGAGGCATCGGCACGGCCCGCAATGAACAAAACGGTTGTGTCGGCGTTTCTGACATACTGGCTTGTGACGCCGTCTATGCTGTATATGTCGCACGCCGTGCTGCTTGAGAGATCCAGCGTAAAGCTGACATTATCGCCGAACACGCTCCTGCTCTGACCGTCATAGGAGGTTAGCAGACTTTGGTTTTGACTGTCACTATCATATACCAAAACATTTGATACGTCAAATTCACTTATCAGTCTTGACTGATAAAAGGAGTATTTATTTTTCGTATTCGGAATTATAATATTGTCGATTTCAAGATATTTGCCCTCTAAGCTCTCTGTTACATCGTCAGCCTTCAGACTGCTTCCTCCGCAGGACAGCACGCTGACGTTATCACCGCATTCCGCATAAACGGTTACTCCGCTGCCGACAGAGCAAATGCTGACGGTGCTGATATTTTCAGACAAAACGGCATAGACTGCCCAACCCGTTAAGAGAAGCGCAAAAGAGGCTGCCGCCGTGCATTTTATGTATTTCGGCTTGTTTTTGACAAAAATCCCGACAAAAGCGAGGACAAGAACAGCCGCAAGCCAAACGTGAAAATAGGCTCTGTCGGTATTTACGGAGCAATAAGGAACTGAAGCAAACACACGCTCGACAAACAATATGTATTTTGCCAAAAGCCCTGAAGCAAGGGCAAACGGATAGGCAAGAAAAGAGATAAACGGACAGATGTATAATATTGCCGAAAGCAGAGAGCATACAATTAAAGCGCTGACGAAAGGCTCCGAGAGCAGAGAAACCAAAACTACGAAGGGAGAAATCCTGTCAAAGGCGACAACCGACACCGGCAGCACCCAAATTGAAGCGGAAAGCGAAACCGAAACAGCGTTTATTATATATTTTAAGGGTCTGTTTTTAAATCTGAATTTTGCAAGCATATAAGCTGAAAGCTTGCCGGACCACAAGACTATGCCGGCTGTGGCGGCAAAGGAAAGCAGCATTCCTATGTCGCCGACTGCAAAGGGATTGGTTATTGTCAATACCAGCGCAGCCGCTCCCAATGAACTGAGGGCATCAGTATTTCTTATCAGCGGGCGTGAGCAATAGGTAATTATCACCATAACGCCTGAACGCACGACGGAAGAGGTAAATCCCGTGAGCGCCGCAAAGGCAATGACGGTAACAAAAACGCTTAGAAAAATGATATAATAATTTTTAGTTATTTTCTTTATAAGAAATAAGACAAAGGCAACCACTATTGACAGGTGCATACCCGATACAACTATGAGGAAGGTGGTTCCGGTGTCGGTAAAACAGCTTTTTATATCGGACGGCAGAGAGAGCTTATCGCCAAGCAAAACAGCCTTGCACAGTGAGGAATAATCCTCGGGGAGCAGCTCGTCAAGGGCAGTTTTCATCCCCTTGCGAACCTGCACGGCGAAGTAATAGGGAGAAATATGCTTATCTGCTGTACTCTCAACAGCAAAATCATCGCTTGTGTATGCCTTGAGAAAAATCTTTTTGCTGAGAGAAGTGTTGTAGTCAAGCGCATAGGTGTGCAGGTCGGCATTGATTACGTCAAAGTCCTCAAGCTGTAAGTCGCTGTAGGAAGTGAGCTGAATTTTAATTTTCTCGGGCTCTCCGTTTACGGTATCAGTCTTTATTGTATAGGTCAGACTGCCGTCGGTTTTTTGAACCTCGTCGCAAATATATCCGCTGATTTTTATTTCTTTATCGGAATATTTATCCGTAATCGGCAGGTAGATTAAATTTGTATATGCAAATACCGACAGACAGGCGCAAACAGCGGTTATTGCCGTGACCGCAACGGAAATTTTTATTGACCGCTTAAGCCTGAGAAAAGCGACTGCCGCGGCAGTCAGCAGCGAAGCAGCAATGATTGCGGCGACAAGCGCCGTGCTGTATAGGTAAAAAACGACCGCAAGAACTGAAAGGTAGGTTAAACCAATCAATCCAAGCGGTCTTTTCATAGTTATTCAATCCTTAATAAAGTAAATTTTACCGACAAAAGCTAAGGCAAAGAGTTTGCGCTGTTACACCATAGTTGTGTTAAGCTTTTTGCCGCCCAAAAGGTGAAAATGCAAATGCTTTACGGTCTGACCTCCGTCCTCGCCGCAGTTGTTCACAATGCGGTAGCCGTTGTCAAGCTTCAGTTCCTTTGCAACCTCGGGGATTTTTG
The DNA here is from genome assembly GCA_021202245.1 of Clostridiales bacterium. Lineage (GTDB taxonomy): Bacteria > Bacillota > Clostridia > Oscillospirales > Acutalibacteraceae > Ruminococcoides. The sequence continues at coordinate 11,220 of JAJQDK010000064.1, forward strand.
AGAAAATGTGTCCCACAATGCCGCAGTTGTCCTCATTGAGCGCATTTGCGCAGCAGATATGCTCCTTGGGCATAAACAAAACATGTACGGGAGCCTGGGGATCCAAGTCATAAATCGCAATAATTTTGTCGTCCTCATATACTTTTTTTGAGGGAATTGAGCCGTCGATAATTTTACAAAAAACACAGTCCGACATTTTTATCATCCTTTCAAATCGGTATGTAATATACTTTTATTTACAGCTTTATTTTACACCCAATCGACAGGTCCGTCAACATTTATTTGCTTTTGACAGCTTTTTTAAACAAGGAGTGGCTGACTTTATTGTTCTTTGCTTTTTCCGGCGGTGATTTTCTTTTCCTCTCCCCTGATAAGACGTCCGATATTCGCCTTGTGCTTTACTATAACAAAAACAGCGATAATCAGCGAGGCTGCCGTGGATAAAATCACATATGACAAAGAGCAGCCCGATCCGCTGAGATAATCAAATATAAAGGTAACCGCAAAAGTATAGGGCGCATACAGAATTGCGGAAATAATGCTTGAAGTGGAAATAATCTTGGTAATAACAAACACTATGAGGAAGGTAAGAATTATGCAGATAAACACTCGCCAGTCCTCAACGGCAATCAAAGCGGCAGCGGTGACAACACCCTTTCCGCCCTTAAAGTGAAAATAGACGGGAAAGGAATGACCGAGAATGCAAAAAATGCCGGCGATGTACTTTCCGCAGTTTACAAATTCATTTTGGAGAACCTGTGTATCTGCCTGAACAAAGGAAAATATAAAGGAACCGAACAGCACCGCAATAACGCATTTGAGCGCGTCGCATACTATTGTGACAACGGCGGGAGCCTTACCCACACTGCGCAGTACGTTGGTAAAGCCGGCGTTGCCGCTGCCCATCTGACGAATATCCTTTTTTCCCTTTGTTACAATCTTGGTAACAAGCACGGCTGTGTTGATGCTGCCAAGCAGATATGCCGCAAGCGCGGTAATTAAAATTCTCCACCAATTTTCAGCAAAAAAAGTTAAATAAACACTCATTACTTTTCGCCTCTTTCTCTGATAACTATTTTTACGGGCGTGCCCTCAAGCCCGAACGCTTCTCTGATTCTGTTCTCAAGGTAACGCTGATATGAAAAATGAAACAGCTGAGCGTTGTTGCAGAAAAATACAAACGTCGGCGGTTTTACTGATGCCTGAGTCATATAGTAAATTTTCAGTCTTTTTCCCTTGTCCGAGGGAGGCTGAACCCGTGTGGTAGCCTGAGCCAACAGCTCGTTGAGCATACCGGTTTTAATTCTGCGGTTTGCAGACTCGTTGCAGCTTACAATGTATTCAAACAGCCTGTCAATCCTCATTCCTGTTTTTGCAGAGATAAACACCTGAGGCGCATATGACATAAAAGCAAAGTCGGCATCGAGCTTTTTGCGGAATTCCTGCATTGTTTTGCCATCCTTTTCAACAGCGTCCCATTTATTTACCGCCAAAATGCACGCTCTGCCTGCATCGTGAGCAAGTCCTGCTACCTTGGTATCCTGTTCGGTTACTCCCTCTGTTGCATCAATCATAATAACGCATACATCGCTGCGTTCAATCGCCATTTTGGCGCGGATAATGCTGTATTTTTCAATATTATCATAAATTTTGCTCTGTCTGCGCAAACCTGCGGTATCGGTAAAATTAAATTTGCCGTATTTGTTTTCTACAAGCGTATCAATGGTATCTCGGGTGGTTCCTGCAATGTCGGAAACAATACAGCGGTCCTCGTGTGTAATCTTATTAACAAGCGAGGATTTTCCCGCATTGGGCTTGCCGATAACGGCAACATTTATTACGTCGTCGTCCTCCTCAAGCTGAGAATCGGTATCGCAGAACTCAAATACACAGTCGAGCAAATCTCCCGTTCCGTGACCGTGAACAGCCGACACCTGCACCGGGTCGCCCAGCCCGAGGTTGTAAAATTCATAAAAATCAGCCGGCGGTTCGCCGAGAGCGTCGCACTTGTTCACGCACACAATTACGGGCTTGCCGGATTTTTGGAGCATTTGGGCAACGTCCATATCGGTGGCAACCATACCGCTTTTGCAGTCCGTTACAAGGATAATAACGTTTGCCGTGTCTATTGCAAGCTGTGCCTGACGGCGCATTTGAACAAGGATAACATCGTCCGACTGCGGCTCTATGCCGCCCGTGTCTACCACAAGCGCAGTACTGCCGCACCATTCAACCTCCCCATATATTCTGTCACGGGTAACCCCCGGAGTATCGTCCACTATTGACAGTCTTTGCCCTATCAGCTTGTTAAACAGCGTTGATTTGCCTACGTTAGGTCTGCCCACAATTGCTATTACGGGTTTACTCATCTTATCACTCCCAAAGGTGATTACGGCGTGTGCCGTACACCGTATTGCGGCAAGCGTGAACAAGCAAGCCTTTCACGTCCTGCACCGCCTTAAACATATTTTACTCAAATCCGAATGAATAATCAACATTCGGTCAACATTTTTACAAAGCACAAAACAAAAGGGCACACAGAATAACTGCCGCCCGTAATGTTTGAAGTAAGCGCCGATTAAATCGGCAGTCTTAACTTGAGCAAAAATTACTTTTCGTCCTTCTTAACGATAACCTGTCTGCCGTTATACATACCGCAGTTACTGCAAGCTCTGTGAGCTGCCATATACTCTCCGCAGTTGGGGCAAACAGTAAGCGTGGGAGCGTTAAGCTTCCAAACCGTTGAACGTCTTGAGCTCTTTCTTGCGTGTGATGTTTTACTCTTAGGTACTGCCATTACAAAGACCTCCTTACAATGTTTATGTTAATCCATAAGTTGTTTCAGTATCTCAAGTCTTGGGTCAATCTGACGCTTGTCGCAGGAGCAGCTGCCCGTGTTAAGGTTCTGCCCGCAAATCTGACACAAGCCCCTGCAGTCCTTCCTGCAAAGATTTTTTTGCGGAAGTGAAAGCAAAATGTCAGAAATAACAAGCTCATCAAGCTCGAGTTTAAAATCAGGTGTTTCAATATAATCGTCGTTGCCGTCGTCAATCAGATTCTGCACAAGCTTATGACTGAAGCTCTTTTTAACGGCTGTGGAAAATTCCTCGCCGCATCTGTCGCAGTTGCGGACGTAATCAAAACAGACGTCAATCCGAAGTCCTATCAGACTTGCCCTGTTGCTTGCCTCTGCGGTAACGTCAATCGGAGTTTTGAATGGAAAAACGCCGTCAACGCTGACATCCGCCATATCAAGCCTGTAATTCACCTGTTTTGCTTCTCCCTCGTTTTGGAAGACTGATTTCAGCTCAAAAAGCATATCCGCACCTCTTGACCGCAAAAACGCATATTAAAAACGCTGTCTATTATTATACAAAAGGTTTTCCCCTTTGTCAACCGAAAATTCTTATAAATTCAGTATATTTTATTTTTTAATATCGTGTAATACAACTATTTTTCTAAAAAAGAAATATCAATGCAGACTTCCGTGCAAAATCAAATAAGTCCCAGGTTCTGCTTCCAGATTAAAATTCTCTTGACCGACTGATTTACCTGCTCCTCGGAAATCTCGCCGTTTTGCACCGCCTCAAGCACCGCCGGATATTGAACGTCAACATCGGTGCAGCACAAAACATCGTTTCCGCATTTTGCCGCAAATACGGCTGCGCTGTCCTCACCGGTGTAGTCGGTGATAGCGTCCATTGACAAATCGTCCGTCATAATTACCCCGTCAAAATTCAGCTCATCTCTGATTATATTATGTACGTTTTCCGAGAGAGATGCAGGGTATTCGCTATCCATACAGGTTACTATGTTGTGGGCAGCAAGAATACAGTCGGCGCCTGCGGCAATTCCCGATTCAAAGGGTTTAAAGTCATTTTCCTCAAATTCGGAATAGTCACGGTCGTCATAGGCGATGCCGGTGTGGGTGTCGGTGTTGTTGCCGTAGCCAGGGAAATGCTTTAATACCGTGCCGAGCTGCTTTGACTTTGTTATCTCAACATATGTAGTAACAAACTTGCACTCATTGTCAACATTGCTGCTGAAGGAACGGTAATACATAAAGGCATCGGGGTCGGAGGTGATGTCGCAGTCGGGCGCCATATTTACGTTAATGCCCAGCGAGAGGAGCAAATCAGCCTTTTCCTCGGCATCCTCCTCTATTGCATCCCATCCGCCTTCTGCGTAGGTGTCGCTCGGAGACAAAAACGGAGTGCTTCTGAGATTGGGATTGCTGCTGACACGCACTACCGTGCCGCCCTCCTCGTCAACACCGATTAAAAGCGGAATATCGGCTTCCTGCTGATAGCTTGCAATGTCAGAAATAACCTCGTCGCTTGTCTTGCCGTCAAAATCTCTGCTGAACAGGATATAACCGCCGAGATGATATTTTGAAACGGTTTCCGCAGCATCGGTTTCGGGGCATCTGACATAAAACATCTGTCCCACCTATTCCTCAACGCTCATATACTCAATCATTACTTCAATTTCTTCATAATTTGCTGTTGTTTCCGCCTCGGTTTCGGCAGCGGACGTCTGTCCGAGAGTGGATTCGGCCGCTGTCTCTTCAGCATCCTCCGACTGCTCGGTGCCTGTTGAATAAGGCTCGGGCTCAGATTCTGAGCTGCCGCCCGAACACGCAGTGCAGCCGAATATAAGCGATAAAACCAATACGGATAATAAAATTTTGATTTTCATTTTGTTCTCCCTTTTGCAAATTTTGTACATATACCTCCGCAAGCCGTACTGTGTGCAGATAAAAGCTTGCTGCACGGTCATTATAACATAAACAGAAAAATACGGCAAGTCAGGAAATTTAGACTAAAACGGTGAAATTACCAACAGAGGATACGAAAGGCACCCCCGAACGAATCGAGGGTGCCTTTGTGACGGCTTAACAAGCCTGTGGTGTTAATTCTTTGATTCAAGCTTTAATCAGCCTTTATTTTTCTTTTGACGGTAGGCTAAGGTGCCTGCAAATGC
>JAJQDK010000033.1:0-10687 GCA_021202245.1 Clostridiales bacterium
CCACCATTTTTCCCACCCTAAAAAAAAAAAACCCTGGGACGCGTCCTAACCTAAAAAAAAACAAACCCTTAAAACAAAAAAACCCCCACACTCCCGACACCCTGCTTAATATATTTGACGAGTGCAAAAAGTACGGAAATGAGGATTTGCCGATTATTTTCTGTTCAACCTCAAAGATTACCTTCCCCGGTGCGGGAGTTGCAGCTATGGCGGCTTCTGAGAACAACCTTAAGGTATTCAAAGAAAGGTATAATTACGAAACAATTGGATACGACAAGCTTAATATGCTCCGCCACGTTATGTTTTTCAAAAATTACGACGGCGTTATTGAGCATATGCAAAAGCATAAGGCAATTTTGAATCCGAAATTTAAAATTGTGACCGATGCCCTTGAAAATGAGCTTGAGGAAACCGGATTTGCAAAATGGACCGAACCGAACGGAGGCTACTTTATAAGCATTGACGTTAGGAACGGAACCGCAAAGAGGGTTGTTTCACTTTGCAAAAAGGCCGGAGTGGTTATGACCGGTGCCGGTGCGACCTATCCTCTCGGCATTGACCCCAACGACTCCAACATCCGAATTGCTCCCACATTTCCGCCTAATGATGAGCTTAAAACTGCTATGGATGTATTTTGCGTCTGCGCAAAACTGGCTGCATGTGAGAAAATTCTCGGTAAATAAATTTCTAAAACCTTACAAAAAGTTGTAAAATAGCCGAAAGTAAAATGTTTTTTTATCAAATATTCCGATATCCATTGACATTTTGGCAAAAAAAACTTATAATAACTCTGTTACGTCTGTAATTGTGCGTGCGCAACAGGGTTATTTTTTTGTTATCCGCATTACAGACAATTATATCACGGAGGTTTCAAAGGCATGAAAAGAGTTCCAAAGCCTGTGTTCTTCATTGTTGCTTTGCTGATACTTGCCTTTTCGTTTACTGCGATTTTCGGAGTATCCTATTACACAGGCGACAACAAAAACACAGTATTAAAGGGCATCAGCGACATTCGATGGGGAATTGACATCAAGGGCGGCGTTGAAGCAACATTCAAACCTGCCAATGACGTAGATGCAACTGACGAACAGTTGGAATCTGCAAAATCAATTATTGAGCTGCGTATGATTTCTCAGGGTATTACCGACTACGAATTGTACGCCGACAAAGGAAGCGACAGAATCATCGTTCGTTTCCCTTGGAAATCAGATGAAGAGGATTATGACGCTTTGTCGGCTATTGATGAAATATCATCAACCGCAGAGCTTACCTTCCGTCCCGGCAGTGATTACGAGTCGGTTGAAGTAGGCTCGGACGGCGAGTATATTTATCAGACGCCTACAGGCGATACCGAAGAGGTTCTTATGGACGGCTCGTACATAGAATCCGCAGAAGCTCAGGTATATCAGGATGACAGCGGTACCTCGCAGTATGTAGTAAGTCTTACCTTTACCGACGAGGGTGCAGAGCTGTTTGAGGAAATGACCACCGAGTATCTTAACGATACCATTTCAATCTGGATGGACGACATTATGCTGTCCGCTCCGACGGTTAATTCCACCATAACAAACGGTCAGGCTCAGATTGAGGGCGACTTTACAGCAGAAGAGGCTACAGAGCTTGCCGAGAAAATCAACGCAGGCGCGCTGCCCTTCCAGCTTGAAACCGACACCTACGGCACAATCAGCCCGACGCTCGGTTCAAACTCACTCAATGTAATGGGCGTTGCCGGTGTAATAGCCTTTATTGTAATTGCAATTATTATGATAGTTTTCTATCGCCTCCCCGGATTTATCGCCGTTATTTCCCTTACGGGTCAGGTCGGTCTTTCACTTGCCGCCGTATCGGGTTACTTCACAACAATTTCATCCTTTACAATGACTCTGCCCGGTATTGCCGGTCTTATCCTTTCAATAGGTATGGGCGTTGACTGTAACGTAATTACCGCAGAGCGTATCAAGGAAGAGCTTAGAATGGGAAGAACTCTTGACGGTGCGCTTGAGCGCGGCACCAAGAATTCTCTTACCGCTATTGTCGACGGTAATATGACCATAATCATCGTATCAATCATCCTGATACTTGTATTCGGTCCTTCAAACATTTTGTCCGCAATCTTCGGAGAGTCAACCACAGGTACAATTTACTCATTCGGTTATACGCTTCTTGTCGGCGTAATTTCAAACTTCATAATGGGTGTATTCTGCTCACGTGTAATGCTCAGAAGTATTGCAGGATATAAATGCTTGCGTAAAAAATGGTTGTTTGGAGGTGCTAAGAATGAAAAATGATATTCAGACTAAAGCAAATTCACAGATGACTGTTGAAGAAGTAAGCCAAAAGTATAACAACGGCAAAAAAATAATTGCTTGTGTCGGTCACAAAAAAAGATTTTTCGGCATTTCAATCGGAATTATTGTAATAGGCATTATCTGTAACATTATCTTCGGTGCCAACCTTGACATTCAGTTTTCGGGCGGTGCTTCAATCAAATTCAGCTATACGGGCGAAATTGATGAAACCGAGCTTGATGATTTCATTCAGAATATGACCGAGGACAGAATCACCACCTCGTTCTCAACCGACCTTATGGGTGATACGGGCAACAATGTTTCCGTTCAGTTCTCGGGCAACGATGCAATTTCTACAAACATTCAGCAGAACCTTGAATCAGATCTTCAGGAAAAATATCCCGACAACAACTTTGTTTGCCTTGAGTCAAGCTCAGTTGACGCTTCAATGGGCTTTAACTTTCTGCTCAAATGTCTTGCGGCTGTTGCTCTTGCAAGCGTGCTGATGGTTCTTTACGTAACAATCAGATTTAAGAAAATAGGCGGTTTGTCCGCCGGCGTTACGGCTCTTGTCGCTCTGTTCCACGATATTGCAATGATTTATTTCCTGTATGTAATTTTCCAAATGCCTATAGATTCAAGCTTCATTGCAGTTGTTCTTATGATTTTAGGCTACTCGCTGAACGATACCATCGTTATCTACGACCGTGTCCGCGAGGAGAGAAGAGTGCTGGGCAGCAAAGCAGATGTCGGTATGGTATTTAACCTCAGCTCATCAAAAACAATTAAGAGAACGATTATTACTACGGTTACGACGGTTATTGCAGTTCTTATAGTTTACATTGTTGCTTGGGCTTACAACATTTCCTCTGTTAAGGATTTCGCTCTTCCGATGATGATAGGTCTTATCTCCGGCTGTTATTCTTCACTCTGCATAGCAGGTCCTCTTTGGGTAATGTGGCAAAATCATAAAAAAGCTAAGAAAGCTGCTTCTAAATCGAAGTAATAAACAAATAATATTAAGAGTAAGGGGTTGCATTACGAATAATTCTGTGCAGCCCTTTATTTTATCTTAATTTTCGGAGAATGTGTAATGAAAAAATTTATTTCGCTTGTTCTGTCCTGTCTGCTTATTGCTGCAGCGGCGCCGATGATTGTCGGATGCAGCTCGAACGGCGACAGCTTTTCCGAGGATAACGGCAAACTGAAAATTGTCACTACTATCTTTCCTTATTATGATTTTACAATGAATGTTACGCAGGACAAGGCGAATGTCAAGCTTTTGCTTTCTCCGGGCAGTGAGCCGCACGATTACGACCCTTCGCCTTCCGACATAGTCGGAATAGAAAATTGCGACATATTCATATATAACGGCGGTGAGAGTGATGAATGGGTTGAAAGCGTGCTTGATTCCTTTCAAAACTCGGACATTAAAATTATGTGTATGATGGATTATATTACGCCGCTGTATGAGCAAAATCCCGACCACACGCAGGGTGATGAGTACGACGAGCATATTTGGACATCCGTGCGCAACAGTCAGAGCCTTGTTTCCGCAATCGCACGGGAAGCTGCCGGCGCCGATGCGGAAAATGCCGATTTTTATGCGGATAATGCAGACGATTATATTGCCCGGCTTCAAAGTCTTGACGATACCTTTTCGGATATTGTACAAAACGGGAAACGAAACGATGTGGTTTTCGGCGACAGATTTCCTTTTCTTTACTTTGTGACCGATTATAATCTCGATTATGAGTGTGCTTTTCCCGGATGCAGCAGTGAAACCGAGCCGAGCATAGCAACGGTAACCTACCTGATAGATTATGTGCGTGACGAAAATGTACCGGTGGTTTTTTACCTTGACTTTTCAAACGGCAACACCGCACAACTTATATCCGAGGATACAAACGCTGTTCCGATAAAGCTTTATTCATGCCATAACATTACCAAGAAGCAGTTTGAAAACGGAGAAACCTACATTTCTTTAATGGAACAAAATGCAGAAGCTTTAAAGGAGGCGCTGTCGTGATACCGCTTATTTCAATAAAAAATGCCTCAATGGGCTACGAGGGCAAAACGGTGCTTTCCGATTTGTCGCTTGATATTTATGAAAAGGATTATGTCTGCATAGTGGGGGAGAACGGCTCGGGCAAAACCACGCTGATGAAGTGCCTGCTCGGCTTGATTCAGCCCCTCAGCGGAAAAATTGAGTACGGCAGCGGACTCAAGCAAAATGAAATAGGTTATCTTCCTCAGAAAACCGTGCTTCAAAAGGATTTTCCCGCTTCGGTAAGCGAGGTTGTGCTTTCGGGCTGTCTGAACAACAGGCACACGCTGTTTTATTCAAGAGAGCAGAAGAATATTGCCGCAAAAAATATGGAGCTCACCGGAATTTATCCTCTGCGCAAAAAATGCTTCAGAGAGCTTTCCGGAGGGCAGCAGCAGCGCGCTCTGCTTTCCCGCGCCCTGTGCGCAACAAGCAAGCTTTTAATTTTGGACGAACCCGTGACCGGTCTTGACCCCAAAGCAACCTCGGATATGTATTCTCTCATAAAGGATTTAAACCGAAAGGGAATAACGATTATTATGGTTTCTCACGATGTCACCGCTTCCGTAAATAACGCTTCAAAGATACTTCATCTTTCACGCAGCAATTATTTTTACGGCTCGGCTCATCAGTATTTACATTCCGATATAGGCAAAAAGTTTATGATTACAAGCTGTCCGTGCGATGACTGTCAGCATAACCGCAGCAGCGTGAAGGGAGCGGCAAAATGATTGAGATGCTCACTGAAATGTTTTCCTACAACTTTATAATTCGCGCCTTTGCGGTGGGAATCCTCGTTTCGCTTTGCGCCGCTCTGCTCGGCGTGACCCTTGTGCTGAAGCGCTATTCTATGATTGGCGACGGACTTTCTCACGTCGGCTTCGGCGCTCTTGCGGTGGCGGCATCGTTAAATATTGCTCCGCTTGAGGTGGCTGTGCCTGTAATAATAGTTGCGGCGTTTTTGCTTTTAAGACTTTCCGAAAACAGCAAAATCAACGGCGATGCCGCCATTGCCATAATCGCAAGCACCTCGCTTGCAATAGGCGTTGTGTGCGTCAGTGTTTCCGGCGTTAATACTGATTTGAATTCCTACCTTTTCGGAAGCATACTCGCCACTACAAATGCCGATGCGATTATGTGCATTATTCTTGCGGCGGTTGTAATTGTTGTTTTTGTTTTGTTCTACAATAATATTTTTGCGGTCACCTTTGATGAAACCTTTTCAAGGGCAACCGGACTCAAAACCGGTGTATATAACACCGTGATTGCGCTCCTGACGGCGCTGACCGTAGTTATAGGAATGAGAATTATGGGAACTCTGCTCATTTCTGCGCTGATAATTTTTCCGGCTCTTTCTTCGATGCGCATTTGCAAAAAATTCAAATCGGTAATCATTTGCTCCGGTGTGCTTTCTATATGCTGCTTCTTTGTCGGAATGTGTGCGTCATACTCGCTTGACACCCCGACCGGCGCAAGTGTGGTATTGGTGAACGCAGGCGTTTTCGTGATTTTTTGGATTATCGAATCAGTCAAAACACGCATTGCCAAAAGCTGAGATTAACCGAACGCAATTCGGAATTTAAAAACGAAATTTTCTTAAGCTGCAATTTTCCTATGCTATAATATGTTTTCAATATACGGGTACTCACTTTCCTTTACGGAGGCGAGTGCTTTTTTGCCATGGTGCTTTCCGAAAAATACATATCGGAGTTTTGAGCTTCAACATACGAACGCATTTGAGAGATGCTTATGCCTATCTCGTCAACATAATCGTGAATCAGCAGCATATCTATGCTTTTTGCGCATTCCTCCCATTCATCTTCGGCAGATTTGCACAGAGCGAGCGCTTCATTGTACTCATTTTTCTTTATAAGCCTGTCAATATTATCTATTTTTGAAATGAATGCGTCTGCCCTTGCGCTCACATAACCTGTTTCGGTTCCGGCAATACACAGCGCGATTATCATAAACAAAAGGGCTATATACAATCTTTTCATATATTCACCCTTCCTGTTCAACTATACTGTAGTTTCCGAGTGCGTCCAGCGTCATAATAAACACATCTCCCAGCGAGCTTTTTTCCCGCTTAAGAATATTATAAACATCACTGCGCTCTTTTCCGCATAGCTTAAGAGAGTTATCAAGAATTTGCCCGTCGCTGACTACTACGGTTTCAATTTTATTGTCCTGAATTTCAATTCCAGATTCCTCGGCTTTGGTAGTGCGCTTTTCAGGCTTTTCAATCAAGCTTATCTTACCGTTTGTTTCAATAATGCAGTATTGTACGTCCTCAAGCGAAAAAATATTCTGCTGCCGCAGCTGAACGCATAAATCCTCCGTTGTCAGGCGCAGTCGGCGCATTTGGTTCTGTATAATCCTTCCGTCCTCGATAATTACAATCGGACTGCCGCATAACAGGTGCCTGAATTTGCTGCTTTTCATCATCAGTACGCTTGCTATTATCTCAAGCGCAACAAGCACAAGCACGGGTATAACACCGCTGAGAAGCGGCTGAGAGGTGTTCTGCATAGGTATGGCGGCAATGTCCGATATAATCAGCGTTACCACTATTTCGCTCGGCTGCATATCGCTGATTTGCCGCTTGCCCATAAGCCTTACGGCAAGGATTACAAATACATACAAGAGCAGCGTTCTTATAATTGAGATAATCATAATATCACCAATTTTACTATTTACAGTTTTTGAGAGTATATTCTGCGGTATATTTAAAAATTAGGTGTAAATGCTAATTATTGGTGATATAAATGTATAATTCTCTAAAAGAAAATATTTCCGAGCTAAAATCCTCCTTTGCCGATTCAGCCGATTTTACCGTTCGTGATATGACTCTGACCTCCGAATCCGACATAAAAGCGGCTTTGATTACAATAGAGGGTATGTGCAGCAAGGAGGTGGTTGCGCTTTCAATTGTTCAGCCCTTGCTTTCCTTTAAATTCAGCGATACTGCGCCCGATAAAATTGTTGATGAAATCAAGGCTTCTGTTCTTTGCACAAGCGAGCTTGTTGAAATCAACAGCTTTAAGGAGGCTGTTATGTACTCAACATCGGGCTTTGCCCTGCTTGCTGTTGACGGCAGCGGCAGAATGATTGCGATAGGGGCGCAGGGCTTTTCATTTAGAAGTGTAAGCGAGCCTGAAAGCGAGGTGGTACAGCGCGGCTCAAGAGAGGGGTTTACGGAACCGCTCAGAGTAAATATGTCGCTTATTCGGCACAGAATAAAAAGTCCCGACCTTGTATTTGAAACGCTCACTGTCGGCACAAGCTCTCAAACTCAGCTTATGCTTTGCTATCTTCAGAAAAGCGTATCTCGGCAAATTTTAGAAGAGGTAAAAATCCGCCTTAACAGCTGCGACTTAGATACCGTGCTTGCCTCGGGCTACCTTTCGGAGTACCTTGAGGACGGCAGCTCAAAATCTGTTTTTTCGGGCGTGGGAATATCCGAACATCCCGATACGGTATGCGGAAAGCTGACCGAGGGCAGAATTGCAGTTCTTGTTGACGGAACCCCTGCGGTGATAATTATTCCGCACCTGTTCGTCGAGGAATTTCAGAGCATCGATGACTGCTCTAACCGACCGTATTACGCCGCTTTTATAAGAATACTCAAATACCTTTCGTTTATTACGGCGGTGTTTCTTCCGGGAATTTACACCGCATTTGCAGAATGCCACCCCGAATATTTTCCTACTGAGCTTTTGATAAAAACCTCAGAATCGCTCTCAAATACGCCCTTGCCTGCAACCTTAGAGGTGATTTTAATGACCTTTGTCTATGAGGTTATGCGCGAGGCGGGACTGAGAATACCTAAATCCCTCGGTCACGCAGTCAGTATAGTGGGCGCGCTTGTAATAGGAGAAAGCGCAGTGAGCGCCGGCATAATCAGCACGTCAACCCTTATGGTTGTCGCTACCGCTGCAATTTGCAGCTATGTCACCGCCGCCCTGTATCCTCCAATAATGATACTCCGCTTCGCCTTTGTGCTTGCCGGCGGAATATTCGGGCTGTGGGGGATAGTCCTGCTTTGCGGCTGCGTGCTTGTAAATATGTGCTCAAAAACCTCCTGCGGCGTGCCTTATATGTCCTCACTGGCGCCGTTTTCCTTAAAAAGAATGAGAGATACCTTTGTGCGTGCCGATTGGAAGCGTTTGGGCAGACATACAATCAAAGTGCAGAAATTTCCCGAAACGGAGGAGATGTAATGTTGCAATCTCAAAGACAGTCATCCGCTCAGCTGATCCAGTCAGTATTTGCTTCTTGCATCACTATTATTCTTTGTGAGAATTTTTATTCCGAGTCAGAGCTGTCGCTTTGACTTGTCTTAATTTCCGCAGTCGTTTCTTCGACGGCATCGTTCGTCTGCTTTTTGCCTCCGTTGATGATTAAGAAAAAAACCGACCTCGGCTTTATGCTCTTTGTGCGCAGAGCAACCCCGTCCTTTGGAATATTTGTATCTGCATTTTATGCTATGTATTTTGTGTATGCTGCGAATTATTTTTTGATTTCGTACACAGATATATTTTTGCAAAGGCTCAATCCGGATACCGATATTTATATAATTGCGGCTTTGCTGCTTGCTGTGTGCGTTTATGCCGCCTCCAAGGGAGCTTCCGCCGTGACAAGGTGCGGAATATTTATTTTTGCCTTTGCCTTAATCGCATTTTTGTTAATATTCTGCGGAAATATATCAAACCTCGATTTCCGAGCCGCCTCACTCGATTTTGATTTTGATTTTTCGGATTTTTCCGGCGCCATAAATATTCCGGCGATATTTTTTGCGCTCGCCTTATTTTCCGTGATGTTTTCCTGTGTTTCGGACAAGGTGAAAAGCTTTAAAATGAGGCATCTTATATTTTTTGTAACAGGCGCTGCGGTGCTGTTTTCTCTGTCGGTTTTCTTCCTCTGCTTTTCTCTCGGCGACTACGGCAAGCTGCAATCGTTTCAAATGTTCACTCTTGCAAAATCAGCAAAGCTCGGTGTGATGAACGGACTTGACGGCTTTTTTCTCGCTGTGATAACCTCTTCGTTTTTCTTGCTTGTTTCAATGATTTTAATAAGCATTAACCGAACCTTTGACACAAGAGCAGGATTAAAAATGATTTTGATTTTTGCTGTAATTATTTACGTCCTCTTTGTCTGCGCAGGCAATAGTTATTCCGTAAAAGAAATATTAACAAACCCTTTGGTGTTCGGGGCGCTGTCGGTTTCGGCATCGGTTATAATACCCTGCGCGTATATTCTAATTTTTCGGAGGCGATTAAATGCGTAAGAAAATTATATTCAAAACGCTGAGCTTGTTTGTAATATCGTCTGTATTTTTGCTTTCGGGCTGCAGCGAATCAACCGGAATAGACAACACCGCCTTAGCGGAAGCGGTCAGTGTGAGTGAATCGGGCGGAAAAACAGTATATACCTTTTATCTTTTGACAAGCTCCGATGAACAGGAGAGCGTGTCAATTCAAGCAAATTCCCTTGAGCAGGCGTGTGCGCTCGCAAAAGAAAGCTATATTCCCAATCTGTCGCTGTCAAAATTTGAGCTGTATATTGTCAATGAAAATTTATACGAAAGAGTGCTTTTAAATGATTTAAATTTCACGGCAAGCTGCTACAGCTTTTCACCGATTTTTATGTAACGCTTGTGGATGAAAATACAACAGCTCTTTTATCCGGTTTAAATGATATTTCAAAGGTCGCAGAGGAGCAAATAATGCTGTATAAGAAAAATAATCCAAACGCAAAGGTAACCGCTTTATCAATATTCAATAGTTTTAATTCGGAGAATGTCGAAGAATTCAGCATACCGTATATTAGTTCTGATAAAGAATTAAAAACCGAGGGCTTTTATATTACTGCGAAAAAATGAGAAAAATGTTTTAAAAATTGAAAAATAATTCATAAAAAGACTTTATACAAACGGTTTTATGGTGTATAATAGACTTGTTATAAAATGCCCAAAAGCATATTTAAGCGATGTCGAACCGTATAGCCTCGCCAATCTTAAGCGAGCTTACATTGAGCTTTGCTACGAGTTAAATCGGCTAAAACCGATGTTCGGCAGCCGCTTATTCAAAATAGGGGGGCTTGCTTCGGTTTGAACGCGGCAAGCGACGGAAAAAGCCGTAGACAATCTGAAGGGATATATTCCCTGAAATTAAATTTTCGCTGTTTGCCGAGTCGGACAGCGGTTATCTATCTAACTTTAAGGCGGTGAATTTATGTCTGCTGATTTTTCAGTTGCCCTGTCACAGATTGTTGATGATTTAAAGCTCAGCAAGGTTTATACTCCGGATAATTATGAGGAAATTAAAATTTCTACGGTTGAAATCAACCGTCC
>JAJQDK010000033.1:10697-13628 GCA_021202245.1 Clostridiales bacterium
TTGACGTGATATTTTGAATTTTTTGACAACAAAAGGCTTCAGGTACTCGGAAACACCGAATTTTCATATCTCGGCAGATTCGGTCCCGAGGCTCAGCGTATGGTAATTGACTCGATTTTCAGCTTCGGCCCTCCGGCGGTAATCATCTGTCGTAACATCGAGCCCTCCAACGCAATAATGGAAAGCGCAAAGCTGCACAAGGTTTCCATTCTGAGCACAAGCGAAAGCACCTCGGATTTAACCGCTTCTCTGGTGCAATACCTCAATCGCTCCCTTGCGCCCCGCATCACACGTCACGGTGTTTTGGTTGAGGTTTACGGCGAGGGCTGTTTGCTGCTGGGCGACAGCGGCGTAGGTAAAAGCGAAACTGCCATTGAGCTTATCAAACGAGGTCACAGGCTTGTTGCTGACGACGCCGTTGAAATTCGACGCACGTCAACTACCACGCTTATGGGACAATCTCCTGCCAATATCAGGCATTTTATTGAGCTCAGAGGCATCGGAATAATTAACGCGCGTCAGCTTTTCGGTATGGGAGCCGTAAAAACTCAGGAAAAAATTGATATGGTAATCAACCTTGAGCTGTGGGACAGCACCAAGGTGTACGACAGAATGGGACTTGACAACGAATATATGGAAATCCTCGGCATTGAAGTTCCCACGCTTACAATACCGGTAAAGCCCGGACGTAACCTTGCGGTAATAATTGAGGTTGCGGCTATGAACAACCGTCAGAAGAAAATGGGATACAACGCTGCTCAGGATTTGCTGTGCAGTCTCGGAATGGATGTTGACGGGCTTGTTGAACCCAAAAAGACTGTTATTGACAAGTGGGAATGATTTTGGAAGGAGAACATAAGTTGAAACTCGCAGCAGATTTGCACACACATACGATTGCTTCCACTCATGCTTATGCCACGATTACCGAAATGGTAAATGAGGCAGCAAAGCAGGATCTTTTTGCCATTGCAATAACCGACCATGCGCCTGCAATGCCGGGCGGTCCGGGACCTTATTATTTTGAATCCCTCAGCATTTTGCCGCAGTACCTGAACGGCGTAAGGCTGATTAGGGGAATGGAAGCCGATATTATAAATTACGAGGGCGATATCGACTGTCCTCAAAAGCTGCAAAGCTCCCTTGAGTGGATTGTCGCTTCTATGCACACTGTTACGCTCAGCGAGGAGCCGTCAGTTGAAAAATGCAGCGAAGCATATCTTAAAATTGCCGAAAACCCCAATGTCAACGTGATTGCGCACAGCGGCTCCGAGTGGTTTAAATACGATTACGAAAAGGTAATTCCTAAGCTTGCCAAGGAGGGGAAGCTTATTGAAATTAACGATTCCGCATTCAGGTACAAAAAGGAAAGTATGCCTAATTGCGTGCAGATAGCAAAGGTATGCAAAAAATACGGTGCAAGGATTTGCGTTAATACCGATTCGCATTTTACCCATACGGTGGGCAGAGCCTATGAAACCTTAGAGATGCTTGAGGATATTGATTTCCCCGAAAAGCTTATTGTGAATGCAGGCGTTGATACGACCAAGGCTTATTTCAGAGAGAAAAATATTTTGTATTGATACAGCGTAACCGCTGATTTAAATCGGCGCTTACCTTACATCGACACACTTCTTACGGGAGGAAACTATGAGTAATACCGAAGTTATATATAATCTGGCCAAAATACTTCACTGCGATGCAAGAAAAAACGAACCGATGAGCAAGCACACCTCGTTTAAAATCGGCGGAGAAGCCGAGGCGTACATAAAGGTGAACAATTTGAGCTGCTTGAGTACGCTGTTAAAGGAATGTAAATCGTCGGATGTCGATTTTCTGCTTTTGGGCAACGGAAGCAATCTTCTTGTCAGCGACAGCGGAATCAAGGGCGCAGTGCTGCGCCTTGACGGCGATTTCAGAAATATCACGCTGATTGACGATACCACAGTTTACTGCGGCGCAGGCGCTTCCTTGGCTTATCTTTGCAAGTTTGCCCTCAAATGCGGACTCACCGGACTTGAGTTTGCTTGGGGAATTCCGGGCACGGTAGGCGGAGCCGTTTTTATGAACGCAGGCGCCTACGGCAGTGAGATGAAGGACATTGTTTACAGCGTGGCGCACATTACTCCCGACGGAGTAATCGGCAGAACCGAAAAGGATGATTTGCAGTTTGGCTACAGAACAAGTGTTTACCGCCAAAACGGTTATATAATTACCGGAGTGACGTTAAAGCTTAAAAAGGGAGTCAGCGATGATATTCAGGCCAAGATGGACAATTATCTTGCAAGGCGCAGCAGCAAGCAGCCGCTTGAATATCCGAGCGCAGGCAGTGTGTTTAAACGTCCCAAGGACAATTATGCAGGAGCGCTCATAGAGCAGTGCGGCTTAAAGGGCAAGACTCTGGGCGGAGCGCAGGTATCCGACAAGCACGCCGGCTTTATTATAAATAAGTCAAACGCTTCCGCCGATGATGTCAAGGGACTTATAAGCGAGGTTCAGGACACGGTGCTTGAAAAAACCGGATACAAGCTTGAACGTGAGATAATATTCATTTAAAGAATTAAAGGTGCGTTATGGAATTTGTAATTATTACCGGAATGTCAGGTGCGGGAAAAACGAGCGCACTCCACGTTTTTGAGGATATCGGCTACTACTGCGTTGACAACATTCCATCGTCGCTTCTTTCAACCCTCTATTCTCTTTGCTTGAACTCTAAGGATGAAATGATGAAGCGTGTGGCGGTTGTCGTCGATGTCAGAGGTACCGAAAATTTTAATGATTTATACGCAGATGTCGAGCAGTTTAAAAACAAAAAGGAAAGCGTAAGCATCCTCTTCTTCGACGATGGCCTTGACCGTCTGATTATCAGGTACATGTGTAGCCGGGGCAGTCGTGGGCTGTGGGTCTGAAGGTCTGTCGGATGGTTGGTTGTGG
>JAJQDK010000033.1:13638-15715 GCA_021202245.1 Clostridiales bacterium
CCCGCGGACGCATCCTCTTCATCTTCGCAAAGTCCGACCGTCAGCTCATCAGGTACAAGGAAACCAGGCGCCGTCATCCGCTTTCGGGCAGAATTAAGGACGGTTCGGTTATGGAGGCTGTTGAGTATGAAAAGGCGCTGCTTCTTCCGATAAAAAAGATTGCCGATTTTAAAATTGATACTACATATATGTCAAACAAACAGCTTCGTGAGCGTGTTATGTCTATGTTTATGGAGGATGCCTCCCAAAGCCTTATGATGACCTTTATGTCATTCGGCTTTAAGTACGGCATACCGCTTGAGGCTGATTTGATTATTGATGTGCGCTGCCTGCCTAATCCGTACTATATTCCGAATTTAAAGCCCCTTACCGGACTTGACAAGGAAATCAGAGATTACGTTCTCAACAGCGAGGATACGCAGGAGTTTGTCAGCCGGGTGCTGAGTATGCTTGACTTTTCGGTTCCTCTTTACCTCAAGGAGGGCAAAAGCGAGCTTGTAATAGGAATAGGCTGCACGGGTGGAAAGCACAGAAGCGTTACGATTGCCTCTCTGCTTGAGGACCATTTTGTGCAGAAGGGCTACAGATGTGTAAATCAGCACCGTGATGTAGCAAAATAAGGAGGATACGGAGTGTCATTTTCATCTGAAGTAAAAAAAGAACTTTGTTCTTGTGATTTAACGGATAAAGAGGCGCTCAAAGCCGAGCTTTACGGTATGCTTTTGTTCGGCAAGGTGTTTTCCGAGGATAAAATCGTATTTACAACAGAAAATTCCGACGCTTGCCGTCGGATGTCGCTTTTGCTTCAAAATCTCTATATGCCCATTATTGAAAAGCAGGCAGCTCTGCGCACAAGGGCGGATGACAACCATTTATACAAGGTTTCCATGCTTGATTCGGGCGACTGCAAAAGGATATTTGAGGATTTCGGTCATTCCAAAAACCGGGTTTCTCTGCGTATAAACAGGGCAAATATCAGCGGCGACGAGTATCTGTCCGCATTTTTGCGGGGGATTTTTCTTTGCTGCGGCTCCGTATCCGACCCTATGAAGGGTTATCACGCGGAGTTTTGCGTGCCTCACAAAAATCTTTCGGTTGACTTATGCAAAATTTTAACCGAAATAGAGGAATGTGAGCTTGTGCCTAAAACGGTAGTGCGCAGCGGAAACTACATCGTCTATTTTAAGGGCAGCGAACAGATTTGCGATTTGCTTACATATATGGGCGCTTCTAAGGGCGCTATGGAGATAATGGGCACAAAGGCGGTCAAACAGATTCGCAATAATGTCAACCGCCGCATTAACGGCGAGGTTGCAAATATATCAAAAATTGCTTCTGCTTCTGCCGGACAGCTTGAAGCGATAAAATATATACAGAACACAAGAGGACTTGAAAGCTTGCCGGAGGATTTGCGTGAAATTGCATATCTCAGACTTGAAAATCCCGATATGTCGCTGCGTGACCTCGGAGCAAACCTAAATCCGCCCATAAGCAGAAGCGGGGCAAACCACAGGATGAAAAGACTTCTTGAATATTCAAACATTACAGAGGTAGAAAAATGAACAAAAAAATGAGCTTTGAAGAAGCTGACGCAAAGCTTGAAGCTATAATTAAAAAAATGGAAAACGACAACCTGACCCTTCAGGACAGTATGGAGGAGTATGCTAAGGCGTGCGAGCTGCTTGCATATTGTATGAACGAGCTTGAAGCCTGCAGGGGCAAGATTGAAGATATAAACGAGAGAATCGAAAAGCTGAAAATCGAGGGGAATGTGGCTGACAATGACTGATTATATCAAAATCACAGAAAATTCACTGTACGATTTTTTGCCGAATAAAAACTGCCGTGAACAAAAGCTTGTTGAGTCTATGGAATACAGCCTTAAAGCCGGCGGAAAACGTGTAAGACCCAGGCTTGTGTTTGAGTTTAACGCTGCCTGCGGCGGAAGCACCGATGCAGCTGTGCCTTTTGCCTGCGCAGTTGAGATGATACACACGTATTCAATTTTTCACGATGACATACCCTGCATGGATGATGATGATTAATAACGGCGAAAGCCCTGAATTCACAAGTTTTT
>JAJQDK010000081.1:0-34860 GCA_021202245.1 Clostridiales bacterium
ATGAAATGATATGAGTTTTAATTTTAACTATTCAGAACTTGAACGCCGTATGTACAAGGCGGTTTTCGGGCTTGAAAAAGAAAGTCTGCGCATTGACAAAAACGGCTTTCTTTCCCACACGGAACACCCGTTTGAATGCGGCTCAAATCTTGAAAAGGACTTATGCGAAAATCAAGTTGAATTTATCACAGATGCCTTTGACAGCACCGAAAAGGTATGCAATCAACTTAAAAGCTTACATATAACCGCAAATAAAAAATTACAGACACTTGAAACCGGCAAGGAATATTTATGGCCGTTTTCAAATCCTCCCTATGTAAAAGGAGAAGCGGATGTGCCTGTTGCAACCTACTCCTACGATAAAAAGGGCAAAGAAATCTACAGACAATACCTCGCTAAAAAGTACGGAAAGATGAAAATGCTGTATTCCGGCATACATTTTAATTTTAACTTTTCCGATGAACTGATTATTCAAGGCTATAAGGAAAGCTGTGTGGGAAACGCCGAAAAATCAGATAATGCGTATATTCAATACAAAAACAGCATATATCTTGAGCTTGCAAAAAAGCTGACACAATACAGCTGGCTCGTTGTTTATCTTTTCTCCGCAAGTCCTGTGGCCGACGGCTCGTTTTTTAACGGCTCCGACTTGGGCAAGGACGTTTTTACCGGCTTTTCTTCCGCAAGATGCAGTGAAACGGGATACTGGAACGAGTTTGTCCCGATACTCGACTACAGTGATTTAGATAAATACACAAGCAGTATTCAACGCTACATTGACAACGGGCTTTTAAAATCGGTTTCCGAGCTTTACTACCCCGTAAGAATAAAGCCTGCCAAAGAAAATGCACTCGATAATTTGAATGCAAACGGAATTAACCATATTGAACTGAGAACGCTTGACTTAAATCCTCTTTCTCCTTACGGAGTGCTGCGTAACGACATAGAATTTCTGCATTTGCTCATAATCTATCTTATGTCGCTTGAAGATATGCCGTTTGAAAAGGAAAATCAGATTACGGCAATTAAAAATACTAAAAACGCCGCAAAATACGATGATTTAAATACACTAATTAAATTTGAAGGCAAAAATATTCCGTTGAAAAGCGCCGCAAAAATGGTGATTGACGATATGGCTGTATTTTTTGAAAACCACCCGAAAAAGGGCGTTGAAGAAATTATTGAATATCAAAAAAATAAAATATCCTTGCCGAACAACAGATATTGCGACATCATAAGGAGCAGGTTCGGCTCGGCTTATGTAAAAAAAGGAATAAAGCTCGCAGAGCAATATTCCGACAATCTCTCAAAGGGGAATTACGAATGTGCCAATTATTCGGTCTGAGCGCCAAAGATAATATGATTATTAACGATTATCTTAAAGCTTTTTATAAAAACAGCAGCAGACATCCTCACGGGTGGGGGCTTGCCTGCATTTCTTCCGAAGAAACATCAATTGAAAAAGAGCCGTTGAAAGCCGAAAAGAGTAATTATCTTAAGGAACGGCTTTCGGAGCCTATTTGCGTAAGCGCCGCACTCGCGCACATCAGATATGCAACCATCGGCAACGTTGACAGACGCAACTGTCATCCGTATACAAAAACCGATAATTTTCAAGGGAAATGGATATTGATACATAACGGCACGATTTTTGACTATCCGCCGCTGCGAAAGTTTTTAAAAACTCAAAAGGGCGAAACAGACAGTGAAAGGATTTTACTTTATATTACAGAACAAATCAGCCTTGCGCAAAGCCGTATCGGACGTAAGCTCAGCTTTGAGGAACGCTTTGAATTGCTTGATGAAATTATCAGAGATATGTCTAAGGGCAACAAGCTTAATTTAATAATTTTTGACGGAGAATATCTCTATGTTCACACCAACTGCGCAAACTCTCTGTATCGCCTTGAGAAGGATGATTTCGTTTTGTTTTCCACCGAACCGCTGACAAATGAAAATTGGCAGCCCGCAAAATTTACAACCTTGACTGCATACCGTCGGGGCAAGCTGCTTGCAGAGGGAAAGACTCATAATAACAGGTATGAGGAAAATGAGGAGTAACTTAAATTTCTCTATCAAATTTTTTCGGATTTATGATTTTAACTCGGTGCAAAGCCCGATGTAAGCTCGCTGAAGATTGGAAAATAGGTTTCATTAAGAGGGACCGATATTATGGAACAGGAAGAATTAAGAAAGCATTTATATGATAAATATATTAAGCCGACCGTGAACAACAAAAAGGATTTCATTGGGATAGAAATTGAAATTCCCGTTGTAAATATTTACAGAGAAGCAGTCGACTTCAAAAAAGTACATTCCTTTACACAAAATTTTATTAAACATTTTGATTTTGAAGTTTTGGGCAGAAATGATGACGGCAATATCTATTCCTCAGCAAGCAAAGAAAACGGTGATATTTTCTCATTTGACTGTTCATACAACAACCTTGAATTTTCATTCGGAAAAGAAAAAAATATTTTTAATATTGAAAGGCGCTTTAATGTTTACTATGCTTTTCTGCAAGACGAATTTAAAAAATACAATTACATCCTAACCGGAATGGGGATAAATCCGTATCGCAGGCTCAATCATAATGAGCCCATACAAAACGGCAGATACCGTATGCTGTTTCATCATCTCAGTTCATATCAAAGGTATTATGACATTCCTATGTATTTTCACAAATATCCGGCATTCGGAATGTTTTCAAGCGCATCACAGGTTCAGCTTGATGTAAACTACGATAACCTTACTGTAACCCTTAATGCTTTTTCAAAGCTTGAGCCTATAAAGGCTTTGTTATTCTCAAACTCGGTCTTGCTGGGCGAACACGATGACATTATGTGTTATCGTGATATTCTTTGGGAAAACAGCACTCAAGGGCTGAATCCTCACAACATCGGTATGTATAACTCCGAATTTTCATCTGCGGAGGATATTCTCTCTTACATTGAAACTACTGGTATATATTGCGTTGAAAGAAACAAAAAGTATATCAATTTCAAGCCGATAAATATTTCCGAATACTTTAAAACTCCGCATATTGAAGGCGAATATTATGAAAACGGGGAGTATAAAAAAATTGAATTCACGCCGAAAATAAGCGACCTCGACTATCTTAGAACGTACAAATTTGAGGACCTGACATTCAGAGGTACCGTTGAGTACAGAAGCTGCTGCTGCCAACCGATTAAGGACAGTATGACGGTTGCCGCTTTTCATTTAGGATTAAAAAACAAAATACACGAGCTCAATGAGATGATGACAAACGACGAGGTAATTTATCATCACGGGTATACGGATTTCGAGCTGAGAAAGCTGTTTATAAGAAATGAAATTCCGAAATTTGTAGATGAGGATAATTTGTACAGGCTTACAAAGGATGTTGTTGACCTTGCGTATAAAGGCTTATCCGAAAGAGGATACGGTGAAGAAGCCTTTCTCTCCCCTCTCTATGACAGAATAAGCCAAAGGACAAATCCGGCGAAAAAAATGCTTGCGCAGCTGAATAATATGTTGATATAAACGACATTATTCTCGAATATGCAGCAAAGTGAAAATAATGATTTTTTATAGGAACATAACGTATGACAGAAGCGCTTAGCAACACTAATTAAAAAGATTGGCTCGCCCTGAGCTTTACCAAATATCATTGCAGCATAAAGCCTCCCTTGTATACCGGGAGGCTTTTGTATAATTAAATATTTTCGATAATCGAATAACTCCGTAATTTAAGCTCCGAACTAACCGATAAACGTCGTTTATCTTCTGACAGCAAGGTTATCCGACGGCGTTTACGGTGTAGCCTTGGTTTTCTACGGTATTTTTCAGTATCTCGTCCGAGATTTCTGCGTTGAGCTTAACAACAGCCGTGCCGTTTTCACTGCTTGCCTCGGCGCTGTCCACCTGCGGCAAGCTTTCCAGAGCGGTTTTGACCCTTGCCTCGCAATGGGCGCACATCATACCTTCAATTTTTAAAGTTTTCTCCATAATGCTGTTCTCCTTTGTGATAGTATTTAGTTTAATATTATTTAGTTTTATATTATTTCTTTTTTTGTGGTCGCGCTTATTGCTGTGAATATTCAGAAAATTCAGTCTGAGGGCATTGGTAACAACGCAGAAGCTTGACAGGCTCATTGCGGCAGCGGCAAACATCGGATTAAGCTGCCAGCCGAGCAGGGAAATAAAAACGCCTGCCGCAAGCGGTATACCTATTACGTTGTATATAAACGCCCAAAACAGATTTTCGTGAATATTTTTAAGCGTTCCTCTGCTAAGTCTGATTGCCGCAGGAACGTCCGACAAGCTGCTGTTCATAAGTATTACATCGGCAGCGTCAATCGCAACATCGGTTCCTGCTCCGATAGCCATACCTATATCGGCGCTTGTGAGCGCAGGCGCATCGTTTATGCCGTCGCCCACCATAGCAACTCTGCCCTGAGCTTTTAGCTTTTGAATGACAGCCTCCTTATCGTTAGGCAGAATATCCGCAACAACCTCGTCAACTCCCGCCTGCTTTCCTATAGCTTCGGCGGTAAAGCGGTTATCGCCCGTAAGCATAACCACGCTGAGACCCATATTTTGCATTTCACGGATTGCCGTATGGCTGTCCTCCTTGATAACATCGGCTACTGCAATAATTCCGAGAAAAGTGTCATCCTAGGCTAAAATATATGTAGATTTTGCTGAAGCGGACAGGCTTTTTGCGGTTTTACCAATCTCGTTGGGGATTTTCACCTTGGTTTCAACAAAGGCAAGATTTCCGCCGATAACGGAAGAGCTGTCGTACACAGCCGAAAGTCCGTTGCCCGGCAGTGCGGCAAAATCGGAGACTTCAAAGGCTTTAAGACCTATCTCCTCGGCTTTTCTGACGATGGCGTTCGCCAACGGATGCTCGCTTTTCTTTTCAAGCGAATATGCGTATCTGAGAAGCTCCTCGGATTGCATGCCGCCATACGGAAGCAAGCCGGTAACGGTAGGCTCGCCCTTTGTAATGGTTCCCGTTTTGTCTAAGGCGACAATCTGAATTTTACCTGCATTTTCCAAAGAAACCGCATTTTTGAATAAAATTCCGTTCTTTGCGCCCTTGCCGTTGCCCACCATAATTGCAACAGGCGTTGCAAGCCCCAGCGCACACGGGCAGCTGATAACCAATACCGAAATGCCCCTTGCAAGCGAAAATCCCACGCTCTGTCCGGCAAGCAGCCAGACTATAGTTGTGACTAAGGCAACAGCGATAACCGCAGGTACGAAAATTCCCGACACCTTGTCGGCAACCTTGGCTATAGGTGCCTTGGTGGCTGCGGCATCGCTCACCATTTTAATAATTTGCGAAAGCGTTGTATCCTCGCCGATACGCAGTGCCTCACAGCGTATAAAGCCTGACTGATTTATTGTTGCTGCGGACACGCTGTCACCTGCTGCTTTATCAACGGGTATACTTTCGCCTGTAAGCGCAGACTCGTCAACGGCTGCGCTGCCGTCTAATACTACGCCGTCAACCGGTATTTTTTCACCCGGACGTACTGCAAATATGTCTCCCTTGCGCACTTGGTCAGCCGAAATAGTGACCTCCTCACCGTCCCTTATTACACAGGCGGTTTTCGGAGAAAGCGCCATAAGCTCCTTAAGTGCATTTGTTGTCTTGCCCTTGGAATGAGCCTCAAGCATTTTGCCGACGGTAATCAGCGTGAGTATCATCGCGGCGGACTCAAAATACAAATCGTGCATATATTCCGTTACTGCCGCAGCGTCACCTGCCGCCTGAGCGGATGTCATTGCAAACAGCGCATAGGTGCTGTATACAAAGGCTGCCGCAGAGCCGAGCGCTACTAAGGTATCCATATTGGGAGAGCGGTTGAAAAGAGCCTTAAATCCGCTTATAAAAAACCGCTGATTTATAACCATAACTGCGATTGTAAGCAGCATCTGCAGCAATCCCATTGCAACGTGGTTTTCTTCAAAGAACGCAGGCAAGGGCCAATTCCACATCATATGACCCATTGAAAAATACATTAAAACCACCAAAAATACAAGCGAAGCAATCAGCCGGCGTCTGAGCTTGGGAGTTTCTCTGTCCGCAAGCGCATCCTCCTCTTCATTCAGCGACTGTGCGGCTGCACCGCCCTTTTGCTTGGCGCCGTAGCCTGCCTTTTTCACTGCATTTATAATTTCACGAGGTGAAGCGCTGCCCTCCACTCCCATTGAATTTGTCAGCAAGCTTACCGAGCAGGACGTTACGCCGGGCACGGCAGACACGGCTTTTTCCACACGGGCGCTGCAGGCGGCGCAGCTCATTCCCGTTACAGTATATTGTTCCATATTCATCATCAATCCTTTTACAAAGTGTTTTTAATTAAGGGGCTAGCCCTGAGTTGTATTATGATTTCCATTATGAGCCTTCATATGCCCCGAGTAATCGGCATAACGCTTACCTCATAAGCTTTTGAAGCGTGGCAATCAATTCTTCGGCGGTTTCATCATCACCGTTTTTTATTCCGTCGACAACGCAGGTTCTGATATGGCTTGCAAGCAGCTCCTTATTAAACGAATTGAGCGCTGCGCTTGCCGCAGCCGCCTGTGTAATGACGTCTATGCAATAAGCGTCCTTTTCCAGCATTCCCTTAATTCCTCTGATTTGCCCTTCAATTCTGCTGAGCCGGTTAATCAGGCTTTTGTATTCCTCGGGAGAACGCTCTTTCTTTTTACGGCAGCAACATTCATTTTCCATTGGAAAACCTCCTTTAACACAAAATACCCTATAGGGGTATATTTATTATATACCCCTATAGGGTATCTGTCAATACTTTTTAACTCAAAGCTAAGCGATTTGCCATGTTTAATTTTGCTTTGCTCAGATTTTAATTATCACGGGCGAGCCGCAGCAGCAGAGCTTATTATCCTTTACGGTTATATTTTTTCCGTCAATAAGGTTGGTATAATTCCCGTCAGGAATATTAGCCGCAACCTCTCCGCCCTTGGATTTCAGGCTGAAAACGCCGATTTTACGGCTTTTGCCGTTGTCACGCTCTAAAATTGCAATGTCATTTTCATCATCCGAGGCAGCTCTGAAGCAGTCGTCATCATCAAGCTCGGTTTTCTTTATCTCATTGAGCTTTGCAAGGAAATTACTTAAATCCTTTCCAGTGCTTCTGTCGATTACCTCTTTTTCAAAAAGGCTCGGCAGATGAGCGTTTTCAAATTCCTGACCTGCATATATCAGAGTGGTGCCCTTTAAGAAATAGAGAAACGCTGTGTAGTTTATTAAATCGCTCTCGCTTTTTACAAATGAGCAAATGCGCGGCTGGTCGTGATTTTCAAGAAAACGAAGCTTGTCGTAATTATCGGGATAAATCGCCTCCTGAAAATTGAGCATATCAAGGTAATGCGAGAGACTGACTTCACCCTTTAAATATTTGTCGAACACCTCGCGAATATCGTATTCGTATTCTATGTCAAAGGCAGAAAACATCTCGTAGTCATTTGCGGAGTAAATTCCCTCCTTGCGTGACATAACGCCGAATCCGCTGTGAACCGTTTCGGCAAGCCAGATGCAGTCGGGATTAACCTCGGCAACAGCTTCCCTCGCCTGCTTCCAAAACTCAACAGGAACAAAAGACGCAACATCGCAGCGAAAGCCGTCGACAATTTTTGCCCACATTACAAGTGAGTCGATTTGATACTGCCATAATTCTTTATTGGAATAATCCAAGTCGATGACATCGCTCCAGTCCCCCACCTTATTGCCGAAATCACCGTTCTCCTTTTTGTAGAAAAATTCGGGATGCTCCTCGGACAAAACGGAATTGGGCGAGGTGTGGTTATATACAACGTCAATCATACACTTCATATCTCTTGCGTGAATTTCGTCAACGAGCTTTTTAAAATCCTCCAAGGTACCGTAGCAGGGATTTACCGTTCTGTAGTCCCTGTTGGCATACAGGCAGCCCAGGCTTCCCTTTTTGCCCTTGATGCCTATGGGATGAATCGGCAAAAACCAAATTATATCCGTTCCGAGCGACTTAATCCTGTCAAGGTCGGGAATTACCGAGCTAAAGGTACCCTCCTCGGTGTGATTGCGCACGTAAACGGAGTAAATAACCTTACTGCGTAAATTTATGTCGGTTTGTTTAGCCATAACGCTTCCTCCTTATTATTGTGCATCGGATAAGAACAGATGCATAGCATAATCAGACTATTAAAGTAAAGCCCTCCGCCTGTCATAACAAACGGAGGGCATTTTGCCTTGCATAAATATCAGCCGTGTGTTAAACAGCTATATTTTCTAAAATCAGCGGATAAAAATTATCAGAAATCAATTTCAAGGTCGTAATAGCAAGCCTTGAGGAGCTTTTCCATTTCTTCCTGACTCGGCTGACGGGGATTGGAGCCCGTGCAGGCATCTCCGATTGCGTTCTCGGCAGTCTGAGAAAGCTTATCCATAAATTCTTTTTCGTCAATAATGCTTGTGTCAGCCTTAACTCCTCCCTCGCCGTAGAACTTGATAGCCTGCGGAATGTCGAGGTCGTCGTTCATCTTGCGAAGCTCTGCAATAAGAGCGTCAACAAGCTCTTCAGTAGTGCTGCCCTCAAGGTTAATGAACCTTGCAATATCGGCATAACGCTCTGCGGCAACAGCATCCTTGGAATTAAACTTAATTACCTTGGGAAGATACATAGCGTTTGCACAGCCGTGTATGATGTGTCCGCCCGAGAAAGCGGCGCCCGTCTTGTGAGCCATTGAGTGAACAATACCGAGCAGAGCGTTTGAGAAAGCCATACCTGCAAGGCACTGAGCATCGTGCATTTTTGCACGGCAGGCTTCATCGCCGTCATATGACTTTTTGAGGTTAGCATGTATCAGCTTGATTGCGTGAAGAGCAAGAGCGTCCGTGTACTCGCAGTTAAGGATTGAAACATAAGCCTCTACAGCGTGAGTCATTGCATCCATACCTGTGTGAGCAACAAGCTTTTTGGGCATTGTCTGAGCAAGAGCCGGGTCAACGATTGCAACGTCGGGAGTGATGTTAAAGTCGGCAAGAGGATATTTGATGCCCTTTGAATAATCGGTGATAACCGAGAAAGCCGTAACCTCTGTAGCCGTGCCCGAGGTTGAAGAAACGGCGCAGAATTTAGCCTTTGTTCTGAGCTTGGGGAAGTTGAACGGAGTAATCAAATCCTCAAAGGTAGTTTCGGGATATTCATAGAATGCCCACATTGCCTTTGCCGCGTCAATCGGCGAACCGCCGCCCATTGCCACAATCCAGTCGGGCTCAAATTTTCTCATTGCCTCTGCGCCCTTCATAACGGTTTCAACCGAGGGGTCGGGCTCTACGCCTTCAAAAAGCTGAACCTCCATACCTGCTTCCTTTAAGTAACCGACAGCTTTGTCAAGGAAACCGAAGCGTTTCATTGAACCGCCGCCTACAACAACTATTGCTTTTTTGCCCTCAAGAGTCTTTAAGCTTGAGAGTGCGTCCTCTCCGTGATACATATCACGGGGCAGAGTAAATCTGTACATTATAATCTCCTCCAAAAAAATGAAAATTTGTCAACAATTCTGACTTGTTAAAATTATAACATACTTTTTTTAGGAAGTAAATGCTTATTGCGTAAAATTTAATTGATTTTTTGTGAAGTTTTTACTAAAATTTTATCTGTTGGAAAATTTCCCCTGAAATTTCAAAAACAGGCTTGTCCGAATCTACAAACCGTATACGTTGTCCTCGCCCTTTGCGTACTTCTTTACGGACTCAATAAACAGTTTGGCGGCAGGATTTGAAATGTCCTTTCCCCACGCCATTACATACGCAATGCTTGTGTCGGCATCCTCTATCGGGAAAGATTCCGCATAGGACGATGAGGTCAGCGCAGCTATAGAGCTTGGAATAACGGAAACGCCTATTCCCGACGATACGGCTACATACATAGTAATTAAATCGTCAAAGGTGCTTTCGATGTTCGGGGAAATATGGAAGGTCTGAAGCAAATCCATTATTTCCATATAAACTATGGGACTGACCGACTCGGAAAGCAGCAGCAGCTTTTCATCGGCAATTTCTCTGAGGCTGATGTTTTTTCTGCCCTTGAATTTGCTGTCCTTTGCCGCAACCACCGAAAGCGTTTCGCTGTGCGTAATTATAGTTTCTATTCCCGAGCTTTCGGGAAGCATATCACGGGGCATAAAGCAAAAATCATATTCGCCGTCGGTTATCGCTATGCTGCGAGAAGCGGTGTCAATCTGTCGTAAATCAACGGTAATATCCGGATATTTCTCGGAAAAGTCGGATATACATTTTGACGGAAACGAAAGAGAGGTAACGTCGCAGCCTATGGTAATTCTGCCCTGGCCCCCGTCGTGCATTTGCTTAATAACCTTTTTGGCTTTGCCGAGCGTGTCCACAATTTCTATTGCATACGGCAGCAAAGTCCTGCCCTCGTTGGTTATTATGACATCACGGTGCGAGCGTGTAAAAAGCTGAACGCCGAATTCCTTTTCAAGGTCGCTGATATATCTGCTGACAGTCGACTGCGAAACATAGTTGCGCCGTGCCGCCTCAGAAAAATTAAGCGTCTGCGCCACCGAAATAAAGCAATTAAACTGATTTATATCCAAAACTAATCACCTTTCTCTTAAATAATCAATTTGTAAATCCTCTTATGTAAAAAGCAAATAGAATAATGCAAAAAGAAAAATTATTTGCATTATTACCTATGTTGAAATATATTCCTATTTCTGCTATAATTCAAGTATAGCATAAAGATATGTGAAATGTAAATAACTAATTTTGTGCACAAGGAGTTTTTACAGCTATGAAAAAAATAGTCATTACAGGAATGGGCGCAATCACGCCCCTCGGAATCGGTGCAGACGCCTACTGGGAAAACATCACGGCAGGCAAGTCGGGCATTGATACAATCAAAAGCTTTGATCCGTCTGAGCTTGCGGTACAGATAGCCGGCGAGGTAAAAAACTTTAATCCGACCGACTATATGCCGAAGGTTTTAATAAGAAAAACCGACCCGTTTATGCAATATGCGTATATTGCTGCGGAGGAAGCTCTTAAACAAAGCAAATTGGAAATAGAACCGGAAAGAACGGGCATAATTATGGGTACGGCAATGGGCGGCGTTGCCACAATTGCTTATACTCAGGATGCTCTTTCAAAGGCTTCTCATAAGAAGGTCGGCCCAAGGTTTATTCCCAAAATTCTCGGAAATGTTGCCGCCGCTAATATTGCGATTGATTACAACATACAGGGACCGAGCTTCACCGTCAGCACAGCCTGCTCCTCAGGCGGCGACGCAATAAATATGGCTTGCATGTGTATGCAGCTGGGCAAGGCTGACACAATGCTTGCTATCGGCGCGGAATCGGTGCTTTGTCCGCTTGTAATTTATTCTCTCGCCAATGTAAAAGCGCTCTCAAGAAGAAACGACACTCCGAGCACTGCAAGCAGACCGTTCGATATTTCAAGGGATGGCTTTGTAATCGGCGAAGGCGGCGGAGCGCTTGTTCTTGAAACCGAAGAGCATGCTCTTGCAAGAGGCGCTGAAATTTACGGTGAAATCAAGGGCTGCGGCAATACAGACGATGCTTTTCACGTAACCGCACCCCACCCCGAAGGACGGGGCGCCATTGCCTGTATGACACAGGCGCTCACAGACGCTCAGCTTGATCCAAGTGAGATCGGTTATATCAACGCTCACGGCACCGCAACCAACAAGGGAGACTCGGTTGAAACCTCGTCTATCAAAAAAGTTTTCGGCAATACTCTCCCCTATGTAAGCTCCACAAAGGGAGCTACCGGTCATATGATGGGCGCCGGCGGCATCACCGAGGTTATAACCTGCGTAAAGGCTATTGAAACAGGCATTATTCCCCCAACAATCAATTTAAACGAGGTTGACCCCGAATGTGCCGGTATTGACCTTGTAGCAAACACCGCTAAAAAAGCAGATATTAAATATGCAATGTCAAATGCGTTCGGCTTCGGCGGTCAGAATTCAAGCATAATTGTAGGAAAATATTAAACCATTTATTTCTTTGAGGGAAAAAGGTGAAACCTATGGAATTAACTTATGATTGCAAAATGTTTAAAAACACATTTGAAAGCGAATTTACCTGGCTCAACGGCTTTATGCGAAACGTAAGGCGTTTTGGCGATAAAACGGCTGTGTATATTCCGGCAAAAAAAAACGACAGTCTGACTTATTTTGAGCTGAATCAAAAGGCTAACAAGCTTGCCAATGCAATGAAGCGTGACGGCATTAAAAAAAGCGATGTTTTGTTTATGCAGCTCTATAATTCTCCGGAATTTCTGTACGCATATATCGCTTCGCAAAAAGCGGGAGCAATCTCAAACCCTGCCAATTTTAATCTCTCCCGGTGAAACCGCCGAGATTATGCAGCATAACAAGCCGAAGGTATATATGTATGATGTCGAGATTATGCAAACAGCAGTTGAAGCACTGAAGCTCTCAAAGCACACTCCCGACATTATTATTGCGGTAAATAATTCTTCAAAAGAAATTACATTACCCGAGGGACATATTTTGTACGAGGATTATGTCAATGACTCTTCGGACGAAAATCCGCCGATTGAATTTGAGCCTTATGTATATGACGAGGTTGTCAGGCTGCAAACCTCCGGCACTACCGGAACCCCCAAGGGAGTTCCGCTCAACAATATTAACGAGGTTCTGTCCGCATACGGTATAATTATGCATCTTTTTCTTAATACTAAAGATATTACTATGAATGCAACTCCATGGTTTCACCGCGGCGGACTGCATTCTACCGGCCCCACAGCTACGCTCTATGCAGGCGCTTCGCTTGTGATAAGCAGAACATTTAATCCGAAGAGCTGCCTTGAAAATGTTGAAAAGTATGGGGTTACTTTGCTTACCGGCGTTCCGTCTGTTCTCACACTTCTTGCCAACCGTCAGGAAAAGCACCCTCAAAAAATCTCATCTTTAAGAGGTATTTTAGCTATGGGCAGTCCCCTTGAAAAGGAGGCGTGCATACGCTTTCAAAAGGTGCTTACGCCCAACATCTTCAACGGCTACGGTACAACGGAAACAGTTTGGAACACTATTTTGCGTCCGTGTGATTTACCCGAGATGGCAGGCTCGGCAGGTTGTTCCTGCATAGAAGATGAAGTACGTGTGGTAAATATTTATGACGACAGGAAAGCCTCCCCCGATGACACCGTGCCTAAAGACAGCAATACCGAGGGTGAAATCATTATAAAATGCCCGACAAAGAGTACCTATTGCTACGTAAACAACGAAAAGGCAACCGAGGAAAAATTTGCCGACGGCTGGATGTATACAGGCGACGTCGGCACCTGGGACGAACAGCAGTATATAACGATAGCCGGCAGAAAGGACGATATGATTATCAGCAAGGGCAAAAACATCTACCCGGCAAGAATTGAAGAGGTGCTTAACCGACATCCCAAGGTTTGCGAATGTATTGTTACCGGCGTACCCGACAGCACAAGGGGCGAATCGGTTGCGGCTTATGTAATTCCGGAGGACGACAGTCTGACGGTTGCCGAGCTTATCGACCACTGCGCAAAATCACCCGATATTTCAAAGTATCAGGTGCCCCGCTATTACCGCTTTGTTACGGAGCTTCCTCAGACAGCAACAGGCAAAAAGCAGCATTTTATCATCAAAAAACAAGCAAAAGAGGATTTTGAAAACGGACTTTTGCTCAGGAAATAGACTACGGAGGCAAAAGAATTAAATGGAATACAAACCGTATGTACGCCGTGCAAATTATTATGAAACCGACCGAATGGGCATTGTACATCATTCCAACCATATCAGATATTTTGAAGAGGCAAGAATACAATTTCTTCACAATATCGGCTGCGATGTAAAGGAAGTGGAAAAGCTCGGATTGATTATTCCGAATGTTGAC
The DNA here is from genome assembly GCA_021202245.1 of Clostridiales bacterium. Classification (GTDB taxonomy): domain Bacteria; phylum Bacillota; class Clostridia; order Oscillospirales; family Acutalibacteraceae; genus Ruminococcoides. Next base: position 13,930 of record JAJQDK010000081.1, read on the forward strand.
GCTTACGCAAAATGTGAAAAGACTATTGAGTTTTCCGACCTATTGCAGGTTGACGTCAAGCTTGTAAAATTCAACGGGGTGAGAATGGAGTTTGATTATCTGATTACCTTTGCCGAAACAGGCGAGGCTGCGGCAGAGGGACACACCGCCCACCGCTTTGTAAACAGTGAGCATAAGCCGGTAAGCGTTAAGCACACATTTCCCGAAATTTATCGAAAGATGAAAGAAAACGTAACATAACCCGAATAATAAATTCAAAAACAGAATGATAACAGTAACAGGCGACGGCGTTATGCTGCCGCCTGTTTGTGTTTGATGAGAAAATTCTTCTCTGCTTACGGGCGAAAAATAAAAAAGCTCCGATGTACAGGCAAAATACGCACAGCGGAGGAATAAAATAAAGCATAACCCGAACGGAGGCGATGTTGTGGTTGATATACTCAGCTTTTTAGGACAATATATATGTTTTTTATTCTTCACGTCTGCGGCGACGGAACATTTCCCAAGCCGCTGACGGAAAAGCAGGAGCGTGAATATCTGATAAGGAGCGCAAAAGGCGATATGACGGCGCGCAATAAGCTTGTTGAGCACAATCTGCGGCTTGTGGCGCATATAATCAAAAAATACTACGGCAATCAAAACGAGCAGGACGACCTTGTGTCCATAGGCACCATAGGGCTTATAAAAGCAATAAACACCTATGATATCAGCAAAAATATCCGTCTTAGCTCCTATGCCAGCCGATGTATAGAAAACGAAATACTTATGCACTTTCGCAACAAAAGAAAAAGCGCTCAGGATATTTCACTCAACGAGGCTATAGACACCGACAAGGACGGCAATCCGCTGACGCTGCTTGATATTATGGCGGTAGACGACAACATAATAGACGAGCTTGATTTTAAGCTGAACAGTCAAAAGCTGTCGCAGTACATTGACGAGGAGCTTAACGAGCGTGAAAAGAAAATCATAATTATGCGCTACGGACTGAACGGCAGGGAGCCTATGACGCAGAAAAACGTGGCAAAGGAGCTGAACATTTCCCGCTCATATGTCAGCAGGATTGAAACGAAGGCGCTGAAGCTTCTGCGAAAAAGATTTGAAAGCAGTTCCAATCTGTGATAAAATAAAAGGAAATAAAAATCTCGCTTAATTTGAAAATTGCAGGAGCGCAAAATGAAAGAATTTGATGAATTTTACAGACAGGCAGAACACAGTATAACCAAAACCTACAGAAAACGAATTTGGAACCCGTTTATAGAGGGTTTAAAAAGATACGAAATGATTGACGCAAACGACAAAACTGCCGTCTGCATATCCGGCGGTAAGGATTCAATGCTTCTTGCGGTGCTTATGAGAATGCTGCAGCGCTACAGCGAGGTGCCGTTTGAGCTTGAATACATCTGTATGGATCCCGGATACACACCCGAAAACAGGAAAAAGATTGAGGAGAACGCCGAAAAGCTGAATATTCCCGTAAAGTTCTTCTGCAAAGATATTTTTAAGGTTGTGGACAAAACAGAAAAAAGCCCCTGTTATCTCTGCGCAAGAATGAGAAGGGGCTCTCTGTATGAATATGCGCAATCTCTCGGCTGCAATAAAATTGCGCTCGGACATCATTTTTCCGATGTTATAGAAACCACGCTTATGGGAATGCTGTACGGCGGTCAAATTCAGGGTATGCTGCCTAAGCTGAAAAGCACAAGCTTTGAGGGGATGCAGCTCATCCGCCCCCTCTACTGCGTACACGAAAAAGATATAATCGCCTGGAAAAATCTCAACGATCTGGACTTTCTTGACTGCGCCTGCTCGGTCACAAGGCGTGCGGGCGACGATGCAGCCTCATCTAAAAGAGCCGAAATCAAGCAGCTCATAAGAGAGCTGAAAAAAACCAATCCGAATGTGGAAAAATCCATTTTCAACTCAATACACAATGTAAATACGGATACCCTGATTGAATACAAAGCAAACGGGGAAACACACAGCTTCCTTGAAAAATTTTAGTAGACGGTTCACTGCCGCCTGCTTTTTTATGCTTAATCTATACTCTGAAAGCTATTGTGGAGTAAACGCCGCCTGACTTGTCTGTGAGAACGACAAAATTCCAGCCGTCGCAAACACCTGTTTTAGGATAGAGAATATCTCCGAGCTGAGCGGAGCTTTTGTACTCCACCCTCAGCTCCCTTACCGGCTGAGCTTCATCAAACAAACCCCTTGCAATTTCAACGTACTGTGCGTTGTTTACGTGGTGGTTAGTATCTATATGATGACGAAGAACGGGTATGGGCTCTGCGATTTTAAGATTTTCGGGCAGGTCAATCCTGCGGGGCGCATAATCCATTTTTACCGGCTCACCGACGCCGTAGGCTTCAACCTCGGCGCTGTCGGGACGAACAGGTCTGCCCGTATCGGTGTTAATATGCGTCCAGATTGAATTGGATCTTACAATATAGCTTCCGCTTTCATCGGCAACGGTCACATTACGCCTGCCGAAGCAGCCCGAGAATTTGTACGGAACAGTTTCAATTTTGATTTTTTCAAACATTTTAGGGTATCTGTCAATAACAACCTGCCAGCTTGAAACAAACCAACCTCTGCGGTGTTCTCTGAGGTAGTCGGGACCGATGTTCAGGGACTCGGAATGAAACAAGGCGCAGTCCTGCAAATAATTCATTATACCTATCAGACTTAAATTACCGCTTTCATCTGTTTCGCTGTAACGGACCTCACTTGTAAAGGAATAACCGCACGGCTTTTTTCTGCTGAGTCATTCATTAAGCTACTCACCTTTCTCCTGTCTGACATTTTAGCTTCGTTTAATCTTATGCAATAATTATACACCGATTTATCATTTTAGGCAAGATGTTGCCTGCCGCAAAAATGCCCCGAAAATCTCAAAATGACTTCAGGGGGCGCTTTACACGCTGATTTAATACACGTCCGTAGCGGCGGTCTGTGGGGAGTTTGGAGTTAAAATTATTATGTCGCAGTTTCCTTTGCGATGATACGCTGAATTTATAACACGTTCGTAGCGGCGCACAGTGTGCGCCACAAGTAAAGGCAGGATGTTTTTATTTAAAGTAAAACATTTGATAAAGCTATATTCGTTTACAGTTAAATCAAAAATGGATAAATTTAAATTATAGTTTTTATTAGGACGGCTACGCCGTGCGGGCAGATAATATCAGCCCCTACGAAGTCGCAAAGCGACTGTGGCGGTCACTGACCGCCGCTACGAACAGGTGGAAAATTATATGTCGGTACACAGTGGTGAGCGGAGCCACGAATTACGGCAATAAAATTACACTCCGTATTTTCCTTAAGTTGACGGAGTGTAGGGCAGCATCATTTCAAAATCACGCACTGAGAACCTCTTGATTCAAGCACGGATTCAAATTGCTCTCTGTCATATTCAGCAAGTCCGGCAATCGGGTCCGCTATGGTAACCGCCGAATCCGAATATCCAATCAAAACCGCTGCGTGGTCGTTACTGCTCCATTCCGCATATTCTCCGCTTTCTTCCACATACCAGCCCTGAGTTGCCGCTCTGTCCGCCATAGAAATGGTCACCCAAACAAGCACGGGAACATCCTCGCTCACGTATTCATACAGCTCTTCGGGCGTTGAGCCCGTAAGGTCAAGCGCCTGCATATCGGCTTCGCAGCTGTCAAAATAATCGTCGGCAGCGGTAACAATGGCTCCCGTTCCGCAAACGTAGCCGTATTTTGAGGTGGGATTTCCTATAAAATATTGATTCAAATCGGGTCCGTACAGCTTTCCGTCCGAGCCGCTGTACACATTGTAGGAAACGCAGGGAAGATATTCCGTTGTCATGGTCACCTTATCAACATCAAAGCCGTAATAATTAAGCATCATAGTCAATGATGTAATTTCGCAGCCCGTGGGCAGCTCCGGCTCCTGATAAACAATTTCAAAATCATCAATCAGATATTCATCAGCCGACAAAACCGCCTGCGTGCTTTCGTCAGCCGAAGCGCTTTCCGATTCGGGCGCAGAGGCATTGCTTTTTGAGCCGCCCGAAAAGCTGTATATTCCTACGCACATCGCCGCTGCGCAGGCAACCGCCGCAGCAGCAATCAAGGCAATAATTTTTTTGTCTGTAAGCATTACCACTCCTTATTATCAAACATTGGTAAACGTCGGTTTGTTTCAAAGGTATCATATACCTATATCCTTAAGTTTGCATTAAAGCGGTCAAAATTATTCCAAGCGCAGCATCACCCCTCGCCTTTTGATGGTTAGGGGCGGTATTTTGCTTTATTCGGATTTGGTTTATTCGGAAACTGATACGGAGTCAACGGCAACAGCATTGTCAAATATAAACTCAGCCACCATATCCCTCAGAAAATAATATTTGAGCGCTTCCTCCCCGCCGGCGTCCTCTATGTATTCTTCTTCATCGTCGTATTCGGCGTTTTCCATATATTCCGAGAGCTTTTCGGCGTAATCGTCATCGCTGACGGTTATATCCTCCCTTGCCGCAACAGCCTCCACTATCAGCTCCTCTTTAATAATATATTGGGCGTATTCCTCAACCGTTCTGCCGTAATATTCACTGTAATAGTCGTCAGCCGTGCAGCCGTAGACCTCGCACAGATCCTCCACATCATCGGTATACTTTTCAATATATTCATCAAGCTTATCTTCGGGGTATTCCGTGACCGTGGTGTTCTCCGTCACAGTATCCCACACCTCAGAAATGTAATCCTCTTCATAGGAGCTTTCAAGCTCGGCTCTGACTTCGTCATAATATTCATCCGTCGTTTGTGAGATTTCGGACACCGATTTAACAAAATCATCGGTTAATTCGGGGATTGACTTTGACTGCACCGAATTAACCGTAACCTCAAAGGTCACCGCCTCTCCGGCAAGCTCCGGATTAGCGGTGTAGGAATCGGAATACTCAAGGTCAAGGCTAAGCTCATCGCCTGCTCTTGCCCCGATTAAACCGTCCTCAAATCCGTCAAGCCACAATCCGCTGCCGATTTCACAGTCAACATTATCATCGCTTCCGTTGTCGGTAATCTCCCCGTTGTGATAGCAAACAAAATCTATGTTCACAACATCGCCCTCTTCGGCGCCTCTGTCGGTAACCTCGGTGTAAACGGGGTTTTCTTCAAGCTTGCTGTTCACCGCAGCCTCCACATCGCTGTCTGTTATAACATAGGCGGTGTACTCCACACCCTTGTAATTGCCGAGCTGAATATATTTTTCGGCGGAAGAAGTACATCCGCCGAGCATTGACGAAATAATAAGCAAGCCCGACAAGGCAAAAGCCGTTCCCTTTTTTTCATAAAATTTCCTCCAATCAGTCAGCTACCGCATTGTCGCATAAAAACTGCGTAACACACTCTCTCAGACTGTAATATTGCAGTATATCATCGGTGAAATCCGAGGTTAAATTTTCAACAGAATCATAGGATTGACTGCTTGCATACGATTCAAGAAATTCGTTGTATTCTTCATCGGTTACGGTAATATTTTCCTTGTTTGCAACGGCGTAAACTATATATTCTTCAATTATATTATCCTTTGCATAGGTTTCAAGGTCGGTGCCGTAATAAAGGTCAATAAATTCTTCATAACCGAGGTCGTACATATCCGCAAGGTATGCTGTTGTTTCCTCAAGCTGTTCATAATAGCTGTTATAATATTCCTCGTCATAGCCCTTTACGGTACAGTTTTCCTTCACGGAATCCCAAATATCGGAACGCATTTTTTGCTCCGCATACGCTTCATATTCACTTTTAAGCTCCTGCGCAAGGTAGGTTTTGTATTTTTGAGCTGAGGTGTACTCGCCGTCGGTATATTCCTCAACAAATTCATCATTAAACTCATAGGTTTCCTGCTGAATTATTTTGTCAATTTTCATTTTAACCGTCAGCGTTTTGCCTGAATAATCCGAAAGCTCGCTGCAATCCTCAGGAACAGTTACGCTGAATGTAAATTCCTCGTCCTTTTCCTTTCCGATTACAGCTTCGTCCGCTCCCTCAAAAAGGAAATCGTCGCTTCCGAGTGTAAAAGAATAATCCGTCTGACTTAAATCCTCAATAAGCTCGCCCTCAAAGCTGACCTCGCAGTCAGCCGTAACCACATCATCTGTTTCGGCTCCTCTTGAGGTGATTTCAATCACTTCGGCATCCTCAAGCAGAATAGAATCAATTTTGCTCTGCAAATCCGAATCGTGCACCTCAGTATCGTAGGGTGTATAGTGTATTCCCTTGTATTGACCGAGGGTGATATACTCCTCATAAGCGTTATCCGAGGAAATAACAACATCAGCAACAGACGCCGCCTCATCCTCCGTTGTGTCGCTATTATTGTCAGTTGACACAGAGCATCCGCTCAACAGCGTTAAAGCGGAAAGCAAAAGCAATAAAACATATTTATAAGATTTTAATGTATTCATCATTCATTCTCCTGTTTATCAATTCACAATAATACCGAGAAACGACAACAATGCCGATACAACCGGTCATTGTTGTCGTTTTCTGTAAAGATATTTTACTCAGAGCAAAGCCTGATGTAAGCTCGCTCAGGTTATATAAAAATTTATAAAGTCCTACATAATTATGCGGCTGCCTGTCCCGTCAAGCCGATATCGGTATAACCGCCGACTACCGCTTTCTGAATACAGGTTGCATCCAATACAGAAACTCTGCCGTCATCGTTTACATCCGCAAGAATCGTCTGCTCGTCTGAAAGCTTTTCAAGATTGACAGAAGCCTTCTGAACCAAGGTAACATCAATGACATTAATCTCGCCGTCGCCGTTTACATCGCCGTATACGGGAGCTGCATCCGTGGACTGTTCATCGGAAAGCTCAAGTGAGTCATAAGCCTCTGCAAGCTTGTATGCCTCTTCCTGATATGCTTCAACATCCGAAGAGCTTATATCGGATATTGCGCTGACCTCGGCTGAAACTGCCGATCGAGAAGCTTCTGTGTAGCTGCTTGAATCCAAAGCGCCGATTTCATCGAGAAGCTCTGTTACAAATGCCGTAAGCTCGTCATCCTCAAGCGCAGGAGTTGTCCAAGGCTGCTGTCTTACATCGGAAAGCTGCTCGTAAGCATAAGCCATTTCAATGAGAGTTTCCTCGTTGCCGTAGCTTGTAAACATTGACATACCGAGGGGCATTTCATAATCGTATCCGTTCTCGGGGTCTGCTTCGGAAAATCCCATCGGAATCATCATTTCGGGCAAGCCTGCCACCGGTCCGAAATAGTTAAGATAGGAAGCATTGTTATTGTGATTGTTTGAGGTTTCTTCAATATCGGCTACATCGGTCTGAGAAACAAATACAACGGCATCAATTCCGTTTTCAGTGAGAATATCGCTGACAGTTGTACGGAAATTAAGCATACCTGCAACCATTTCCGCATATGTTTCGGTTTCTCTGGGATCGCTCATTTCGCTGAGCGAGGTTGCCGTTGCTTCGCCGAGGTCGGTTATATATCCGACACCGTAGCCCGTGTTTATTATATCTGCCATTGTTTTGCAGGGAGCATCCTCTCCGATTGAAGAAAGATATACGTTAAGATTCCATTCAAAAACATCAACATAAGCAGTGGAACGCAGGGAAGTGATAAGTGAATCCGGAAGCAGATCCGAAATATCAACAAGTGTTGCGCCGCCCGATTCAAGCGTTTGCTTTGCGGTATCAACCATATCTACAATTTTTGAATCAAGCTCAACCGCATTCTCAACAAGCTCGTCGTTTCTGTCGTAATAATATCCGAATGAGTTCATAAGATAACCGATTGTTTTGCCCTCGAGTCCGTCCTCGTTAAGATAAGAGGTACAACCGTCCTCGGGAATGTATGAATCTGCTTCGGAAGTCCATTCGTCGTTTTCGTCCGTTCCGGCTATTACCTCAAGAATGAGCGCCAAATCCTCTACTGTTCGGCACATAGGACCTGTTACGTCACGGTCAAGATTAAGCGGAACTACACCGTCACGGCTTGTAAGTCCCGTTGAAGGGCGCAGACCGTAAAGGTTAGAAAAGCTTGAGGGACGGCGAATTGACGAACCGGTATCTGTTCCCAAGCCTGCCGCAGCAAAGTTTGAAGTAACGGAAACCGCCGTACCGCCGGATGAACCGGCTGCCGTTCTTGCGGGGTCAAACGCATTATGGACTGTTCCGCCCAATGAAGAACGCGAATTTGAACCGCTCCAAGCAAATTCCGACAAATTGGCTTTTGCAAGAATAATTGCTCCCTCTTCTTCAAGCTTGGAAACCACATAAGCGTCGTCGGGCGCTATTGACTCGGCGAGCGCCGCTGCGCCGGCTGAGGTAGGCAATCCCTCAACATCGTAGTTATCCTTAACTATAATAGGTATACCGCTGAGCTTGCCTGTTGCTTCGCCGCTTTCACGTTCGGCATCAATCTTCTTTGCTTCTTCCAGAGCGTTTGGATTAACCATAATAATCGAATTAAGGTCTAACGCTTCGTCATAAGCCTCAATTCTGTCAATGTACATCTGCACAAGCTCCTCTGAAGTGACCTTGCCGCTGTCCATTGCGTCCAACAGTTCTGTGATTGTTGCATCCATAAGGTCGGCTGTGGTGAACATTGAATCAAGCTCATCAACCTTGCTTGTGGCTGCCGATGCGGTCATTATACAGGTACTCATCATTACCAGTGCAATAACAACAGATGTTACGCTGCATAATACCTTACGTGCTTTTAACTCTCTCATTTCTACATCTCCGTTTCAGAAATAATATATAAAAAGCGAGCAAAAAGATTTTAATCAAATCTCTTTGTTCGCAGTTTTATAAAATATTAAGTTTTCCTATCCTAAAAATTCGACACAGAAATTCCGATAACACCTTCAAAAAGCACCTATCTGAATTACAATTTTATCTTATCACGCAGATTTTAGGCTGTCAACATTTTTTTGCGGCTGCAAGGTTAATTCTAAAATTGTTTAGAATTTTATTATAATAGTTACTTATTTTTTACAAATCGGATATGCTTTTGTGAAATGAAATATGTCTTTTAAACATAAGCTGAGCATATTTACCTTGCTTAATCTCGCAACTACGATTGCAGCCGCCGCCTTTAGAATCGGGGAATTTTTTCGGCTACGATTAAAATTATCTGCGGAATGAGGAAAACAAGCCCTTTTTCTCATAGGGTTCCTTTTTTACCGAAAGAGCCTTGTATCCGCTCTTGTCTATCACGGCTTTAATCAGCTGCTCGTCAATGTCGTCCTCGGCAAGCACAACCGTTTCTCCTTTGCTGTGGGAGGAGCTTACCTTTTTCACCTTAAACGCCTGACGGATTGCATCGTTTACGTGCGCTTCGCACATTCCGCACTGCATTCCATCCACCTTTACCGTAATCTGTACCATATGAATCTATCCTTTCTGTTTTTTGCCGTTTGCAATTAGTCTTAACTAACCGCAAACGGTATATTAAGCCGCAGTCATTACTCCGAACGATTACGGCTTTGTTTTTTGAATATGCGCCTGTTTAACCCGGAGCAAAGCCGGATGCAGGCTCGCTTAAGATTTGCGAATATATATAGAAAAAAATCAATCAAACTACGATTGATTTCCTCTTTCCTTTTTTATTTCTGGGATATTCACGCAGACGTTTTACATAGTCTATATTGATAACCTCCGTACCCTTTTTGCCTTCCAATAAAATTCCGCCGTCGGTTACCTCTTTTATAATTCCCGTATACACACCGCAGTCAAGGGTGTAAACCATACAGTCCTTGCCAATAAAATTCTTTGCAAGTGCCACCATTGCCGCCTTATCCTCCTTAGCCTTCTTTTTTAAAATACTCCTTATTATCATTTGCCTTTGAGTTCTTTGCGCAAAAATTATAACAACAGCAAGTAATAACAGAGGAGATACCGATACAAAATATCCCACTTATTCCTCCGATTTTTTTAAATCTTATTTTTCTGCTCTTGTAAGCAGGCAAAAAATGAGTTATACTGTATTTAAGCAATTACTTAATCCGTACATTGCTTACTTTAATACAAGTATAAACAAAGACTTGATTTTTGTCAAGTCTTTTTGCGGATAAGCACTATGGGCGTTGTTTGCTGTTCCTGACCGCAGGGATTATCGCTGATTATTCCCTGCAGCTCTTCCTCGGAAAGAGTAATATCATAGGAATATCCGAGAACCTCCTGTCCTAAATCATTTGCGTCAACTATCATACAGCTCATACCGAGATTTTCTTTGATTTCATCGCACACTCCGGACGGATTTTCGGGATTTTCTATGCCGATATCACGGTACTGCTCCCACACACGGTCGTAAAACCCGTCAAGCCCTGCAACATCATTGCCGACAATTTCGTAAAACACACCCTTTTTGCCGAACAGCTTGCACACTCCGCCCGCTACGCTCGCAGCCAAAACCTTCGGCAGTCCCGCCTTGGAAATTGCGTACTGCATCTTAATAGTTTCGCCGACGCCGACTCCCGAATCAGGATGAGAGGCAAATTTTGAAAGAAGCCTTGCCCAAAATCCAATCCTCAGCTCCTCACGCCTGACCACTCTGTTTTGGCACAGAGAAATTATTTTTTCGCTTGAGGACACTATGTCGCCTTCTTCGTAAATGGGAGAAACGTATTTTCTGAAAATTTCCATATAATCCTCTCCCTGATTTACAAAGTGAGTTTTGATTGCGTGACGCATATAAGTAGTTCCGTTTACGGTGATTTCTACATTTTTTCCTTTATTTGCAACAAATTCCATTTTTATAAGCCTCCAAAGCTTTAAACTCAATTTTCAGATACTGTACGGAGCAGCTTTATTTTATTGTATATAAAATAAATGTATTTATTTAGACATTTTTGCGACTGATTTATTTTTTGTTACAAAGGATATATTTATGAACAACGAAAATTTTTTGCAGCTTGAGGGAGCTGTTGAAAACATCATTTACAGAAATGAAGAAAACGGATATTCGGTGATTGAAATTTCCGATGCCGACAACTTTATAACCGCCGTGGGAATTATGCCGCAGATTGGCGCAGGCGATATTGTTAAGCTTACGGGCAGGTACACCACTCACCGCAATTACGGAGAGCAGTTTTCCGTGCAGGTTTGCGAGATTTGCCGTCCTACCGAATCGGCGGACATTCTGCGCTACCTTTCGTCGGGAGCCGTCAAGGGCATTGGCCCTCAAACCGCACAGCGGCTTGTCGCCGAATTCGGAGAGGCCACGCTTGACGTTATGGAAGCTCAGCCGGAGCGTGTGGCTGCGCTGAAGGGCATCTCAAATTCAAAGGCGAGGGACTTTTCGGAACAGCTCAAAAAAAACACCGGTGTGCGCACGCTTATGCTTTACCTCGGCGAATACGGAATTTCAAATTCCTCAACCGTTAAAATATTTAATGCGCTCGGCGCCGGCTGTACGGATATAATCAAAAAAAATCCCTACATACTTTGTCAGGGCGACTTCGGAGTTTCGTTTGAAAGCGCCGACATCATAGCCAAGCGTGAAAACCTTGAAACCGACAGCAGCGTGCGTATGAGAGCCGGACTCGCCTATGTTCTGCGCCATAACGAGCGCAACGGTCATACCTGCCTGCCCAAGCAAAAGCTTGTTGCAACAGCTTCGGAATTTTTGAATGTAACGTCGGACAAAATCAATGCCTGCCTTGACGAAATGACCTTTGACCGTTCGCTTATCCTTGATAATATCGGTGATGAGGAGTTTGTTTTTCTGCCGGATGTTCACCTCAGCGAAATGTATGTTGCCTCAAGGGTGAAAATGCTGCTTAAATTTCCCTCTGAGAAAATTAAAAACATTGACACTGAAATTAAGCTCTGCGAAAAGGATGACAGCATAACCTACGCAGACCTGCAAAAGGAAGCCATTACGCAAGCGCTCACCGAGGGTATGCTGATACTTACGGGCGGCCCGGGCACAGGCAAGACCACCACGCTCAACGCCATAATTAAGATACTCAAGCGCAACGGAAAGACCGTTCTGCTTTCCGCCCCCACCGGTCGCGCGGCTCAGCGAATGAGCGACCTCACGGGCAGCGAAGCCAAAACCCTGCACCGTATGCTTGAGGTGAGCTGGGATAAGCAGGACAATCCCGTATTTAACAAAAACGAACGCAATCAGCTGAAATGCGACGCCCTCATCATTGACGAGGTTTCAATGGTTGACGTGTTTATTTTTGAGAGCGTAATACGCGCGCTGCCCCTCGGCTGCCGCCTTATTCTTGTGGGCGACTCGGATCAGCTCCCCTCCGTGGGACCGGGAAATATTTTAAGCGACCTGACAAACAGCGGAATTATCCCAGTTATAAGGCTGAATGAAATTTTCAGACAGGCGCAGCAAAGCCTTATTGTAACAAACGCTCACCGAATTATAAACGGTGAAATGCCTGTATTAAACAGTTCTGACCGAGATTTCTTTTTTCTCAGCAGGAATAATAAAACGGATATTTCTCAGGCAATCACGGAGCTGTGCAGGTCAAGACTGCCCAAAACCTACGGCTATTCCCCGTTTGAAAACATACAGGTGCTTTCTCCGTCCAAGAAGGGCGAGCTGGGCACTCGTGAGCTTAATATCAGGCTTCAGGAAGCCTTCAACCCCAAATCTCCTGACAAAACGGAGGTTACCATAGCTTCAAAAACCTTCAGAGTCGGCGACAAGGTAATGCAGATAAAAAACAACTATGATATAAGCTGGTACAGGGACGACGGCGAAACCGGAACCGGCATTTTTAACGGCGATATAGGCGTTGTTGAAAGAATAGACAAAAAGTCAAAATCCATAAAAATCAATTTTTATGACAAAACCGCCGTATACACCTATGAATCCGCCTCCGACCTTGACTTTGCATATGCCGTTACGGTTCACAAAAGTCAGGGAAATGAGTTTGACACCGTAGTAATTCCGATGTTTCCCGGACCGCCGCAGCTGTATTACAGAAATCTTTTGTACACAGCTGTTACAAGAGCCAAGAAAACCCTTGTGCTTGTGGGCACGCCGCAAACGGTGGAATATATGGTAAACAATAACCGCCAAACCAAAAGGTACAGCGGTCTGAAGGAATTTTTATTGCGTGATGAAGGACTTTATTAAACACATTAAAGCCGCAGTAACCGACTTTTTCTTTCCTGTTCGCTGTCCGTATTGCGGCAAAGTGATATTGAGAAACGAATATGCCTGCGAAAACTGCAAAAAAGCAATTCCCCTCGCCGTCTGCGGTAAGGTATACGGTGGGTCAGTTTTTGTGTGCCGCGCCGTTTCCGTATATGGACATATTCAAAAGGGCGGTGCTTAATTTCAAGTTTTACAACTGCGGCGGATACACAAGACAGCTTGCGTTTATGACGGTACAGAGCATTAACGAGGTTTACCGGGATGAACATTTTGACCTTGTAACCTGCGTGCCTATGCACAAAAAGCAGCTGAAGCTCAGGCACTACAATCAAGCCGAGCTGCTTGCAAAAGAATGTGCGGAAATTATGAAGATTCCGTACGAGGATACTCTGATAAAGGTTAAGGACAACAAGCCGCAGCACAGCATAAAAGCAAGCGAACGTTCAAAAAATGTTAAGGGTGCCTACAAGGCTAAGGACAAAAGCCTGATTGAGGGAAAAAGGCTGCTGATAATTGACGACATAATTACAACGGGCTGTACTCTCGGCGAATGCGGTAAAACCCTGATGAAAGCCGGCGCCGAAAAAGTGAGCTGCGCAGCAGTTTGCACCGTCATTTTTTCATAAAATTTTCTTGAAATTATCATAGGGGTATAATATAATTTAAAAAGATATTGATTGTCACGTCAAAGTCGGAGCAAGCGCCTGATTTTAAAATTTCTGATTTGATAAGGAGCTTGCCCTAAGCTTAAGCAACAAGGTAATAATTAAAAATCGAAAATATAATAATTTTATTTACGGAGCGACAGATTATGGATATTGCAATTGACCTCGGTTCGGGCAGAACAAGAGTTTTTATAGAAAACAAAGGCAAGGTGCTTGACGAAGCAAGCGTTGTCACCTACGATACGGACACAGGCGAAATTTACGCCGTTGGAGATGAAGCATATGATATGATAGGCAAAACTCCCGTTGGCATTAAAGCCGTTCATCCGCTTGACAGCGGAGTAATAGCGGAGTCGGAGCTGGGAGAGGATATGGTTTCAATCCTTCTCAGGGAGGTATGCTCCGTTAAAATCGTGATGCCCAGAATTGTTACCGCAATTCCCTGTGAGGTTACGGAAGTAGAAAAGCGCGCGGTAGTAAATGCAGTAAGCGCTTTCGGCGCAAGGCGGGTGTTTCTGATTGAAAGCCCCAAGGCGGCTGCTTTGGGCTGCGGAGTTGACATCACAAGCCCCCACGGAATTCTCATTGCGGACATCGGAAGCGGAAGCGCCGACATTGCGGTAATTACCCTCGGCGGAATTGCCGTGTCTAAAAGCGTTAAGCACGCAGGCAGTACGATGGATATGGAAATTGTAAAATACATCAGAAAGAAATACAATCTCATCATCGGAACAAATATGGCTGAAAAATGCAAAAAGGCTGTCGGCTGTGTCAAAGCTCCGGCTGAGGATGAAACATTCAGACTGAAGGGCAGAGATGCCGTCAGCGGTCTGCCGAAATTCATTGACGTGACCTCCTCGGAAATCAAGGAAGCGATTGAAGATACCGCGCTTGAAATTGTCAACGGAATTAAATCCGTGCTTGAAAAAACTCCGCCTGAGCTGACCTCAGATATATACACGGACGGAATTATCCTTACGGGCGGCCTCGCAAAGCTGAAAGGTCTGCCCAGACTTGTAAGTGAGTCAACCAAGCTGAGGGTACGGGTTCACAAAGAAGCCGCCGACTGCGTGATTATGGGCTGCGGTAAAGCTATAAAATATATCGGCGAGGCCGAAAAATCGCAGGACAGCGAAATCTCCCCCCTGCTAACAGCATATTAAAATAAAAACATCCTCAAAAAAATCCCCTTGCAGCTTTAATGCAAGGGGATTTTTGAAATATTTGCAGTTGATTTTTTACGCAATCGCTTTTCGGTCCGCTATTCACGAGCCGCTTTGATTACCTCTCTCATATAATCGGCGATGTCTGTATTATCTATAAGCTCTTCTTCGCACAAACCGGCTGACTGCGCACCGCCTGCCATAAGCAGAACATTTGTGTTGGTATGATCTCCGCCGGAAGTAAAGAGGTCGTTGTTGATGTCGTCAACAGTGGGGTTGTCGGGGAGCATTACTCCGCCTGTTTCGTGGTCGGCGGTTATAATTATCAGCGTGCCCGGATTATCCTCCGCCCACTGCAAAACATATTCTATTGTATTGTCAAAAGCCTCCATCTGCTCGATTGTGGAATCCATATCCAGCTCGGCCTCGAACACATCTATGTTGCTCGCCTCAACCATCATAAAGAAACCGTCGTCGTTGTCAAGCAGCTCAAGAGCCTTTGCCGTCATTGTGGTGAGAGAAGGCGTCATCTCGGCATCGTCCATATTGTCGTATGCAAACATACCGAGCACCTTGCCGTCGTCGGCTGTAAGGCTGAGAAGCTCTTCCTCTTCGGTGATGAAGGTGTAATTATTATCCTCCACAGCAGTTTGTACCTTGGGCGAATTGGTATAGAACTGTCTTCCGCCGCCGAACATTACATCAACTCCGGCATTAACCATTCCGCGCAAAATCTGCGGATAGTTTTCTCGTGAGCTGTTGTGAGCCACCATTCCGGCAGGCGTTGCGTGGCAGACATAATGGCGGTCTACAAGTCCGGTTTTCATTCCCTGCGACATTGCAAATTCACAAATTGTTTCTACCTCGTTGCCGTCTGCATCAATTCCTATGGAGCCGTTATAGGTTTTGTATCCCGTGCTGATAGCGGTTGACGATGCGGCGCTGTCGGTAAACTCGGCATAACCGTCGGTTACCGACTGAGAATAGGTGGTAACGTAGGTTTTGTTCTCCAGTCCGCTCATAAGCAGGCTGTCGCCCTTGACTACCTCGGCAGCCTTGATGATGTTTTCACCCATACCATCGCCAATCATCAAAATAACATTCTTGACGGGAACGTCCTCCTCCAGGTCGTACACCTTGTACTCTCCCCAGCAAAGCTCGTCTGTTTCGGGTGCGGTAGATTCCTGCGCCGTGTCGGTCTGAGCCGTTGCGGTTGTTTCATCGGCTGTAGATCTGCCGTTATCGGCGCACGCAGCAAACGAACAAACCATTATTGCCGAAAGCAACAGAGCAAAAATTTTTTCATTTTTGTTTCCTCTTTCCTAAAAAATTTCTCCGAATGTATAACTATATTTTAGCGTATATTTCAGCCTTTTTCAATATAATAATTAAAATATTTTATGCAATTTTTTAGATTTTGTCAATATTTTTAACGTACAAGGGTTGTATTTCAAGAGAAATGTCACGGAGTGACAAAAGGTTTGCCGTTTTCGCAGAAAACACAGTGTGCGGCATTGCCGCAACGCATACCACTGTGTACCAGCGTATAATTTCCCACACGTCCGTAGCGGCGGTCAGTGACCGCCACAGATACAAACGGTATAGTTATGCAAAAAAGCCTACCACTGTGTACAAGCGTTTATTAACTATCGACTTTGTAGGGGCGGATAGTATCCGCCCGAGGTAAAAGCAGGATGTTTTAATTAAAAATAAAACTTGATAAAGTTATATTCGTTTACCGTTAAATCAAAAATGGATTAAATCATTGCTGTAGAAACAACAGTTTTAATTCTTAAGCTGACGGCTGCGGAGTTCACTGCAATCATTCAAAACGATAAAAACCGCCGCACGGTTTTTGAGCTGTGCGGCGGCATATGTAGAATTGCCGTGTTATCTGTATTTTGTGAGAAGAGAAACATTATAGCGTTCCGTTTCATTGAGGTCGTTCATAGTAAAGCTTGAATCGGCGTGGTACCAGGATTTGCTCTCAAAATAGCTTTGAATAGAGTCAGTCTTGAATACATAACCGTTACGAGCATAAATTTCGTTTATGGCATACTGAGCCTCGCTTGCGGAAAGAGAGGAAACCTCGCTTTCACTTAGCTTTCTTGTGGATGAGTCGGCAAACATATATTCCGAGCTGTCTGAGCTGCTCGATGTGCCGCCGCTCGATGAGCCGGAGGAGCTGTCGGAGGACTCACTCTCGGAGGGCTGAGTGCTTTCGGAGGTTGATTCGGTGGAATCAGTGCTTTCCTCGGCGGAATCGGATGACTCCGTGCTTGATTTTACCGTGACGGTGCAGGATGCCTTTTTGCCGTTTTCTGTAGTGCAGCTTATGCTTGCCACTCCTGCTTTTACTCCGGTAACGAAGCCGGAGCTGCTGACAACGGCAACGCTCTCGTCCGAGGAGCTCCATTCAACCGATGTGTCCGTTGCGTTTGTCGGCAGAACCTTTGCCGTAAGCTCAATTTTCTTGCCTACGGTAACGGATGCGTTCTCGCTGTCAAGTGTGACCGAGGTAACCTCAATCGGGTTTACGGTGACGTTACATTCATCCTTAACTCCGTTGTCGGTCATAGCGGTAATTATTGCCGTGCCCTCGCCCACTCCCTTGACTGTTCCGTCGGTGGTAACTGTTACTACGTTTTCGTTGGATGACGACCAGGTAACGGACTTGTCGCTCACGCCCTCGGGAGAAATGGAAGTAGTCAGCTCCGAGCTGTCGCCTATCAGGAGCGACAGGCTCTCACTGCTGATTGTAATGCTCTCTGCCTGAGAAGAAGCAAAAAGAGAGCAGGAGCAAAAAATCATCGGTATTGCTAAAATTATACATAAAGCCGAATACAGCTTTTTTCATTGAAATCACCCGCAATATTAAAATCAATTTACTTTATTTTACAATATATTGCATTTTTTGTAAATACTTTTCACTGTTTTGAATTTCTCTCATTTTTTGAAAAAATACAGCCGCAGTAATTTTGCCTGTAGAGATTGTATTCGTGCGACAAGGCTATTGAGCGCTTGTAGCCTTCTTTCTTTTTAAAATCACTGTAAAGCCAGCTTACGCCGTATTTTTCCGCACACTGCGCACCTATGGTGTTGAGCACGTCTGCGTTTTTAAGAGGGCTTATGCTCAGTGTGGTGGTAAAATAATCCGCGCCTGTTTCCTTTGCCTTTTGCGCAGAAGCGGACAGCCTGAGCTTAAAGCATTCAAGGCAGCGCCTGCCGCCCTCAGGTTCGTTTTCAAGCCCCCTTGCCGCCTTAAAGAACTCATCGGGGTTATAGTCGCCGTCAATTATGCTGACGGGATTTTCAAGCTTCATCAGAGAAATCAAACGTTTTTCTTCACTGAGACGGTAGTCGTATTCTTCTTTTATAGAAATATTGGGATTGTAATAAAAAACGGTAATCCTGAAATATCTTGAAAGATACTCAAGGCAATAGCTTGAACACGGTGCGCAGCAGGCATGCAGCAAAAGCGTGGGAGTCAGGTGCTTTTGCCGATTTTCTTCAATTACCCTATCAAGCATTTTTTGATAATTTATCTTATTCATTTAAACCACTGATGTACTCATAAAGCTCCTCCGTAGTTTTAGCTACATACGGAGTGCCTGCGTTAAGCAGCTCATCTCTGCCCCTGAACCCCCACTCAACGCCGACCATTCTAATTCCTGCATTTTTGGCAGTGTAAACATCAACATTGCTGTCGCCTATATAGATGCACTCGTCTTTTGATACACCGCACTCGTCAAGCATATCAAGTAGCGCTTCGCTGTCCGACTTGGGTTTATATTGAGGCTTTTGCCCGCAGACCGCAGTAAAGGAGTGATTGGGATATACCTTTGCCAAAATCCTGCCGACAAATTCATCCGGCTTGTTGGAATGAACCGCTGTTTTTATTTTGCAGCTGCTGAGCCTGCTTAAAAGCTCGGCGCAGCCCTCATAGGGCGCCGTGTTATCATTGCAGTGCAGGACATATTCGGCATTAAAGGTGTCGTAAACAATTTTTTCAAGCTCTTCGTCCGCACAGGCCTCACCCATTGCCCTTTTTACCAATACGGCTCTGCCGTCGCCGAGATACTGTTTGAAATTTTCTATCGGCTTTTCCTCCAGTCCGGCTTTTTTCAGTCCCTTATTTACACTCTGCGCCAAATCAACAAGAGAATTTATAAGCGTGCCGTCCAAATCAAATACTGCCATTTTTATCATAGTTTTCAACCTCAATTAAGTCCTTTTTCCTGTTCAAATAAAATTGCCCTGCAGGGAGCCGCCTCAAGTCCGCCGAGCTTTACGGGAAAAGCGCATAAATCATACTCGCCGTCATCAATTTCGGAAAGATTTAAGCTTTCAAGCACAACTATGCCCTTGCGTGCAAGCGTCAGGTGCGGTCTTTCCTCATCAAACGAGGGCGCTATAGAGGGCGCATCGGTACCCACAAGCACCACACGGCTTTCGGCAAGCACTATTGCGGCAGACTGAGAAACAAAGGTGTTTCCCTCGCCGTGAAAAAGAATACGCTTTTTGCAATACGGCAAAAGTCTTTCCATATCTTCGCCCGTCAAAATACCGTCAATGCTGATAACCGTGCATTTTCCGTAAAATGTATTGAGCCTGATGTTGTCAATCGCTTCGCCGTCGGGGCAAAAGTGCAGAGGTGCGGCAATGTGAGTTCCTGCGTGCGCAGACATTGAAACCGCTGACAAATTCTAGCTATCCCCCGAATCAATGCTTTTTATAAATTACGCCATGGTTTTCGGGTCTCCGTCAAAAACCGGAGAAGTGATTGTATCCCGTGAAATATCGTGAATTATCATCCTGTACCTCCTCGTGATTACGCTTTTAACAGCATTTATGATATTATTCTACCATAAATTTCACAATACTACAATAACCTAAGCAAAGTATTCTGTATGATATTTTTTCAGCATAAAAGACCCCATGGAAATCCGTGGGGTCTGATTTTGATATAAAGCGTTCTGAGCCGTTAGGTGACCTAAATCAGCTTATGCAGCTATAACCTGACCTGTTAAACCGATATCGGTATAACCGCCGACAACTGCCTTCTGAATGCAGGTTGCATCCAATACGGAAACTCTGCCGTCGTTGTTTACGTCTGCAGCAGTTGTGTCATCAAGAGTTATAAACTTTACGGAAGCCTTCTGAACTGCTGTAACATCAGCTGCTGTAACAGCACCGTCGCCGTCAACATCGCCGTAGATGGGAGAAGCTTCTGTAGTAACCTCTTCAGTTGTAGGCTCTTCTGTTGTAACCTCTTCGGTTGTGGGCTCTTCGGTTGTTACTTCTTCAGTTGTAGGCTCTTCGGTAGCATTGGGGTCTGTGGGCGGATTCTCGCACTGTAAGTATCTGCATACATCATCAAGTGTGGGAATTGTAACCTCTTCTGCTGCAAGTGCGTCTGCATAAAGTGTAGCGTAAGAAGTATAAACCTCGTAAGCGTTTGTTTCTAATGTTTCGTAAAGAGCTACGCAGCAATAATAGCCTTCGTTTTCAATGCGTGACTCAATGTTAGCGGACTTGCCGTTGATGAACTGAGCAATAGCATCGGAAGCGACCTGATGAGGCGGCCAGCAATCGCCCGTAATCTCGCCGAGACTTGAGATAATCATCTGAGGTCCGTAAAGAGATGCGTTAGCAGGATCCGACCAAACTGCACCGTAGCCCTTCTGTGATGAATCCTCGGGGTTCTCGTACATTTTGTCTGTTACTGTGAGTGTGTCGCCGTAGCAGGATTTGCCCATAGTAATGTTGTAGGTCTGAGCAGAAATTGTGCCTGTTCTGTTGGCAGCGCTGAAGATTACAGCGTAATCAGCCTCGTCTTCCATTGATTTGCCGTACTGAGCGTCAAAATCATAGTAATAAAGACCTAAATCAGTGTCATATTTGCATCTTTCTGCAGCTGTCTGCCACGAGGTTTCCTCAAGTGTGTCGCCCGTGATAACCCAAATGTGGCAATAAACAGTAGTAGTG
>JAJQDK010000081.1:34870-62526 GCA_021202245.1 Clostridiales bacterium
TTTAGATTATTACTAATTATTTGAGTAATTACATTATATCTTAAAAAGAATTGTTTTTCAAGTGCATTTTAGCAAATTTACAAAATTTTTTAAAACAGAGCTTGCCATGAGTATATTGCGTTATTATTCTGCATAAATTCCGCTATCACGCACCGCAAAACATTGTTTTTTTACTGCAAATATCTTGTTTCTCTTGACAAGGGGACAAAATAACTGTATTATTTTAGGTATATGTACAGCTTTGAAAAGTGAGGTTATATTATGGAAAACACCAAAAAGACTATGGACAAAATTGTCGCTCTGTGCAAAAACAGAGGCTTTGTTTATCCCGGTTCTGAGATTTACGGAGGATTGGCAAACACCTGGGATTACGGTCCGCTGGGAACCGCTCTTAAAAATAACATAAA
Source organism: Clostridiales bacterium (assembly GCA_021202245.1). Lineage (GTDB taxonomy): Bacteria > Bacillota > Clostridia > Oscillospirales > Acutalibacteraceae > Ruminococcoides. Next base: position 35,278 of record JAJQDK010000081.1, read on the forward strand.
GCAGGCTTGGCTCAAAAAATTTGTTCAGGAAAACAAATATAATGTAAGCCTTGATTCCGCAATCCTTATGAATCCTCAGACCTGGGTTGCTTCGGGTCATCTCGGTGGTTTTTCAGACCCGCTTATGGACTGCAAGGAATGTAAAACCCGTCACCGTGCCGATGATTTGATTGAGAGCTTTGACGGCACAAACATAGGCGGCTGGACCAATCAGCAAATGACCGATTATATAGCTGAAAAGAATATTCCCTGTCCCAACTGCGGAGCGCATAACTTTACCGATATTCGCCAGTTTAATCTTATGTTTAAGACGTTTCAGGGCGTTACCGAGGACAGCAAAAATGAAATCTATCTCCGCCCCGAAACTGCGCAGGGCATATTTGTGAATTTCTCAAATATTCAGAGAACAAGCCGCAAAAAGGTTCCTTTTGGTGTTGCTCAGATAGGAAAATCCTTCAGAAACGAAATCACTCCCGGCAACTTCATCTTCCGTGTTCGTGAGTTTGAGCAGATGGAGCTTGAGTTCTTCTGCAAGCCCGGCACCGACCTTGAATGGTTTGAATATTGGAGAGGCTTCTGCCGTGACTGGCTCTATTCGCTTAATATCAATCCCGAAAATCTTCGTCTGCGTGACCACTCAAAGGAGGAGCTTTGCTTCTACTCAAAGGCCACCACAGACTTTGAGTATCTGTTCCCGTTCGGCTGGGGCGAGCTTTGGGGCGTTGCCGACAGGACCGATTACGACCTCACTCAGCATATTAACACCAGTGGAAAATCTCTTGAATACTTTGACCAAACGACAAACGAAAAGTATGTTCCGTATGTTATTGAGCCGTCTCTCGGCGTTGAACGCTTGTTCCTCGCTCTTGTTGTTGACGCCTATGATGAGGAAGCAGTGGACGAAAAGGACACAAGGGTTGTACTTCATTTTCATCCTGCTCTTGCTCCGTTTAAGGCTGCCGTGCTTCCGTTGTCAAAGAAGCTCAACGATAAGGCTCAGGAGGTTTACGACCTGCTTTCCGCCGACTTTATGGTTGATTACGACGACGCAGGCTCTATCGGCAAGCGTTACAGACGGCAGGACGAAATAGGAACTCCCTACTGCATAACTTATGATTTTGAATCGGTTGACGACGGCTGTGTTACCGTTCGTGACCGTGATACAATGCAGCAGGAAAGAGTTGCAATAGACAAGCTCAACGATTATATTGCAGAAAAAATTAAATTTTAAATTAACACGCTCAAATATATAACCTATTCGCTAATCTTAAGCGAGCTTACATCCGGCTTTGCTCCGGGTTAAAAAACTGCGCCGTGCAAATAAATTGCAGGCGCAGTCTTTTTTTATGAAATAAAATTCAGAAAATTTAGTGAAAGTTCCTTTTTTGAAAAGCTTATGTTCAGCAGGGCATTACTTAAGCAACTTTGTAAGAAGCTTTTTAAGTCTGTCCACCGCTTCAATGGTGTTGTTTCTGTCGCCGAAGGAAGTAAGGCGGAAATATCCTGCGCCGTTTGCGCCGAAGCCCTCGCCCGGAGTGCCGACTACGTTTGCTTCGTTTAAAAGCAGGTCAAAAAATTCCCAGCTGCCCATATTATTGGGGCATTTCAGCCAAATGTAGGGAGAATTCTTGCCGCCCGTATAGTAAATTCCGAGCTCATCGAGTGCAGATGAAATAATTTTTGCATTCTCCTGATAATAGGAAATGTTTTCCTTAATCTGCTTTTGACCCTCTTGAGAGAACACAGCCGCTGCCGCACACTGAACAGGCCACGAAACGCCGTTGAACTTGGTTGCCTGACGGCGGTACCACGCTGAATAAATATTGTGCCCGTCACGCTCAAGCTCCTTGGGAATTACAGTGTATCCGCAGCGAGTGCCGGTAAATCCTGCTGTCTTTGAAAGCGAGCATATTTCAACAGCGCATTTATGCGCGCCCTCAACTGCAAAAATTGAACGGGGCAAATCCTCTGTAATAAACGCTACGTAAGAGCAGTCATAGATAATAACAGCAACATTTTTAAGCGCATAGTCAATCAAAACCTTAATCTGCTCTGCCGTGTAAGCCGAGCCCGTGGGATTATTGGGAGAACAAAGATAAATGATGTCGGCCTTTACGCTGTCATCGGGCATAGCGGCAAAGCCGTTTTCCTTATTTGAACCGGCATAAACGATTTTTCTGCCTGCCATAATATTTGAATCCACATAAACCGGGTAAACGGGATCGGTCACCAGAACCGTGTTATCCTTGTCAAAAATATCGCCGATATTTCCGCAATCGGACTTTGCTCCGTCCGAAACAAAAATTTCGTCAGCTGCCACAGTTACGCCGAGAGTCTTGTAATAGCCCGAAATAGCCTCTCTGAGAAAATCATAACCGTCGCAGTCGGGATAGCCCTTGAATGTATCCTTGTGAGCGAGATCCTCCGTGCCGTTTTTCATTGCTTCGATTACCACCGGAGCAAGCGGCAGAGTAACGTCGCCTATACCGAGCTTGATAACCTTTTTGTCGGGATGAGCCTTGATATAATCATTGGTTTTCTTTGCAACATCGGCAAAAAGATAATTCGGAACGAGGTTGTCAAAATTCTTGTTAATCTTCATAATAATCAATCCTTTGCAAATTAAATAGATTACTTAAGCGATGCTTTGATAAACTCTCTGAACAGAGGGTGAGCACGGTTGGGGCGCGACTTAAATTCGGGATGATACTGCACACCCACAAAGAAGCGTTTGTCGGGAAGCTCTACCGCCTCAACCAACAGACCGTTGGGGGAGGTTCCGGTTATTTCCATACCGGCTTCTTCGATAGCCTCTCTGTAATCGTTGTTGAACTCATAACGGTGGCGGTGGCGCTCGTGAATTTCCTTTTCGCCGTATGCTCTTGACATCATCGAGCCGTCCTTGATGACACAGGGATATGCTCCGAGCCTCATTGTGCCGCCCATATCTTCAACGCCGAGCTGCTCCGGCATAAGGTCGATAACATTATGCTTGCCGTTGGGTATAAACTCACCGCTGTTGGCGTCGTCGTAGCCTATGACATTTCTTGCAAACTCAATTACCGCCGTCTGCATACCAAGACAGATTCCGAGATAAGGAATATCATGCTCACGGGCATACTGCGCCGCCATAACCTTGCCCTCAACGCCTCTGTCACCGAAACCGCCGGGAACAAGAATACCGTCAACATCGCCCAAAAGCTCGTCAACTTTATATTTTGTCAAAAGCTCACAGTCAACCCACTTAATTTCAACATTGGCTGAGTTTTCATAGCCTCCGTGGCGCAGAGCCTCGGCAACCGAAAGATAGGCGTCGTGAAGCGCAACATACTTGCCGCAAAGCGCAATCGTACATTTTTTTGTGCGGTTGTTAATTCTGTCAAGCATTTCAACCCACTCGGTCAAATCCGGCTTTGTGTCCGTATCGAGATTAAGCTCACGGCATACCACATTTGAAAAGTTGCTGTCCTCAAGCATAAGCGGAGCCTGATAAAGCGTGGGAAGCGTTATGTTTTCAATAACACAGTCGGGCTTGACGTTGCAAAACAGCGCTATTTTTTCAAATATACTTTTTTCAAGCGGTTCATCACAGCGCAGAACTATAATATCGGGGTTGATACCGATTGAGCGCAGCTCTTTAACGGAGTGCTGTGTGGGCTTTGACTTATGCTCCTCGCTTCCCTTGATATACGGAACAAGGGTAACGTGGATAAAAATGCTGTTTTCTCTGCCCACTTCAAGTGAAACCTGACGAATAGCCTCAAGGAAGGGCTGGCTTTCAATATCGCCTACTGTTCCGCCGATTTCGGTGATTACAACGTCGGCGTTTGTCTTTTCGCCCACATTGTAGATAAAGGATTTAATTTCATTTGTTATATGGGGAATTACCTGAACGGTTTTTCCGAGGTAGTCGCCGTGGCGCTCCTTCTCGATAACATTTGAATACACCTTGCCGGTTGTGAGATTTGAATATTTATTAAGATTTTCATCAATAAAACGCTCGTAATGGCCGAGGTCGAGGTCGGTTTCGGCGCCGTCCTCAGTAACGTAAACCTCGCCGTGCTGATACGGGCTCATTGTGCCCGGGTCAACATTTATATACGGGTCGAGCTTTTGCGCAACTATTTTAAGACCTCTTGCCTTCAGCAGTCTGCCGAGTGAAGCTGCGGTAATGCCCTTGCCGAGACCCGAAGCAACGCCGCCGGTTACGAATATGTACTTTTTGGCTTTCTTATGCTCTGTCATTTCCACGGCTTACACCTCAATCTTTCCGTCAAATACTTTTTCCGCATTACCTGTCATATAAACGGTTTCATCGGTATAGTTGATGATAAGATCTCCGCCCTTGAGCTTAATCTTGATGTCCTCGCCCTTTTTGCAGTAGCCGTTTTCACAAGCCGCTACGGCAACGGCGCAGGCGCCTGTTCCGCATGCCCAGGTTTCGCCCGAGCCTCTTTCCCATACTCTCATCTTGATTGTATTGTTGTCAAGAACGGTTACAAACTCGGTATTAACTCTTTCCGGGAAAAGACTGTCAAACTCAAATTCGGGTCCAACCTTTTCAATATCAAGGTTGTCAATATCGTCCATAAATACAACGCAGTGCGGATTACCCATAGATACGCAGGTGATATTATAATCATTTCCGGCAATCTTAACAGGTTCATTTACGATTTTATCCCTGTCGATTGCAACCGGAATTTCCTTCGGGTCAAGAATAGCTTTGCCCATATCAACTCTCAGACGGGTTACCTCGCCGTTTGACGTATAGGCCTTGAGGCTCTTTATGCCGCTGAGCGTTTCAATAGTGATTTCATCCTTTTCATTATAATCAATCATACCGTGGTCATAGAGGAATTTTCCTACGCAGCGAATTCCGTTACCGCACATTTTGCCCTCTGAGCCGTCACGGTTGTACATTTTCATCTTTGCGTCCGCAACCTTTGACGGGCACACAAGGATAATGCCGTCGCCGCCGATTCCGAAATGTCTGTCCGACAGTCTGACCGCAAGCGCTTCGGGATTGTTGATTTCCTGGTCGAATGTACTGCAATAAATGTAGTCGTTGCCTATGCCCTGCATTTTTGTGAATTTAAGCATAAGTTTTTCCTCCCTCATATTGTTGATATCAATAAGCTCTGTGCTGTGCTGTGTGTAGTGACTCTTAAGGCAATCCGCAAGAGCGTTGGCGGTGTCAAGAGAAGTAAGACACGGAATATTTCTTTCAACAGTCTTTCTGCGAATTTTTACGGAATCACGCGACGGAATCCTGCCCTTGGTGGACGTTGAAATAACATACTGTATTTTTCCCGACTCGATAAGAGTGAGGGTATTGTTTACCTTTGACTCGTGGATTTTCTTTACGCTGACAGCGTCTATGCCGTACTTTTCAAGCACGGCAGCCGTGCCCTCCGTGGCGTAGATTGTAAATCCGAGGTCGTAATATTTCTTGGCAATTTCTCCGATTTCGGCTTTGTCCGAATTGCGGACGGTGATAAACACGCCGCCGTTTTTCTTCATCTTGTAGCCAGCTCCGATAAGTCCCTTGTAAAGCGCCTCTTCAAGCGTGCCTGCAATGCCGAGCACCTCGCCCGTCGACTTCATCTCCGGTCCGAGATGATTGTCTACGTTTATAAGCTTTTCAAAACTGAATACCGGAACCTTAATGGCAATATAGGGGCTTCTTTTGTAAAGACCGGTGCCGTAGCCCATATCCTTGAGCTTTTCGCCGAGCATTGCCCTTGTGGCAAGGTCAACCATAGGCACGCCCGTTACCTTGCTGATGTAGGGAATTGTCCTTGATGAGCGGGGATTAACCTCGATAACATACAGCTCGTCCTTATAGATGAGATACTGAATATTTACAAGTCCCTTTGTTCTCAGCTCTATGGCAAGGTTTTTGGAGCTTTCAATAATTACCTGCGTCATTTCATCGGTAAGGTTCCATGCCGGATAAACCGCAATGGAGTCGCCCGAATGAACGCCTGCACGCTCAATATGCTCCATAATTCCGGGGATAAGTATATCCTCTCCGTCGCAGATAGCGTCAACCTCAAGCTCCGTGCCCTGAAGATATTTATCAATCAAAATCGGGTTTTCAATATTCTGCGCAAGAATTATAGCCATATATTCCTTTACGTCGTCCTCGTTGAAGGCTATAATCATATTCTGGCCGCCGAGAACATATGACGGACGGAGCAAAACGGGATAGCCGATTTCTTCGGCGACAACAAGCGCTTCCTCCGTTGTCATTACCGTTACGCCCTTTGCGCGCTTGATTTGATATTTTTCAAGAAGCTCGTCAAAGCGCTCTCTGTCCTCTGCCGTGTCAATGGCATCAAAAGATGTGCCGAGAATATTCACTCCGCTTTCGCTCAATAACTGAGTGAGCTTGATAGCGGTCTGACCGCCGAACGCCACAACAACTCCGTATGGCTTTTCGGTCTTGATGATGCCCATAACGTCCTCGGTTGTGAGCGGTTCAAAGTAGAGCCTGTCGGCTGTGTCAAAGTCGGTTGATACGGTTTCGGGGTTATTGTTTACGATTACAACATCATATCCCGCCTTTTTAAGCGCCCAAACGCAGTGAACGGAAGCATAGTCAAATTCTATGCCCTGACCGATTCTGATGGGGCCGGAGCCGAATACGATGACTGTCTTTTTCTCGCTCTTATGCTCGTTGATAAACTCCTCAGCCTCGTTTTCCTTATCGAATGTCGAATAGAAATAAGGCGTTTCAGCCTCAAATTCGGCTGCGCAGGTATCAACCATTTTGTATACCGGATCAAGGGGGTTTTCAACCCTTTTGCCCGAGATTTCCTCTATTGTTTTATCAAGGAAGCCCTTGTTTTTGGCGCGAACATACAGCTCACGGGTAAGCTCGCCGTCCTTAAGCTCGTTTTCAACATCAATTATATTTTTAAGCTTTTCAAGGAACCACTCGTCAATCAGAGTTATTGCATGAATCTGTTCAACCGTAATTCCTCTTTTCAAAGCCTCATAAACACAGAAAATACGCCTGTCGTCGCACACGCTGAGTCTGTCGTAAACGGAAGCGTTTGAAAGCTCGGCAAATTCCTTGTCGTCAAGTGTGTTGTGGGAAATTTCCGCTCCTCTGACAGCCTTCATAATTGCCTGCTCAAAGGTCGGCGCAATAGCCATTACCTCGCCCGTGGCCTTCATCTGAGTGCCGAGCGTGCGCTTTGCATATACGAATTTGTCAAAGGGCCATTTCGGGAATTTTACAACAACATAGTCGAGCGCCGGTTCAAAGCAGGCGTAGGTGGAGCCTGTCACGGCGTTTTTGATTTCGTTGAGCGTATAGCCGATAGCGATTTTAGCCGCAACCTTTGCTATAGGATAGCCTGTAGCCTTTGAAGCGAGCGCCGAAGAACGTGATACACGGGGATTAACCTCGATTACGGCGTACTCAAATGTTTCGGGATTGAGCGCAAACTGACAGTTACAGCCGCCCTCAACCTTGAGCGCCGAAATAATGTCAAGAGCCGCACTTCTCAGCATTTGATATTCCTTGTCGGCAAGCGTTACGGTAGGCGCAATTACGATTGAGTCGCCCGTATGAACGCCTACAGGGTCAAAGTTTTCCATTGAGCAGACGGTAATTACATTGCCGTCGCTGTCACGCATAACCTCGTACTCAATTTCCTTCCAGCCCGAAATACATTTTTCAACAAGCACCTGAGTAATGGGCGAAAGCTCCAAGCCGTTCGAGGTGATTTCACGCAGCTCCTTTTCATCGTTTACAATTCCGCCGCCCGTTCCGCCGAGGGTGAACGCAGGACGGATGATTACGGGATAGCCGATTTCATCGGCAAATTCAACAGCAGCTTCAACATCGTTTACTACAAACGAAGGAATAACAGGCTGTCCGATTTCAAGCATAGTGTCCTTGAAAAGCTGTCTGTCCTCTGCCTTGTCTATTGTTTCGGGATTTGTGCCGAGAAGCTGTACGTTATATTTATCAAGGAAGCCCTCCTTGGCAAGCTGCATTGAGAGGGTAAGTCCGGTCTGACCGCCCAGAGTGGAAAGCAGGCTGTCGGGACGCTCCTTTTTGATGATTCTCTTTACCATTTCAAGCGTAAGCGGTTCAATATATACCTTATCCGCCATTGCGTTATCGGTCATAATAGTAGCAGGATTTGAGTTGATGAGGATAACCTCCAGTCCCTCCTCCTTAAGCGCTCTGCAGGCCTGCGTGCCTGCATAGTCAAACTCGGCAGCCTGTCCGATAACTATAGGGCCCGAGCCGATTACCATAACTCTTTTTATGTCTTTTTTGAGTGGCATATAATCATTCCTTATTCAATAATTTTTAAACAGCAGTTATGTCTTTTTATTTGTTTTCTTTCATCATTTCAATAAAGCGATCGAACAAAAACGCCGTATCCTGCGGGCCGCCGCAGGCTTCGGGATGGAACTGAACCGAAAACGCCGGCATATTTGTGTAGTTTACACCCTCGCAGGTGTTGTCGTTGCCGTTCACAAAGCTTACAATGCCGTTTTCGGGCATACTGTCGCTGACTACAGCGTAGCCGTGATTTTGAGAGGTGATGTAGACCTTGCCGGTAGCAACCTCCTTTGCCGGCTGATTTGCGCCCCTGTGACCGTATTTAAGCTTTTCGGTTTTTGCGCCCTGAGAAAGCGCAAGAAGCTGATGACCCAGACAAATGCCGAAGGTCGGAATTTTATACTCGCACAGCTTTTTAAGCTGACTGATTATTTCAACATTTTTGCTTGGGTCTCCCGGACCGTTTGAAAGCATAATGCCGTCGGGATTCATATTCATAATTTCCTCGGCGGAGGTATCGGCGGGAACCACCGTAACATTACAGCCTCTCTTTACAAGCTCTCTGCCGATATTGTGCTTGGCGCCCAAATCCATAAGCACCACATTCAAATCGCCGTTTTCAGCCTTAAAGACCTGATTTTCCTTTGAGGTAGTGCTTTCAACCGCATCGGCAATCTCATAGCCTTTAATCTCCTCAAGCTCCTTATCGTTTGCAAGTGGAGAATATGAGATTTTGCAGTTGAGAACACCGTATTCACGCACAATTCTTGTGAGCGCTCTTGTATCGATTCCGCAAATTCCGGGAATTCCCGACTCTTTTAAAAAGGTGTCAAGATCACCCTCACAGCGAAAATTCGAGGGAACTTGGCACCATTCTCTTACAATATAGCCCTTGAGCGACGGGGAGTCACTTTCAAAATCGGAGGGAATTACACCGTAGTTGCCGATTAAAGGGAATGTTTGAATAACCACCTGACCGAAATAGCTGAGGTCGGTGAGTGTTTCAAGATAACCGGTCATTGCAGTTGTAAAAACCAGCTCTCCGATTGTTTCTTTTTCGGCACCGAATGATTGTCCTTCAAACACCGTGCCGTTTTCAAGGATTAAATACGCCGTGCGGCTCATAAAAACACATTCCTTTCAGAATATTTTGATTAGTTTTCGTAAGTGCGGATAACCTGTTTGGCAACATTGAGCTTGCTTGTCCGCAAATCCATTGCCTGCTTTTCAAGATAGCGGTGCGCCTGCTCCTCGGACATATTGAGGCAGGATATAAGCAAAAGCTTTGCCCTGTTGATAATTTTTATATCCTCAACCATATGCCGCAGCTTTTCGTTTTCCTTTTCAACGCTGAGCATACGCATCTTGAAGCATTCCGTAAACTGCAAAAAGTGGTGAAAAAGATGCTTGTTTATCGGCTTTGCTATGACCAGCACACCGTGCTCGGTGAGAGCGTCGTTTACGTCGTCAGCATTTTTTTGTGGGACAATTATTACCACGCAGGAGTGTGTAGTCTTTGCAAAATACGCCGAAAGCTCAATTCCGCTTTCCGCAGCAAGAGGAGCGTTTATGCAGATTAAATCGAATTCATCTTTATCTGCAAGCCTTTTAGCATCAGCCGAGGTACAAGAAACTGAAATCTGCGTATAATTCTCATCCCTGAGCAAGTCCGAAAGAGAATTGGCGTTTTGCTCGGAATGTGAAATCAACAAAGCTTTTTTCAAAGGGATCATCACCGCCGTACAGTTTCATTCATCATATTATTCTACAAGATTTGTATTAAATCAAATTTACATAAAGGAATTATAGTAAGATTTTTTTAATATTATTCATACTCATCGCATACGCAGCGAAAAAACATTTGAATTACGCTGAAAATTATGCCGAAAAATATCGAAAACCCGACACAGCGTATGCCGTGACGGGCTTTCGATTTATGTGAATTAAAAAGGATAGGTTAATTCATTAAGACATTGATTACTCAACATCCTGCATTGCATCGTAACCTGTTTCACCTGTTCTGACCTTGATAACATCCTCTACGTTGTAAATGAAGATCTTACCGTCGCCGATGTGGCCTGTGTAGAGAGCCTTAACAGCTGCGTCAACTACCGACTTAACGGGAACCTTGCATACAACTATTTCAACCTTCATCTTGGGCAGGAGGTTACTTTCAACAGCAACACCGCGGTAATATTCAGCCTTACCCTTCTGAGCGCCGCAGCCCATTACCTGGGATACCGTCATACCGGTGATGCCGAGCTTATCCATCTCAATCTTGAGAGCCTCAAGCTTAGACTGCTTGATAACAATGTCAATCTTTGTAATCTTAGTGCTGTTCTCGCTGACATCGTAGTTATTGGCAAGCTGAACGGGAACTGCCTGAGTAACGGGAACGTCGCCGTCAACGCTGAAGGACTCGTCAAGCGAAGCAGTGGAAACGCCGATAGGCACAAAGTCTGCATATGCATTGATAAGACCGTGCTCCGTAACGTCGAGACCCTGCATTTCCTCTTCCTTGGAAGCGCGAAGACCGATTGTGTGCTTGATAATCTGGAAGAAAATTGTCATTGTAATTATTGCCCAAGCAAGTACGCAAACAACACCCAAAGCCTGAACTCCGAGTTGATGGAAGCCGCCGCCGTAGAAAAGACCTGTAACGCCGTCCTGACCGTTGCCGGTTGCGAAAAGACCTACAGAAAGAGTACCCCAAACGCCGTTTACGCCGTGAACTGCAACAGCGCCGACAGGGTCGTCAACCTTGAGCTTGATGTCGATAAATTCTACTGCAACCACTACAAGGATACCTGCAACCAAACCGATGATAGCTGCGCCCAAAGCGTCAACATCTGCGCAGGGAGCCGTGATAGCAACAAGACCTGCAAGCGAGCCGTTAAGCGACATTGAAACATCGGGCTTGCCGTTCTTAATCCAGGTAAAGAGCATTGTAGCGCAGGTAGCAACCGCCGGAGCGATAGTCGTTGTTAAGAAAATCTGTCCGAGGTGGTCGATTGAATCTGCGGCAGCGCCGTTAAATCCGTACCAACCGAACCAAAGAATGAACACACCGAGTGCGCCGAGTGTAAGCGAGTGACCGGGGATAGCGTTTACCTTGCCGTCCTTGCCGTATTTACCGATACGGGGACCGAGAATCATTGCGCCTATGAAAGCGGCGGTACCGCCTACCATATGTATTGCGCAGGATCCTGCAAAGTCAACGAAGTTGAGGTCTGAGAGCCAGCCGCCGCCCCAAATCCAGTGAGCTTCAATCGGATAAACTACAGCGCTGAGCACTGCCGAGTAAACACAATAAGAAACGAACTTTGTTCTTTCTGCCATAGCACCGGATACAATAGTAGCGGTAGTAGCGCAGAATACAAGGTTAAATACGAAATCCGACCAGGGGAATTCCGAGAAGTTTGTGAAAATCTGCAAATCGGGTTTACCGATTAAACCGAAAAATGCATTTTCGCCGTACAATAAGCCGAAGCCTAACAGCGTAAATACTACGGTACCTATGCAGAAATCCATCAGGTTTTTCATTATGATGTTTCCTGCGTTTTTGGCTCTTGTAAAGCCTGTTTCGACCATTGCAAAGCCGCATTGCATAAAGAATACGAGCACTGCACCGATTAGATACCAAATCGAAAAGTCCATAGATATCTCTCCTCTTTTACATAAATATTTATTTTATGACCTCACGCCGCCGAACACAAGCCCTCTGCGGCAGAGAGAACACACTTGATTAACAAAATAATAACGGTGCGCCTATCAAAGATAAAATTCCCCGATAAAACACACCGTTGTGTCATTACTTTAAACTGTCTATATCCGCTTTATCAAACGCTGAAAAGCATTTCGCCGTATGAAGGATAAGGCCAATATTCGGAAGCGGTTTCGGTTTCCATAGAATCGCCTACGGCACGAAGCTCCTGCATAATTGCAAATACCGTTTCTCTGTAATACTTAGCATATGCAAGACCGTCATCGCTGTACTCGGCAGCCTTAATAACTGCGTCCTCAAGCTCAGAAGTCTTTTTGTTGAAGCAAACAAGCTTGTTGGAAAGGCTTGTTACAAGTTCTTCCTCAACATCGGTCGGAATAGCGTCCGAAAGAGTTTTCTTTGCCAGAGCCGTATCCGTCATTTCTCTTACGTATGCCGATACGGCGGGAATGATTTTCTTTTTAGCCATATCAATCATAGTGAGAGCTTCAATGTTAATTTCTTTCGAGTAGTTTTCAAGCTCAATTTCATATCTTGCACGGAGTTCCTCCGAAGAGCAAATCTTGTTTTTAACAAAGAGATTTACGTTTTTCTCATCAAGGAAACGAGCCATAGCATCCGGAAGTGATTTAAGATTGAGAAGTCCTCTCTTCTCAGCCTCGTCTACCCACTCGGGAGCATAGTTGTTGCCGTTAAAGATAATATTCTGATGCTCGGTAAAGGTCTTTTTGATAAGAGCCTTGGCAGCGGATTCAATATCAGCCGCGTCCTTAAGCTCATCATAGAATTTGGAAAGCTCCTCGGCAACCATTGTGTTGAGCATATAGTTGGGGCAAGCGATGTTGAGCGAGGAACCGAGGGCTCTGAACTCAAATTTGTTGCCTGTAAACGCAAACGGAGAAGTACGGTTACGGTCGGAGTTGTCTTTCTTGAAGTCGGGAAGAACGTCAACGCCGGTCTTCATTTCAACCTTGCCCTTGCTTACATATTCCTTGTCGTTGATGATAGCGTCAACAAGTGCGCCGAGGTCATCGCCGAGATACATGGAAATGATAGCGGGCGGAGCCTCGTTAGCTCCGAGACGATGGTCGTTTCCTGCCGAAGCAACCGTAATTCTAAGAAGATCCTGATATTCGTGAACAGCCTTTACGATAGCTGCAAGGAAGATAAGGAACTGAGTGTTCTTTTCGGGTTCCTTGCCGGGGTCAAGAAGGTTTTCGCCCTTATTGGTGGAAATTGACCAGTTGTTATGCTTACCCGAGCCGTTTACGCCGGCAAAGGGCTTTTCGTGAAGCAGACAAACAAGTCCGTGCTTCTCGGCTGTTTTCTTCATAACCTCCATTGTCAATTCGTTGTGGTCGGTTGCGATATTTGTTGTAGAGAAAATCGGAGCAAGCTCATGCTGTGACGGAGCAACCTCGTTATGCTTTGTTTTAGCAAGGATTCCGAGCTTCCAAAGCTCTTCGTCAAGATCTCTCATATAAGCGGAAACTCTTGTTTTGATAGCTCCGAAATAATGGTCGTCAAGCTCCTGTCCCTTGGGCGCCTTTGCGCCGAAAAGTGTACGTCCGGTGTAGATTAAGTCCTCTCTCTGATCGTACAGATCTTTATCAATAAGGAAATATTCCTGCTCGGGGCCGACTGTGGTTGTTACCCTTGTAACATCGGTTTTGCCGAGAAGATGAAGAATTTTAACGGCTTCGGTGCTGATTCTTTCCATTGAACGGAGCAGAGGAGTTTTCTTATCAAGAACCTCTCCCGTGTATGAACAGAATGCCGTGGGGATGTAAAGCGTGCCGTCCTTTGCAAAAGCGTAGGATGTGGGATCCCAGGTTGTATAACCTCTTGCTTCAAACGTAGCGCGGATACCGCCGCTCGGGAAGGATGACGCATCGGGCTCGCCCTTTACAAGCTCCTTACCTGAAAATTCCATAATTACCTGACCGTCGCCGCTCGGACTGATAAAGCTGTCGTGCTTCTCCGCCGTAACGCCTGTCATCGGTTGGAACCAGTGAGTGTAGTGTGTGCAGCCCTTTTCAACCGCCCAATCCTTCATTGCGCTTGCAACAACATTGGCTACGCTCAAATCGAGTGGCTCACCGTTCTGAATTGTCTTCTTAAGAGCCTTGTATGTAGACTTGGGAAGACGTTCCTGCATTGTCTGGTCATTAAAAACCATATTGCCGAATAATTCGGGAACTTTTGCCATTTTAATTCTCTCCTATCCAATAATATATTGTTTTGTTGATAAACAAAAAAGGGCGTTGTAAGCCGTCTGCTTACAGCGCCCTTGCTGTTATCATTGCTGTAAGTATATTCCCTTTTTGAGGATTTGTCAATAGAATTTTTCAAAAAAATTTAAAAATTGCAAGATTTTATAAATTTCTTGCAAATTCATCAGTCTAAAAACCTTATAAGTTGCACAATTTCAATAAAACATTTGTTTTTATGAAAGTTTCTTCAAATAAAATTGCAATTTCCTTTCATTTTCTCTTGACATAACAATTATCGGGATATATAATAATAACTGATATGTAAATATTCGAAAAAGGCTCTGATTTTTTTCGGCAAATCAATCATATATATTAAGACGGTTAAATCACTTAATCTGTCAAGAGGTGTTACGGCAACACAAATATATATGACTGCTTTTGAATAAGTATGCAGCGTGCGCTGTAAACGCAGAATAAATCGCTTACGTTTAAACAGCTTAATTACTCTTAATTACTTATTTAATTGTTCTGCATAACCGGCTGCAAATCGGCAGCCGCAGCTTCAGGTCTTGTACGGTTTTCTATATATATGCAAAATATATCGGACTGCCGCAAAGAATAAATAACTGATAATGTGTGAATTCGCTGTGCTAAGCAGGCGTGATTGAATTCTCAGTATGAATTTTATCAGGAAAGGATGATTTTTAATGGAACTAACAGAGAATATGAAAGAACAAAAGACTCTGTATTCTCCGAGGTTTGAACACGACAACTGCGGCATCGGCGCCGTTGTCAACATCAAAGGTATCAAGTCACACGACACCGTGGCAAATGCCCTGACTATTGTGGAAACGCTTGAACACAGAGCCGGTAAGGACGCAGAGGGCAAAACAGGTGACGGCGTAGGTATTCTGCTCCAGATTTCACACAAGTTTTTCAAGAAAGCCGCTGCTCGGGATCTTGGAATTAACCTCCTTTCCGAAAGAGATTACGCAGTGGGTATGTTCTTCTTTCCTCAAAATGAGCTTGCAAGAAATCAGGCTAAGAAAATGTTTGAGATTATTGCCGAAAAGGAAGGGCTTGAGGTTCTCGGCTGGAGAAACGTGCCCTCAAACAATAACGTAATCGGCAAAAGAGCGCTGGACTGTATGCCCGCAATTATGCAGTGCTTCATCAAGCGCCCCGAGGGTGTTAAAAAGGGACTTGACTTTGACCGCAAGCTCTACGTTGCAAGAAGAGTATTTGAACAGAGCAACGAGGACACATATGTAGTTTCGCTTTCAAGCAGGACTATTGTATATAAGGGAATGTTTTTGGTAGGCGATTTAAGGCAGTTCTTCCTCGACCTTCAGGATCCCGATTACGAATCGGCAATCGCTATGGTTCATTCAAGATTTTCAACCAACACAAACCCGAGCTGGCAAAGGGCTCATCCCAACAGAATGATTGTTCACAACGGCGAAATCAACACCATCAGGGGCAACGCCGACAAAATGCTTGCCCGTGAGGAAACAATGCGTTCCGAACACCTCAAGGGCGACCTTGACAAGGTTATACCCGTTGTAAATACCGAGGGCTCCGACTCCGCAATGCTTGACAACACCCTTGAATTTCTTGTTATGAGCGGTATGGATTTACCTCTTGCGGTAATGATTACCATTCCCGAACCCTGGGACAACAACGACACTATGTCGCAGAAGAAAAAGGACTTTTATCAGTATTACGCAACTATGATGGAGCCGTGGGACGGTCCCGCCTCCATTTTGTTCTCCGACGGAGATATTATGGGCGCTGTGCTTGACAGAAACGGTCTGCGCCCGTCAAGATATTACATAACCGACGATGGCAACCTCATTCTGTCCTCCGAGGTCGGCGCGCTTCCGATTGATCCCGCAAAAATCGTTACAAAGGAAAGACTCCGCCCCGGCAAAATGCTTTTGGTTGACACCGTTCAGGGCAGACTTATCGACGACGATGAATTAAAGGAATCCTATGCTTCAAAGCAGCCCTACGGCGAATGGCTTGACAGCAACCTTGTTAATCTCAGCGATTTGAAAATTCCGAACGCAAAGGTTGAGGAGCATTCAAAGAAAGACAGAAAGAAGCTTCAAAAAGCCTTCGGCTACACCTATGAGGACGTTATGACCTCAATCCTGCCTATGGCTAAAAACGGCAGCGAGTCTATCGCCGCAATGGGCACCGACAGCCCTATTGCCGTGCTTTCCAAGGAGCCTCAGCCGCTGTTCAACTACTTTAAGCAGATGTTTGCTCAGGTTACCAATCCTCCGATTGACGCAATCAGAGAAGAGGTTGTAACCTCCACAACCGTATATATCGGCGAGGGCGGCAACATTCTTGAGGAAAAGCCTCAAAACTGCAAGGTTATGAAAATTCATAATCCCATTCTCACCTCAACCGATATTTTAAAAATCAAGAATATGAAGATACCGGGCTTTAAGGTTGCGGTAATTCCGATTCTCTACTATAAAAACACAAGGCTTTCCAAGGCCATTAACAGATTGTTTATCGAGGCAGACAAGGCTTATAACGACGGCGCAAACATTCTTATCCTCTCCGACAGAGGGGTTGACGAAAACCACCTTGCCATTCCCTCTCTGCTTGCGGTTTCCGCAATTCACCAGCACCTTGTCGCCACTAAAAAGAGAACCTCTCTTGCTATTATTCTTGAGAGCGGTGAGCCGAGGGAGGTGCATCACTTTGCAACGCTTTTAGGCTACGGCGCCAGCGCAATCAATCCCTATCTTGCGCAGGAAACCATCCACGAGCTAATCAGCGACGATCTGCTTGACAAGGATTATTATGCCGCTGTAACGGACTACAACAACGCAGTTCTGCACGGCATTGTAAAAATTGCCTCCAAAATGGGCATTTCAACAATTCAGTCATATCAGGGCTCTCAGATTTTTGAGGCTATCGGCATAGGACAGGATGTTATTGATAAATACTTCACGGATACCGTAAGCAGAATAGGCGGTATTACGCTCAAAGACATAGAAAACAATGTTGACAGACTGCACACCTCCGCCTTTGATCCTCTCGGTCTTAAATCAACGCTTGAGCTTGATGCAAGAGGCAGTCATAAATTCAGAAGCGGCAAGGAGGAGCATCTCTACAATCCGCAGACAATCTATATGCTGCAGCAGGCTTCAAGAACGGGCGACTATGAGCTTTACAAAAAATACTCCCATATGATTTCCAAGGAAATGGATCCCGTGAACATCAGAGGACTGTTTGACTTTAATTATGCCGAAAAGCCGATTCCGCTTGAAGAGGTTGAAAGCGTTGAATCCATTGTCCGCCGCTTTAAAACAGGCGCAATGTCATACGGCTCAATCTCTCAGGAAGCGCACGAGGCGCTCGCCGTTGCCATGAACACGCTTCACGGCAAATCAAACTCCGGCGAGGGCGGCGAAAGCCTTGACAGGCTTCTGTCCAAGGGAACAGACAACAACAGATGCTCTGCAATCAAACAGGTTGCTTCGGGCAGATTCGGCGTAACCTCAAGGTATCTCACCTCCGCCGATGAAATTCAAATTAAAATGGCGCAGGGCGCAAAGCCGGGCGAGGGCGGTCACCTTCCGGGCAAAAAGGTTTATCCGTGGATTGCAAAAACACGTCACTCCACACCGGGCGTTTCGCTTATCTCTCCCCCGCCTCATCACGATATTTATTCGATAGAGGACCTTGCGCAGCTTATCTATGACTTAAAGAACGCTAACAAGGACGCAAGGATTTCCGTCAAGCTCGTTTCGGAGTGCGGAGTAGGTACGGTTGCCGCAGGCGTTGCCAAGGCAGGCGCAGGCGTAATCCTCATTTCCGGCTACGACGGCGGCACGGGCGCCGCTCCGAGAAATTCAATCTACAACGCAGGTCTGCCGTGGGAGCTCGGACTTGCGGAAACGCATCAAACGCTTATTAAAAATGACCTGAGAAATAAGGTTGTTATTGAAACAGACGGCAAGCTTATGACGGGACGCGATGTTGCCGTAGCCGCAATACTCGGAGCTGAGGAATACGGCTTTGCCACAGCTCCGCTGATTACTCTGGGCTGCGCAATGATGAGAGTCTGCAACCTTGACACCTGTCCCTTCGGCGTTGCCACACAGAATCCCGAGCTGAGGAAAAAGTTTATAGGCAAGCCGGAATATGTGGTAAACTTTATGCTTTTCGTTGCTACGGAGCTGAGAGAATATATGTCAAAGCTCGGTGTAAGAACAGTTGACGAGCTTGTAGGCAGAATTGACCTCATAAAGCCTAAGGAAGGCATAACGGGCAGCGCAGCGGAGGTTGACCTCTCAAATATTCTCAACTGCGATTTTGCTTCCGAAAAAATCGAGTACAACAAAAAGAACAAATACGACTTCAAGCTTGAAAACACGCTTGATGAAAAGGTTTTGATTAAGGAATTCAAGACAGCTTTTGAAAAAGGCGCCAAGAAAACCATTGAGGTAAACGTAAAGAACACCGACCGCTCGTTCGGTACGATTTTCGGTTCCGAAATTACAAAGAAATACTACAATACCCTTGAGGACGATACGTTTAAAATCATCTGCAGGGGCTCCGGCGGTCAGAGCTTCGGCGCATTCATTCCCAACGGTCTTACTCTTGAGCTTTCGGGCGACAGCAACGACTACTTCGGCAAGGGACTTTCGGGCGGTAAGCTTGTAATTTATCCGCCCAAGGGCTCAACCTTTAAAGCTGACGAAAACATAATCATAGGCAATGTTGCGCTCTACGGCGCAACAAGCGGCAAAGCGTTTATCAACGGTGTTGCCGGCGAAAGATTCTGCGTAAGAAATTCCGGCGCCACGGCAGTTGTTGAGGGCGTGGGCGACCACGGCTGTGAGTATATGACAGGCGGCCGTGTGGTAGTTATAGGAAAAACAGGTAAAAACTTTGCCGCAGGTATGTCGGGCGGCGTTGCCTATGTCCTTGATGAGGACAGAGATCTTTACACCAAGCTCAACAAGGAAATGGTGCTGTTCTCCGAGGTAACCGAAAAGTACGATATTCTTGAGCTTAAGGGACTTATCGAGGAGCATGTAAAGGCTACCGGCTCGGCAAAGGGCAAAGAAATTCTCGAAAGCTTTGAAGATTATCTGCCTAAATTCAAGAGAATTATCCCTCACGATTACAAGAAGATGATGTCTGCCATAGCCTCTATGGAAGAAAAGGGTATGAGCAGCGATCAGGCTAAAATTGAAGCATTCTATCAGATTGTCAATAACAAATAAGGAGGAGAACAGTCATGGGAAAGCCAACAGGATTTATGGAATTTAACCGGGAGGATGCCCCTGCATTCTCCGTACGGGAACGCATTAAAAATTACAATGAGTTTCACACACCGCTTTCAATGAAGGACCAGTCAAAGCAAGGCTCAAGGTGTATGGACTGCGGCGTTCCTTTCTGCCAATCGGGACTGCAGATAGGCACAGCCTTTTCGGGATGTCCGCTCAATAACCTTATACCGGAATGGAACGACCTCATCTTTAAGGGCGCTTGGGAACAGGCATATAACAGACTTAAAATTACTAACAACTTTCCGGAATTCACCTCTCGTGTATGCCCCACTCTCTGCGAAAAGGCCTGCACCTGCGGCGCAAACGGCGATGCCGTAACGGTCAAAGCCAATGAATACGGCATTATAGAAAACGCCTACAAAGAGGGCTATGCCGCTCCTAAAATTCCCAAGGTGAGAACAGGCAAAAAAATTGCCGTAATAGGCTCGGGTCCGTCGGGTCTTGCGGCTGCCGACCAGCTCAACCAGAAAGGTCACTCGGTGACCGTATTTGAGCGCAGCGACAGAATAGGCGGTTTGCTGATGTACGGTATTCCGAATATGAAGCTCGAAAAGAATATAATCGAACGCAAAATTGATATAATGAAAGAGGAAGGCGTTGAGTTCAAAACCGGCGTCAATGTCGGCAAGGATATTAAGGCGGCGCAGATTTTGAAGGAGTACGACAGAGTAATCCTCGCCTGCGGCGCTTCCAACCCGAGGGATATTAAGGCTCCCGGCAGAGATGCAAACGGAATTTACTTTGCCGTGGATTTTCTCAAATCAACCACAAAGGCTTTGCTTGACAACGGTCTTAAGGACGGAACGTATATTTCCGCAAAGGGCAAAAGGGTTATGGTTATCGGCGGCGGCGACACGGGCAACGACTGCGTGGGCACAAGCATAAGACACGGTGCAAAGTCTGTTCTTCAGCTTGAAATGATGCCCAAGCTCCCCAATGAGAGAGCCGAGGATAATCCGTGGCCGCAGTGGCCGAGAATCTGCAAGACAGACTACGGTCAGGAGGAAGCCATTGAAGTTTTCGGCAAAGACCCCAGAGTTTATCAAACCACCGTCAAGGAGTTTGTCAAGGACAAAAACGGCAATCTTAAGAGTGCTGTGCTTGTAAAGCTCAGCCCCGAAAAGGACAAAAAAACCGGAAGAATGATGATGAAAGAGGTTGCGGGCTCGGAATACAGCGTAGACGTTGACCTTGTGCTTATCGCCGCAGGCTTCCTCGGCTCCGAAAGCTACGTCACAAAATCATTCGGAGTAAATGTTGACAACAGAACAAACGTAGCAACGGCTTCGGGCTCTTTCAAAACAAACGTTGACAACATATTTGTTGCCGGCGATATGCACAGAGGACAGTCGCTTGTCGTGTGGGCTATCAGAGAAGGCAGAGATGTTGCAAGAGAGGTTGACGAAAGCCTGATGGGCTACACAAATCTTTAATTTTTCTTCGTTAAATAACAAACTTAAACGACCGACACAAAGCAGTGCCGGCCGTTTGTTTTTGCGGTTTAGGTTAATCCTGTTATTTCAGCTGAGCCAGAAGTCCGTCGCACCAAATTCCGTGTACCAGCGAACCAAGCTCTTCTATTGTCAGCTCATCGGGATTTTTGAGCCAATACGTCAAAATCGTCAACATTCCCATTAGGCAAAATTCCATAGCAAAAACCGCCTTTTTGTTATTGCCGTCCACCCGGTATCTTTCAGTCATCACCGGAATAATATTATTGCGGATTTTTCGAAAAAAGTCTGAGTTGACGCCGTTTTTTAACAGGATAACCGAATAATGCTCATGCTCGCGCAATACATTTGAAAAGGCGAGTACAAGCTGCCTGTTAAAGTCGGGCGATTCAAGCCGAACAGCCTTAATTCTCTCGGTGGCTGTAGCAATCAAATCATTTTCGATATACTCCAGCAAATCGAAAACATCCTTAAAATATTGATAAAAGGTGGAGCGGTTGTATCCGGTAATGTCGGTAATTTCCTTTACCGTGATTTTACTTATCGGCTTTTGCTTGTACAGCTCGCAAAATGCGAGCATCAATTTGCTTCGTGTGGCATCTGTTATTTCAGGACTTTTTTTCATAGTTGAACGGCCTCCGTTTATCATCCGACATTTGATGTGTAATTGTTGGTTGACTTTATATGCTGTGCTTGCTAAAATAATAATACAACAGTTGTTGGATAATGTCAAGGAGGTAAACCGAATGTCAGAAATATTGGTTGAGCATCTAACAAAGGACTACGGTCACGGCCGCGGTGTGTTTGATGTAAATATCGGAATAGACAAAGGCGAATGTTACGGCTTTTTGGGGCCCAACGGCGCAGGAAAAACCACAACAATCCGCCACTTGATGGGCTTTTCCAAACCGCAGGAGGGGCACACCTCTATTCTAGGCAAGGACAGCTGGAAGCACAGCGCCCGACTGCAAAATACGGTTGGTTATCTGCCCGGCGAGGTTACTCTGCCGACGGGACTTTCCGGAAGCGCCTTTCTGCGTATGACGGAGCAAATGCGCGGAGTAAAAGACAAAGAGTATCTGCAAATGCTGCTTGATAAATTTAAGCTTGACCCCAACATAGGCATCAAGCAAATGAGCCTCGGCGTTAAACGCAAGCTTGCGGTTGTTACCGCCTTTATGCACGACCCTGATATTCTTGTATTAGACGAGCCGACCTCCGGTCTTGACCCAGTTATGCAGAAAACCTTTATCAGCTTTATCAAAGAGGAAAAGCAGCGCGGCAAAACCATTTTTCTCTCCTCTCATATTTTTCACGAGGTGGACGCCGTCTGCGACCGCATTGCAATTATAAGGGACGGAAAAATAGTTTCGGAATTTAAATCCGAGGAGCTGAAGCAGAAGCACGACAGAATTTATCGTGTTTCCTTCTCCGATTTAGAATCCTACGAAGCATTTGTGAAAAAGCCCTTTACTTTTACTTCAAAAAATGTAAATAAGCTGCGTGCAAGGGTTCAAATTCCTGCGGCTCAGGTCGGTGAGCTGATTTCAAGCTTAAAGGGATTTCACATTGCAGACTTTGTAGAAATTCCGTTCACGCTGGAGGATTACTTTATGGGCTTTTATGATACCGGTCATCATTTTGAGGAGGTGAAGAAATGAGCGACACCGTTATTTCCGTTGAACATCTTACCAAGGATTACGGCCACGGCAGAGGTGTATTTGACGCCTCTCTGGATATTCATAAGGGCGAGGTTTTCGGTTACCTCGGCACCAACGGTTCCGGCAAAACAACTACCATCAGACATATGATGGGCTTTCTGAAGCCGAACGGCGGCAACGTCACCGTAAACGGTTTGAATCCGTGGAAAAACGCACCCGAGGTTATGAAAAACGTAAGCTACGTTCCCGGAGAGATTGCCTTTCCCGATTTAAAAACGGGCACCGACTTTTTTAAGGTGCAGGCGCAATTTCTCGGAGTTCGGGATTTTTCTTATATGAATCATCTTATAGATATTCTCGGACTTGACCCCTCCGCAAATTTAAAGCGTATGAGCAAGGGTATGAAGCAAAAAACCGCTATTGTAGCCGCTCTTATGGGAAACAGAGATGTTTTGATTTTGGATGAGCCGACCACCGGTCTTGACCCCCTGATGAGAGATGCATTTTTGGAGCTGATAAGAGAAGAAAAAAGCAAGGGCAGAACCGTGTTTATGTCAAGCCACATTTTTGAGGAAATCGAAGAGGTTTGCGACCGTGTTGCAATAATAAATTCAGGAAAAATTCAGAGGATATTAAATCTTTCGGATTTTCGCCACGGTTCCGTGCGTTCGTTTGAAATAGAGCTTTCCGATAAAGCTTCCGCTGAAACATTCCGCAAGCGCCTGCCCCAAAGCCATGTTGAAGGCAAGCGTGTGCGCTTTGAGGCCTTAGCCCGTGATGTGGACTCCGCATTTAAGGCATTGGAAGGCTTGAAGGTTGTTTCGGTATCGGAAAAGCACCCAGATCTGGAGGATTATTTTATGGAAACAATTCAAAGCAATAACTCAGAGGAGGACTCGGAATAAAATGAAAACTACAAAAATATTTTCTTGGCCACTAATGAAACAGAGCATCAGCTCAAACAAGGTTTTGGCTATTGCGTGTACTGTTGTTCTCTGCCTGATGACAATAGTAACCACCTTTGCCGGCAATATCCTCGGCTCTTCGGATGCCGAGGATTACACAGACGCACAAACTGATTTTTACAGCTATTTATATGTGCTTGCCTCCTATAATGAAACTGCAGGCACCTCCCTCAGCTATGAGGATTTTTCCGAATCCGACGATCTGACTCAGTACGATATGTTATTTGAAATGATGAGCGAGCAGTCCGACGACTTGGATTTGAGCAGCGAGGGCTTTGCAGAAGCAGCCGATACGCTGTCGCAGTCTGAGGTGGGGCTTGACACATACATTTCAAATTTTGAGTACGTTTATGCCCTCGGCTCCGTGCAGGGATGCTTTTCCGGCGATGAGCTGAATATAGAAGCTATGATGAGCGATATGCTGGAAATTATGGGTGTATCCTCCGAACTTGTAGAAAATATGAGCGAGATGGACACCTCGTCTATGCTCAATCAGATGTACTTCACCATTATGAGCCTGCTGCCTATACTGCTGTTTATTATCTTTGCCGGCAACGCCTTGATTGTAGATCAGGTTGATAAGGGCTCTATGGCATACATTTTATCAACTCCGACAAAACGAAGCGCAGTAGTTATCACTCAGGCTGTATATATGATTATAACTCCGCTCATTATGGTGGGCTGCGCTTACGTTACAGAGCTGATTGCCTGCAACGTGATTATCGGCGAGGTTGAAGCCGTAAAATATGCGGCTCTCTACGGCGGCTTGTACATTTTAACCGAGGCCATGGCAGGCGTTTGCTATCTTGCAAGCTGTATCTTCAATTTAAGCAAATACGCTCTTGCGCTCGGCGGCGGACTCAACATTTGGTTCTTTATCTGTTCACTGCTCGGTATGTTCGGTTCCGAAAATATAGTAAACGTAGGTATGGGCGTAGAAGAGCTGGGAACATTCAACAAGCTTTCGCTGATAGGCTTATTCGATATTGATGCGTTGGGAACGGTAGGCTCCGGCGCCGTAGACAATTCGTTTGTGCCCAAGCTGATTATCTTAGCGGCTGTGGCAGTTGTCTGCTATGTGGTTGGAGCAATTCGCTTTCAGAAAAAGGATTTGCCGCTGTAATTTTGCAAAGCTTCAGCGCACCGCAAATACTATGCTTGTTCAAATCAGGCTTCAGCAAAAAGCTTTTTCAACATAAGTTAAAAGGGAAGAAAAATGCTGCGTATAATCAAAGTATGGTTTAAATGGCGAAAAAATTGGGATTCACTGTGTAATCGCTGCAGCAAATGCTGCTATATACGTTCGGTAGATTCCAAGAAAAATGTTATAATCCATTACAACTGTCCCTGTGAAAATCTTGACACCAAAACAAATTTATGCAAAATCTATAACGAGCGTTTACGCAAATGCAATCACTGCGGAAAGGTGAATTTATTTACAGCGTTATTCAACCCTACTTTGCCGAATGACTGTGCCTATGTTCAGGCCTTTAGGCTATGGAGAAAGCAAAGCGGTAACAAAAAATAAATCAGCCCTGTCGGTATCGAATTTATAACACCGACAGGGCTTTTGACATCCTGCTGTTTTTTGAAATATCGTATTTTGCGTGTATAATTTGCCGCCGCAGACGAGATTAAGCAAGGCAAATCTGCTCAGCAGCCGCTTTGTATTGACTGTCGTCCACCGGCTCAAGCCATTCGTTTGTGCAATTTTCTCCCGGTACCTCAACTGCCAAATGAGAAAACCAGCTGTCGGGCATAGCTCCGTGCCAATGCTTTACCCCTACGGGAATGTTTATGCAATCTCCGGGCTTCATTTCAACGGCATTCTTTCCCCACTCCTGATAACAGCCTCTTCCCGCAACGCAAATCAAAATCTGACCGCCGCCATTATCGGCATTGTGAATGTGCCAGTTATTGCGGCAGCCCGGCTCAAAGGTTACATTAAAAATGCCTACCTGAGAAGCGGATACGGGCGCAAGGTAGCTCTGTCCGATAAAATATTCAGCAAAAGCGTCATTGGGCTCTCCGACGGGAAACATCATTTCGGCAGCGTGAGCGGCTTTAGCGTCGGATGCAGGCGTATTTTCCGCCCAGACCTCCTTAGCCAAATTAAATACCGCCCAGCCCTTGGGCCAGCCGACATAAAAGGCTGTGTGTGTGATAACTGCGGCAATTTCCTCTTTGGTCACGCCTGCCTTTTTTGCGTTATCAAGATGATACCTGAGCGAGGAATCCGTAATTCCCGATGACATAAGCGCCACAACCGTAATTATGCACCTTGTCTTGCGGTCAATATCCTGATTATTCCAATTTTCGCCGAACAAAATGTCGTCATTAAAATGCGCAAAATCCGGCGCAAAGCTTCCGAGGGCATCTCTGCCTGCGGTCTGTGTGATTTTTTCCATAGCATAAACCTCCGATTTGTTAATGTAACGCTCCGACTCCGCAGACTCGAAACATTTTGTTTTTTACTGTTATTGTTGCCTTTTGGATGAAATGTTTAATATTCGTTTTTAATTTTGTTTGCGTAGTAGCAAATGAACTCGGTGACGGTGGGAACGCCCTTGACGGAGTTGATTTTGGCGGTGTAATATATCAGCAAATCGTCTACGTTTGAGGTTGCCCAGACACGGTTTATTGCATTCTGCATAGCATGCTCAACCGCGGCCTCTGTTTTGCCGCATTCTTGCGCAATCACATTACTGACATTAGGCGTCCGCTGCTTTATCGTAATCATCACGGCTTCGATAAGATATTTAAATCCTATGGATTTCGGATTTATACCGACGTGGTTAAGCTCCGTAGTTATTCGCCTTTTTATACGCTTTTCATAATAGTCTGAGGATTCGGTTAAGTCGCCGCTCAAAGCTGCGGCACAGCGCTTGCTTTTTATCGCCGAACTAATCATTTTCAGAAAATCAAGCGCCGTTTTTTTGCTGTAATTTTCCTGGTGCTTGGACATTATGTAATCGGCTCCAAGCTGTCTTGCGGACTCATAGGTAACAGCGCTTGTGTTGTTGGTTGTCACAAGGATATACGGCAAACGGCTCAGCTCAAGGTCTTTTAATCCGCTGAGCACATCCAGACCGCTTCCGCCGCCGAGATGCAGCTCCAGGTCAAGAATCACAACCTCCGGCAGGGTATCCTTGATTATTTTGAGGGCTGTGCAGGCGTTGTTAGTTACGCCGGTGAGTATAAATTCCTCGGAATCGTCAATAAGCTCCGAAAATCGTCTGCATGTATAATCGTCGTCCTCCACAATAAGTATAGTTAATTTGCTGTCCATAAATTATCCCACCGTCCGTTAATTTTTATTTTATTATAACACAACCTCAGACAAAAATAAATAAAAACCAACAAAAAACTTCCTCTCAGGCTAAAACTTTTTCTTAATTTAAGCCCAAAAGAAAGTTTTTTAATTTTAAATCGAAGCAACGCTCTGTCAAGCTCGCTTGAAGCAGAGCTTGCGATAGATTGCAGCTTGCAAAGGGAGCGTTAGCTCTTCGGTGTTTCAGCGGGAGATTACAACTCCCTCTGAAATGATGAACGGGGATATTGTCAATAATTTGAACGTACAAAGAGGGGGATTTTACAAAACAGAGA
>JAJQDK010000125.1 GCA_021202245.1 Clostridiales bacterium
TATACATTTGGAAATTTTAATTTAGTCCACAAGTCGCTAAAGCTCCGGAATTTCAAAATCATGGCTTCCCACATAATATTTCACGGTATTTGTCTTGGTGCGACAAATATCAATTCCGAAATCCTCAAGCGACTTTAAGTCGTCATACAGGCTCTTGCGTTCGGCTTTTATTCCGTATGCTTCAAGCTCCGTCAATATTTCCTTCACGGTCAGACCGTGCTCCTCGTCGGTTTTTTCAAGCATTATTTTTTGCAGATATAAAAGCTTTTGCTTCTGCCCCGAGCTGCGTGACATAACCTTTCCTCCCTATCATGTAATTATTTGCGCAAGCATTATGACAAACGGCATTGTAATCACCGAAACAAGCGTTGTAGCCGCCACTATGCTCACCGAAAGCTCAACATCACGATTAAATTTTGCCGCAAACATTGTAGAGGTTGCCGCCGTGGGCGCCGAGCTTGCTATTACGCAGGTTATCAATATTGTTTTGTCCACACCGGCAAAAGCCATAATCAGCGCCGCCGCAACGGGAATCACAGCCAACCTCAACGCCATTGCTGCGTACGCTCCGACATCGGCAAAGGCTCTTTTCAGGTTTGCCTTAGAAAGATAAAAGCCTATTATAAGCATCGGCAGAGGTGTGTTGAGATTTGCCAGATAATCTATCGGCTGAATCATAATCTCAGGCAGCTCAATGCCCGTTATAAACAACAAAATTGCTATAAGCACACCGACAATTCCGGGGTTGAAAATGAGCTTTTTTGCCGAAAGCTGAGTCTTATCTCCGCTCATTTCAACAAGCCCGTAGGTCCAGACAAACAAATTGAAAACAGCAACAAAAATTGAGCCGTAAAACCAGCCGTCGTCGCCGAGAATCGCCTTTTGCAGAGGCAGCGACATAAATCCGCAGTTTGAAAACACCGTTGCAAACTGCAAAACCTTGCGCCTGCTTTCGTTTGCGCTGCGAAAAATCAGCCTTGCAAGTATAATTGAGCCAAGCATAATAAACACAGCGCACAGAGCGGTAATTGCAATGTTGCCCAAAAGCTCAAAAGAAAACTCACGCTGGAATGCAGAAATCATAACGCAGGGCGTTACAACGTATAATACAATATCGGTTATATGACGTGACGAGGATTGCGTAAGGATTCCGGTTTTTCCGCACACAAATCCCACAGCAATCAAAATAAACAAAATCAATACCTGCTGAAGTATCATAAAAAAGCTGTCGGTCATAAGCTCCCTCCGTTTCTCAGAAACAAGTATAACACAAATTTCAGCTTTTTGCCACCTTTGCCTGTATATATCGGCTGGGCCGCAATTTTCGTAAGACAAAAGCGGATTTATCTGCGTTTGCGCCTGTTTAAAACCATAAACGACGTCATTATGAGATATATTTTTCAATTCGGCAGTCTTGTTTTTTTCGACAGCAAATGACATTATACACAAAATATCCTTTTAAATATAGTGCAATATGCCTAAATGAAAATTTTAAAATTTTCATTTATGTATTAACCGCCGAAAATAATCGCAATTTGTTGACTTTTATTTTCTCAAATTGTATAATGGGTTTAATCAGTAAAAGATTAGGCAAATTCTCGGTTTTTACGAACATTTTGAAAGAAGGAATATCATTATGGCAACAACAAGAAAGACTGCTGCTAAAGCAGAAACCGCAGCAAAGGAAACTGCCGCTAAAACAACAAAAGCAGCAGCCGCAAAGGAAGAACTTTCCCTTAAGGAAACAGCAGCTAAGAAAGCTCCCGCATAAAAGGCTCCCGCTAAGAAAGCATCTCCCAAAAAGGTTGCTCCTAAGAAGCCTGCTTCGGCTAAGGCAGCCGATACTAAGGTTGATTTCTTTGTAGAATTCGGCGGCGTTCAGGTTTCGGTAAACGAGGTTATCGAAAACGTAAAGGCTACTTACGGCAAGGACGCAAAGGAAATTTCCGTTTATCTCAAGCCCGATGAAAGCAAGGCTTACTTTGTTGCTGACGGCGAAGAAAACGAAATGGATGTTTTCTTCTGCTGATTTCAGATTTTTATTTTCAGCATCTGTATTAAAGTTAAACATCAAAAGGACCGACATCGTGTGGTGTCGGTCCTTTTCCGTGCAATCGTTTGCCGAACGATTGATTATTTTTCTTCTTTTTTCGCAGCGACCGTGCTTTGAGAAGCATTATCCTGCCCGTCCTCTGCTTCCTTAATTCTTTTCGGGATAAAGTTTTGGATAAAGCCTGTTCTTTTTCCTCTGCCCTTGAGGTAGAAAAATCCGATAACATTAAAAACTATCGCCCCGAGAAAATTGACAAGCAAATCCTTCATCGTGTCGATGATTCCGATATCAAGGTATCCGTTTATGCCCAGGCTTTCGCCGTTGACGAGAGTGTCGGTAATTCCGCTGATATGCGTTACCTGGTTGCCGCCGCCCGAAAGCAAAACAGAATTTATCGAGGTGATGATTGTATCCTTCTGCATATCCTTACCGAGCAGCATATCGGCGCTGAATTCAAAGAATTCCCATACGGTACCCGCAGTCATTGAAAAGCAAAATGAAAACAAGCACACAAACAGCGGCGACATATCCATCTTGACCTTTTCGTTTCTGTTTAAAATATCAATCAGTCCGAAGCCCACGCCGGCGCAGATAAAGCCATTGAGCGTGTGCAGCATCGTGTCCCACATGGGTATTCTTTCGTAGAATGCGCCCATCTCACCCAGCACATTGGCTGCAAAAACGAAAACAATAACGATTATTTCCATTACACTCGGAATGTCAATTTTCAGCCTGCGCTCAATAAATGTGGGCATCATCAAAAGCAAAAACGACAGAACGCAGGTCATTGTGTTTTCCCACTGACCTCTGATAAGGCTGATTACAAGTATTACAATAATTACGGCGCGTATAACAAAATAAACGCCGGTCAGAACCTTGTGGTTTTTAATGTTCTGAACGCTGCTTTCGTGCCTGAGCCTTGCCTCGCTCCGTTTTTTTTGCTTAGCTTCTTTTTTTGTTTCTTTGTTGACTTTACTCATAACGTTTCCGTTTCTCTCCCCCAATTAAAATCAAAAACCTATATGGTAAAATATATTTTTAACCTAAGCCGCACGGCACGCATTACTGATTATTTTGCTCGGCAAGCCTTTTGTTGAGGTTTTCCTTGCCGACGGCGAGCATCAGCTTGATTCTGTTCTCCTGATTAACCTTAGGCGCACCCGGGTCATAGTCAACGGTAACTATATTGGCGTTGGGATTTACCTCCTTAATCTTGCGGACCGCTCCCTTTCCGTTGATGTGATTGGGCAGACAGCCGAACGGCTGAGTGCAAACTATGTTTTCATACCCTGTTTCGGCAAGCTCAAGCATCTCGGCTGTGAGCAGCCATCCCTCGCCCATTTTGCTTCCGTAGCCGATTACACCTTTATTAAGCGATTTTGTGTGCGCATACTCGTGAGGCGGTACAAAATTGTATTTTTCGGCATTTTCAATCATCAAGCTTTCAAGCTTTGTCAGATAATTGAGCAGATATTGGCAGAATTGGTATTTCAGCCTGCTGCCGCCGAATAATTTATAGTCCTCAATCCTGTTGTCTACCTTAAATGACGCAAATCCCATAAGTCCGGGAACGCAAACCTCACAGTCCTGACTTGCAAGAAACTCCTCTAAGCCGTTGTTTGCCATTTTTGAATATTTTACATAAATCTCGCCCACAATGCCTACCTTAACCTTCGGCACCTTGTTCAGCTCGATTTCGGCGAAGGATTTTGTGATTTTGTCAAGGTTTTCGTCAATTTCCTCAAGAGTATAGCCCTTGCCCTCAATGAGCTGCTGCGAAAGCTTGTCGCTCCATTCCTCAACAAGCGCCATACTTTCTCCCTTGTTCACCTCGTAGGGCTTTGTCTGATTTGAAAGCAGCATAAGCTGATCGCCGTATACCACGCCGCCGACAAAACGTCTTATCAGCGAAAGAGAAAGGGAAAATCCGCTGTTATGCTCCATACCGAACGAAAGGGATATTACCGGCACAAACTCAAAGCCTGCCTTTTTCAAGGCTTTTCTCAAAAGAAAAATATAATTTGAAGCACGGCAGCCGCCGCCCGTCTGGGTAATCATAAGCGCCGTTTTGTGAACGTCGTATTTGCCGCTCTGCAGAGCGTTTATAAACTGACCTATTACAAGCAAAGCCGGATAACAGGTGTCGTTGTGAACGTATTTTAATCCCGTCTGCGCAATCTCCGGTCCCCAGGTATCAAGCAAATCGGATTTGTAGCCGTAATAGGTAAACACCTTCTGCAAAATCTTGAAATGAATAGGCGCCATATTCGGCATAAGAATTGTGTATTCCTTTTTCATTTCCTTTGTAAACAGCAGTCTGCCTGTTTTTTTGTCGTACTTCAATTCAGCCATAATGAATCCTTTCGCATCAATCCCGGTCAATAGCCGCAAGCAGGCTGCGAATCCTGATTTTTACCGCGCCGAGATTTGTAATTTCATCAATTTTTATCTGCGTATATATTTTGTCGTTTTTTTCAAGGATTTCACGCACCTCGTCGGTGGTGATTGCATCAATTCCACAGCCGAAGGATACAAGCTGAATCAGCTCCATATCCTCCCGTGTCGTAACGTATTTTGCCGCAGCATACAGCCTTGAATGATAAGTCCACTGGTTGAGCACGTGCGTGTCAAATTTTTCCACTCTCGGGGAAACTACATCCTCACTTATTATGGCAACGTCAAAACCGGAAATAAGCTCGTCAATTCCGTGATTGATTTCCGGGTCAATGTGATACGGTCTGCCTGCAAGCACAAAAATCTTTTTGCCCTCTTTTTCCGCCTGCGCTATTATCTCGTTGCCCTTGTCAAGCACCTTCTTTTTGTATTCCTCCTGCTCCTCATACGCTTTTTTGGAGGCTATTCTAACCTCGTTAAGAGTCAAATCGGGGAAATACTGCGAAAGCTTTTCATATGCCTTTTGCGGAAAATCCTTGGGACGATGCACGCCGAAGTATTCCTTGATAAACTGCACCTTGCGGATATCCTTCATATTATTTTTTATAACCTCGGGGTAGTAGGCTACCACCGGACAGTTGTAGTGGTTATCTCCCAAATGCTCGTCAAAATTGTACGATAGGCAGGGATAGAAAATTGTTTCGGCTCCCTCGTCAATCAGCGTCTGAATATGACCGTGCATAAGCTTGGCAGGGAAACAAACAGTATCGCTTGGTATCGTCTGCTGACCTCTTTGGTACAGCTTGCGTGACGAATACGGCGAATGGAACACCTCAAATTTAAGCTCGGTAAAGAACCTGTACCAGAACGGATACATCTCATAAAGGTTAAGTCCCATCGGTATGCCGAGCTTGCCTCTCACGCCCTCAACTGGCTTGTACGAATCAATAAGCTTGAGCTTATAGCTGTACATATTAAGGTCCGAGGACGGCGCGCGCTTTGTAATCGGACGCTCGCACCTGTTGCCGGCAATGTATTTTCTTCCGCCGCCGAAGGAATTTATTGTAAGACGGCAGTTATTGTTGCACAGACCGCAGTTTGTGACCTGTATATCATGCACAAAGCTTTTCAGCCCATCCGATTTTAAGAGAGTACTGTCGGCTTTGCCCTTTGATTTTTTCTTTGCATAAAGCGCAGCTCCGTATGCGCCCATAAGTCCGGCAATGTCGGGGCGTACAACCTCAATTCCGAGCTCCCGTTCAACTGGGCGCAGAACGGCAGCGTTGAGGAAGGTACCTCCCTGAACAACAATCCTTTTGCCCAGTTCATCCGGACTTGAA
Source organism: Clostridiales bacterium (assembly GCA_021202245.1). Lineage (GTDB taxonomy): Bacteria > Bacillota > Clostridia > Oscillospirales > Acutalibacteraceae > Ruminococcoides. The sequence goes on from JAJQDK010000125.1 coordinate 5,788, forward strand.
GCACGGATAACCTTGTAAAGCGCATTTTTTACTACGCTCAGCGATAATCCTGCGGAAATATCCTCTATTGTGGCTCCGTCCTTTTGCGCCTGTTTTACGCTTGAATTCATAAACACCGTACAGCGTGAGCCGAGGTCAACGGGTCGCTTTGCAAAAAGTCCCAGCTTTGCAAAATCGGCAATTTCATATCCGAGAGCATTTGCAAAGGTCTGCAAAAAGCTGCCGCAGCCCGAAGAACAAGCCTCGTTAAGGAATATGTTATCAATGGCGCCGTTATGAATTTTGAAGCACTTAATATCCTGTCCGCCGATGTCTATAATAAACTCAACATCCGGCATAAAATATTTGGCAGCCGTAAAATGCGCTATCGTTTCTACTATTCCGTAGTCCACGTTGAACGCATTTTTTATTATATCCTCACCGTAGCCCGTAACCGCAGATGACGCTACGTTCAAATCAGGCTCTATGGCGTAAATCTCTTCAAGAAAATCCTTTATTATACCTACAGGATTGCCCTTTGAGGGAAGATACTTTGAATAAAGCAGCTCGCCGTCCTCGTTAAGTACAACACCCTTAACGGTGGTTGAGCCCGAGTCCATTCCTATGTAAGCCTTTCCCTTATAGTCCTTGAGCGTTTTTTGCTCTACATGCGCCTTGGCGTGGCGGTCGGTAAATTTTTTGTATTCCTCCTCATTTTCAAAGAGAGGGGGATTAAAAGCGAAATTTCCCGTTCCTCTGTAATCCTTTACTGCGCTTATAACCTCATCAAAATCAATAGCTTTTTCACTGCAGAGAGCCGCTCCGCTCGCAACGTAATACAGCGAATTTTCGGGGCAAATGCCCTTTGTTCCGAGGGTGCGGTCAAAGCAGTTTCTCAGCTCGCTCATAAATGTAAGCGGTCCGCCGAGATATGCAATCTGCCCCTCAATCTCTCTGCCCTGGGCAAGGCCTGCAACCGTCTGGCTTACAACCGCATTAAAGATGCTCTCTGCAATATCGCTTTTGCGTGTGCCCTGATTTAAAAGCGGCTGAATGTCGGTTTTCGCAAAAACTCCGCAGCGAGAAGCTATGGTATATGTCTTTTCATACTGCTTTGCAAGCTCATCCATATCCTCAAGCTCTACGTTAAGCAGGGTGGCCATCTGGTCAATAAACGCACCGGTACCTCCGGCGCAGGTGCCGTTCATTCTTACCTCAAGCCCGTTTGCAAGGAAAAGAATTTTTGCATCCTCGCCGCCGAGCTCTATTACAACGTCTGTTCCGGGGATAAAGGTATTTGCCGCAACTCGTGTGGCGTAAACCTCCTGCACAAAGTCAATTCCGCAGGCCTCCGCTACGCCCATACCTGCCGAGCCCGACATAGCCACAGTCGCCTGTTCAACTCCGTCAACCTTCGAGCGAACAGTGTCGAGGATTTCCGCAATTTTTTCGGTAATCTGCGAGTAATGGCGTTCGTATGTGCTGTAAATCAATTTGTTATCATCGTCAAGCACGACGCACTTTATGGTAGTTGAACCAATGTCAAGTCCTAATTTCAAAACGCTTCCTCCGATAATCAAAATAGTATATTTATCGTATTCTAATTTATTATAAGCTTTAAAAAGCTGTTTTTAATTCTTTTATGCAAATATAAACGTTTTGAGTTATTTTACCATTATATCATCATTAAATCAATATACACTTGCGTTAATATGTCTATTGCCGGCAAAAAAGAAAAAAACCTGTCGAAGCTCGGCAGGTTTTCAAGCAATGTTATGTTAGATTTTCAGGCTTAAAACAGCTCGCTTTCCGGCGACTCCGTGTCTTCCTCCGGCTCAGTTTCGGTCAAAGCATCCCCAGCCTGCTCGGTCTTTTTTGAAGCTGCCGACTCGGTGCTTGCAGCATCGGGCTTTGCCGTTTCATCAACCGCTTCAAACGGAGATGACGCATATTCATTCTCATTTGAGCAGGCAACCGTTATATCCACAACACTGGAGGAATCATATTCATTTGCCTCCGGCACTCCATAGAACACATCGTTTTGACTGTCCACAATTTTTCTGTAGCAATCCCTCGCCTTGGCAATTTTAGTCTTTGAGGTTTCAATAACCTCAAAAATCTTTTGCTCCTCCGACGCTTTCATCTCTACGCCGTTTTTTGTATTCTCATAATAACGCTTGCCGAGGGCAATATACGCCCTGTTCATAAGCTCGCTTTCATTTTTCATAATCATTCTCAGTCTGTTGAGCTTTGCATTTGTTCTGTTCTTCTCAACAAACGTCTGGGCAACAGTTGAAATAGAATCCACTGCTGCGTTTACTGTTCCCATTACGGTATCAAAAAATGCCATATAAATTCTCCTTAATATTAAGTAACCGCCGATTAAATCAGATTCTGCTTAACGCAGAAGGCGGATAATTTTCATTTCGGCAAGCGGCGGCATAAAATGTCGGAAATCAGCAGGAAATCCGATCTCTGCCGGCTGCACTGCTCCCTGACACATATAGAAGCGGGATATCCTGCCCTAAGTTATCCCGTGAGCAACAACTGTGTTATTATTATGACAGATATTTTTAATAAAATCAATATTTTTTTAAAAATTACTTGTTAAAACTCCTCTTGATTTCTATAATTATGTATGCACGGTTAAATTGAGTGAGTTTTACGGGTGATTTAATCTCTCATTGCGGCGATTTCAACAGCCGCGCGAGCAAACACCCGTCAGTGTGTTTCGGCAGGGATTATGTTACCCGCCCGCAGAGGTGAGGCGCATTTTGCCCTAAGTTCAAACAAAGGGCTTCCCTAAGTTATATTCAGAGGTGGTTTCAGTGCCGGAAAACAAGGTAACAAAAGCAATAGTCTGCCCGATGTGCGGTGAGCTGAGCAAGGCGGAAATATATACAAGCATCAATCCTACCGTAAACAAGGGTCTGCGGGGCAAGGTGCTTGAGGATGAATTATTCGCCTGGAAATGCCCTCTGTGCGGATACAACGCCCGTCTGACCTATCCTGTGCTTTACAATGATATGAAAAACCGATTTATGGTATATATGATTCCCAAAATTGACAGATTCCGGCTCTGCGACAGGGAGCTTGAGGACAAATATTCAAACCTGCGCAACATCAACAAGCGCATTGTACCCGACTTCAACGCCTTTAAAGAAAAGATTTTTATTTTTGAGTCCGGGCTCGACGATATGGCTGTTGAGCTTACAAAGCTTGCAATCAGTCAAACCGTTTCCAAAAAGCTCGGCGGCGCTGAAATTACCGACGGCTATCTCTCTATGTATAACCGTGAGAACAACTCAATGGGCTTTACATATTTTATCGGCGAAAACCACAGCCCGTATGTTCAGACAGCAAGGCTTGAAATTTACGGAAAATCCAAGGGAATCACCGATACTCTTGCCGCAAAGGATAAAAAGCTCAACGGCTTTATAAAAATTGACCGTGAATGGGCTGAAAATATTCTTTACCGCTACAAACGTGCAAAGCATATTGAAAAGCTCAACAAGCTGAAGGAGTAAATTAAAAACTAATACTTGTATGAAAACGGCAGCCGAAAGACTGCCGTTTGCTTTATGTAATTTGAAATCGCATCTGTTTTTACGCTGCGGTTACCATACGTGCATTATTTTTAATTTTAAAGCCCTTCTGCGAACCTCAAAGTATCTCATACCGAGCAATCTGAAATATGCAAGCACAGATACGGCAAGCGGTACAAAGCCGAACCAAACGCTGTCTACGCCGAAAAATCCGCTCAGCACACAGGCTGCTCCTGCGCCGGTATTGAATGAAAGCAAGGTTGTCCAGAAAAATTTAGCCTTTTTGAGCTGCTTTTTATCCTTGTCTATGAAATAGCCGGCAGATGCCATTGACGCCTGTCTGAGGTTATTTGTGGAAAATATCGTGGAGCTTGTATATTCTCCGGCTTTTTGAAAGGCATTCCACTGTATCGGAGCAACAAACAATATCGGCAGCAGCGCCAAATAATCATTGCTGACTCTAGGCAATACGCCGATTGCCGTTATTGCGGCTGCATCAAACAAAAAGCTGATGACACGCAAATCTATTTTTATAAATTTCTTTGCGGCAACGCAGAACACATTGCCCGAAATATAGGTAACAAGCGCAGCAACCATAAATGCAATACCGCTTAAATCACCCGTGAAAATCTTACCGAAAAGATGAATTATGTTTGCCGTCTGTGAATTTCCCAAAATATCGCAATGATTGAATATTGCATATCCACCGAAGAATCCGCCTACGGCGCTTACTGCAAAGTGCAGCTGCATTTCTCTTTTTTCTTCCCTGTCCATTTTTGCGCTTCCTTTAGTACTTAAATAATCATCGAACAACTCGGATGCTTACTTAATTTGCAGAATCCGCCTTATCTGTCCTCAAGCGGAACATATTCCTTGAAATCGGAAATACTCATATAGGCGGGACGGATAATCTTGCCTGCGTTAATAAGCTCCTCCATACGGTGTGCGCTCCAGCCCGTAATACGCGCGGTGGCAAAAAGCGGAGTGTACAGCTCGCACGGAATGTCAAGCATACTGTAAAGCAAGCCGCTGTAAAAATCAACATTTGCGGCAACGCCCTTGTAAATTTTACGCTTCTTTCCGATGACAACAGGAGCCAGCTTTTCTACCTTTTCATACAACGCAAACTCATCGTTATATCCCTCAGCCTCGGCAAGCTTTTTGACCGAACCCTTGAGAATAACCTGACGGGGGTCGGAAATGGTGTAAACGGCGTGGCCCATACCGTAGATCAGACCCTTTTTATCATAAGCCTTTTTGTCAAGCAACAGCTCAAGATAGTTTTCAATTTCCTCATCGTCCTTCCAATCCTTAACGTGCGCCTTGAGGTCGTCAAACATATATACAACCTTTACGTTTGCTCCGCCGTGCTTGGGACCCTTGAGCGACGCAAGCGCCGCCGCCATAGCGGAATATGTATCTGTGCCTGAGGATGTAACAACGTGAGTAGTAAAGGTGGAGTTGTTGCCGCCGCCGTGCTCCATATGGAGAATAAGCGCCATATCAAGCACCTTTGCCTCAAGCGGAGTATATTTTCTGTCGGGACGAAGCAACGAAAGTATTACCTCGGCGGTTGACATAGTAGGCTCTGCACGGTGAATATACAAGCTTTTGTTGCGCACATAGTGATTGTAGGCATGATAGCCGTATACAGACAGCAGAGGGAACACCGAAATCAGCTGAATACACTGTCTGAGCACATTCTCAATAGAAGTATCGTTAGGATTTTTATCATAGCAAAACAGCGTGAGTACGCTGCGCGCGATAGAGTTCATCATATCCTCGCTTGGCGCCTTTAAAATTACGTCGCGAACAAAATTCGACGGCAGAGTTCTGTATCTTACAAGCAAGTCTTTAAAATCCGAAAGCTCCTTTGCATTAGGCATTTTTCCGAACAGCAAAAGATACGTAACCTCTTCAAAGCCGAAGCGGTTGTCGTCAAGAATGCCCTTGATTATATCGTTGATATTATAACCCCTGTAATAAAGCTCTCCATCACACGGAACCAGCTTACCGTCAACCTCTTTATTCTGTTTAATGGTGGAAATGTTAGTCAAACCGGTGAGCACGCCCTTACCGTCAAGGTCACGCAGACCTCTTTTGACATTGTATTTTGTGTAAAGACCCGTATCAATTTGAGAATTGTCGAGCATTTTTTCGGCGAGGCTCTTTATCTCCGGCGTGTTTTCTGAATAGTTGTCGTTTGAATACGTCATAAAATCACTTCCTATACATTATTTACCTTTCGGCGTATTCGGCAAGCACATGATATCTTTCCGATTAAAGTATATTATAACACATTTTTAAAATGAATAAAAGATACAATAAAATGATAAATGTCATATGTTTGAAAAAATTTTTATTTATTTTATGCAATTATATTTCCGATTTTGGGGCAGGGCTCGATTTGAAAATTCATTTTTTCAGTCTATTAAACTTCCATTGTGCTTAAACAACAAAAAGTCTGCAAGCAGCTGCGGTAAATCCTTCAAATCCGCATTTCTACGCCGCTGTTTTATTGATTGCGACAAAAAACGGCAGAGCAAACCCCACGAGGTTTACCCTGCCGAAAATAATTAAACCGAAAGCTGAGTTACTTAAGATATGTGCCCGTTGTACCAATCTGTCCGCTGATACCGGTGAAGCCGCTTGCGCAGCATACATATACTCTCATATTAGCCGTACCGATGTCTGAAACGGTAAGCGTACCGTTTGTAACATTCTGAACATCACCTGTTACGGCATCAATATATGTGCCGTTGGGAATATTCTTGAATGTAGCGCCGCCCGAGATTGTAACAAGAGCAAGGCTGTCTACACCCTCGGAGGAGTCTGTATAACGGCGGATAAACGCCATATCGCCCGATACATAAGTGCTGTCGGTTGTGTACTGACCCTTCTGGAGAGCAGGAACTGCCTGACGAATGAGGTTAAGCTGTCTTAAATGAACTGAAAGCGTGGAGTTAAGAGTGGTTGTCACTGTTCCGGTAGCGGTATATTCGCCGAAATCGGTAGCCGTTACGGTTCCCTCAAGATTATCTCCGTAGTAAGCGCGGCCTGTTGTTGAAAGCGCAGCCGTTGTTCCCACGTCAATCTGAGCGCCCTTCTGGAACTCAATCTCCGAGCCGTAGTAAATACAGGGGATGCCGCGGAAAGCAAACATCAAATCCATATTCTCCGCCCAAGCCTGCGTACCGCCGGTATAGCGGTAGTTTTGACATTCATCGGGAGAATAGTCGTGCGAATCAACATATACTACATTCCAGGTTGCATCGTTAAATGCGTAGTCCTCGGAAAGAGCTGCGTTGTATGCTCCGGATGCAGTATAGAAATTCCAGTGCATTGTAAAGTCAATCGTGCCTGTACCGTTGCTGTTTGAATAGTCGGGTGTATGATATGTAATTCCGTTGAGGAAAGCGTTATCGCTTGTTACATCAACACTCTGTGTATTATATGCCTCGTAATGAGCGATAGCATTGTTGTAGTTGCTTTCCTGATCGGTTGTGCTCCAGTTATTCTGCCACGAAGCGCTTGTTTCCTTCCATGTATAGAAGAAGCAGGAGTCGGACAAACCGCCCTCGTTTATGTACTCGCGTCTTCTTGCGCAAACCTCACCGAAGATATAGAAGTTGTCCACAGCCTGGAATGTCGGGAAATATGCGCTGTTAAGCGTCCAGCGGTTGATATGCTTTTCCGTATCAAGACGGAAAGCGTCAACGCCCATTTCAACGTAATCCATATAGGTGCTTGTCAGATATTCTGCAACCTCGGGATTCTCAGTGTTGATATCAACACAGTCGCCTGCCATCTGACCCGTTTGCTCGGTGTATGAACCGTAGGAAAGGCTCTGGTCGTGATGATAATAATCGTTTACATCGTGATCCTGACCGTCGGTATTTTTAAGGATTGCAAGTCTTGCCTGATACTGCGCATCAGAAGAAAGACTGTCATAGTTAGGATAAGCCGTTGCAAGCTCCGAGCCCTCAACAATCTGCATAGAATCAATAGATTCAAGGTCGGAAACATCGTCGTAAGCCTTTTCAAACATCTCGCCGAGATAAGCCTCGCCGAAGTTACTTGTATGGTTCCATACAACGTCCTGAATAATCTTCATACCCTTTTCGTGGGCGGCGTCAATCAAATCCTGATACGTGGTATCGTCGCTCTCATAACGAACGTCAACAGTAGAAAAGTCAAATGCGTGGTAGCCGTGATAGTCATAGCCCGAAGCATTTGTTACTACAGGGGTAATCCAAATTGCGGTGAAGCCCAAAGCCTTGATATAGTCAAGCTTTTCGATAAGGCCCTTGAAGTCGCCTCTCCACGCAGGGTCGGAGTCGGGGTTGTTAGCCGTGCTGTCGTCCCAGCAGTGAACATTGTTGCCCGTGTCGCCGTCGTAAAAACGTGTTGTAATTACAAAGTAGATGGAATCCTCACGCAAATCCGTGCGTTCCCAGTCGTCAGCCTGACTCGGATCGCTGCTGTACCATCTGTTGTTTTTGTACCACCATTCGCCCGTGTTACGAGTAAGCTCTGAGGACTGTACACCGTTTGTAACAAACATCAAATTGATTTTTGTCACGTTGCTAAACGTGTAGGTGTAGTAATTGTTGCCCTCGCTTGTCATTGTGGGGCCGGGATAATCGGTTGTGATGTTCTGCGGAAGACTGTTCCAGTAATAAATGTTAGGCGTGCCGTCTTCGCAATAGTAATGCACCGTTATTCCGCTGCTTGCTGCGACCTCGCTGTCGTCATCGGTTGTTGCTGCGCTTGCAGAAATCAGCCCGATTGAGCATACAACGCAAATCGCTAAAATCAAAGCAACTAATTTTTTGATTTTTGTCATAGATTTTCCTCCTAATGACAGATAATAGTTCAATATATATTATAAGTTAGTTCACAAAAGCTATATTTCTTTTTCGGAATTATTCGCTTTTGGGCACTTCCAAAGTTTTCATCTGATTTTTATAAATAATACACAAAAAACACACAAAAATATCCGAATTTCAATTTTTAAATCAAAATTCGGATGTCTTCAAGCTGCACTGCAATCGCCGCACAGCGGGAATAATCAACGCAAATCTGCTTCGCGTCGATTTAAAATATATTGTTTGAATTCAAAATAAATCTGTTAAAGGTTTTTGCCACTCCGTCCTCATCGTTTGACTCGCAAATGTAGTCGGCAACATTTTTCACATCACGCTCGGCATTTCCCATCGCAACGCCCAAGCCTGCATAACCTATCATCGTTATGTCGTTGTAATTATCGCCGAACGCCGCCAGCTCCTCACGCTTAACACGCATTTTTTGCAGAAGAGGGGGCAGCATTGAGCCCTTGGTAACGCCGAACGGCATTATCTCAAGAAAATACGGCGCGCTCTTGTACACATCCAGCAAGCCGTCATATCTGTCTGACAAAATTTTCTCGTATTTGTCAATTTCGTCCGGCTCACCGGCAAGCAAAATTTTGTTGATGTCAAACCGCACCGCAGAAATAAAATCATCAACAACAACCATCTCGGCTTTGATTATGTCACGCTCAACATAGGTATAATCATCAACCTTGCTGTCCGAGATAATTCGTTTGTCATCATACGTGTTCATAGTTATGCTTGAGTCCTTGAGCACGCCCGCAATGTCGGGCAAATATTCACGCGGAAAATATTTGCTTACAACGGTTTCGCCCGTTGAGCAGTCTATGATTTTTCCGCCGTTAAACGCCATAATATATCCGCCGTAGCGTTCAAGCATCAAGTCCCTTGCAATCGGATAAATTCCTATGGGGTGTCTGCCCGAAGCGATAATCAGCTTTTTGCCCTGCCTTTGAGCCTCAAGCAAAGCGTATCTTGTGCCCGGCGTAATCTCTTTGTTAGAATTAGTCAGCGTTCCGTCAATATCAAGTGCAATCAGCTTGTAGTCCATAAATCTCACCTAAAATCCGTCCGGCCGTCTGCAAAATGCTTTTTTATTGCCGAATGTCAAAACAGTTGAGGTTTTTTCTACCATTTTTTTAAATTTATTGCAACCGCTGTCAAACAGACTTCAGCGCTGTCAGCGCCACGT
>JAJQDK010000041.1 GCA_021202245.1 Clostridiales bacterium
AATTTTTGTGTTTCATCGCTATAAAAATTGCAGTTTGAATTTGGTGGCGAACACTTTTCGCCGCTACGGACTCACTCCACACTCCAAACTACCCACTAAACACTAAGCACTAAGCACTACCCACTGACCGCTGCTACGGACGGGCGGTAAGCTTGAAGTTTCATCGCTATAAAAATTGCAGTTTGAATTTGGTGGCGAACACTGTTCGCCGCTACGGACTCGCTCCACACTCCACACTCCAAACTCTACACTACCCACTAAGCACTACCCACTGATCGCCGCAACGGACGTGTTGTAGATTTATGGTTTCTTAGCTACAGAAACCGATTTAAAATCTAAGCCTGTCATATGATAAGCAAAATCATTTTAAAAGGGACTTTGCGCTTAGGTCAAACAATTCTGTTGCTCGGGGTGCCGTGCAGGAAATCGGCAATATTATTTGCGACAATATTCATCAGGCGCACCCGTGTTTCCACAGGCGCCCAGGCAATGTGCGGAGTCATAATGCACCTCGGCGCGCTCATCAAAATGCAGTCCTCTTCCATTGGCTCAACGCTGAGCGTGTCTATGGCTGCTCCGCCCAAATGACCGCTTTGCAGAGCTTCATACAGATCCTGCTCGTTCATAACTCCTCCCCTTGCGGTGTTGACAAACAGAGCCCCCTTTCTCATTTTGGCAAAGGCAGATTTGTCGAACATATTTTCAGAATCGCTGTTCAGAGGGCAATGCACGCTCACAATGTCGCTTTGCCGCAAAAGCTGCTCAAAGGTGACAAATTCCACGTTTTCAGCCTCTTTGGGTGAGCGATTGCAGGCTACCACATTCATTTCAAAGGCGAGGGCGATTTTTGCCACAGCCTTGCCTATGCTGCCAAAACCCACAATGCCGAGTGTTTTTCCGGCAAGCTCGCTCAGCGGATAAATGAAGGGCGAAAAGGTCTTGCTGCGCTTCCAAAGTCCGTCGTGTACATATTTGTTGTAAACGGTAATGTTATTAAAATGCTCCAATATCAGCGCAAAGGTGTGCTGAGCGACTGCGTTGGTCGAGTAGGAGCCGGCATTGCACACCGTGATGCCGTGAGCCTTGCAGTAGCTGATGTCAATGTTGTTATATCCTGTCGCAAAAAGTCCGATGTATTTCAGCTTTTTTGCAAGTCTGAGGGTATGCTCGTCAAGCAGAGTTTTGTTGCACACCACAATGTCGGCATCGGCAATTTTTTCCGCAACCTTGTCATATTTTAAGAGCCCGTACTCCACAACCTCACCGAACTGGGCGAGAACATCCGCATTAACAAGGTCATCAAGAACGGTCTGCGCATCTGTAAGAACTATTTTCATAAAAACACCTCGATTTTTTACATTATACTATACATTACCGAAACTTGCAATTCTTTCGGAATATTAGTATAATAAGCGCATATGATCCCGCCTTTAAAGGTTGCGGAGCCGCAGGCTGCGGCAATGAATTTACACCCTGTTTTTCTTAAATTGCTGACATTGGTACTCATACGGGATAAGGAGGAAAATAAATGTATAAAAATTATCTTTTTGATTTGGACGGCACGCTTCTGCCGATGGATATGGAGGAATTTATCAAGCTCTATTTCGGCTCGCTTTGCAAAAGATTTTCGCCCGTCCTGAATATTGAACCGGACAAGCTGATCAATGCCGTATGGAAGGGCACGGGCGCTATGGCGGAAAACGACAACTCAGCCACCAACAGAGAGGTGTTTTGGGCGGTTGCATCCAAAGCCTGCGGAATGGATTTGAGCCGATATGAAAGCGACTTTGACGATTACTATTCCAACGAATTTATCGCTGCCAAGCAAGCCACAAACGCTACGCCGTTCGCCAAAAAGAGCATTGATTACATAAAGCGGAACGGAGGCAGGCTCATTGCCGCCACCAATCCGATTTTCCCTAAGGTTGCCACCGAGCGCAGGCTCAGGTGGGCGAGACTGTCGCCTGATGACTTTGAGCTTATCACGGTGTACGAAAACTCCGGATTTTGCAAGCCGAATTTAAAATATTTTGAGATGATTTGCGAAAAATGCGGAATTAAGCCCGAGGAAAGCATTATGGTGGGCAATGATGTTGACGAGGATTTGTGCAGCGCACAGCTCGGCTTTGACACATACCTGATTACCGACTGCGTTATAAACCGTGAAAATAAGGACTACTCCGCATACAACAACGGCAGCTTTGAAAGCTTCTATAACGACTTTCTCCGCTGCTGAGGTACGCTGATTTAACCTGATATCACAAAATTAAGGCTCCCCGATAAAGGGAGCCTTTTTTGTTTGGCTGTGCGGAGGCGCTTATGATATTACCACCGCTTTTTGAATTTGGGTTGCGTCCGAAACATTGACCGTGCCGTCAAGATTTACATCCATAAGCTGCCGCTGAAGCTCTGTTACCGATTCAGAGCCGACGGCTGTTTTTTGAGCCAGTGTGGCGGAGCGAACGCTGAGCGGTGAGGCAGTGGGTGAGCCGCTTGTGTAGTCAAGATATGCTCCCATCTGCCAGGCGGTGCCGTCAATGTTTGTATATCCCACTCGATTATCGGCAGGATAAACCATATTTTGAGGTGAGCAGAAGTAATTGCGGATATATTCGGCTTTGCCTGTCAAATCAACAAGAGCGCCGCTCTCGGTGAGATCGTCCGCAGAAAAATAATAATCCGTTGTCCCCTCCGTAAATGTTATTTCCGCACTTGCCGAAAGACCGGTGTTCGCAGCTTTGAAGCTGATTATGTATATTTCGGAAAAATCGGAAATGTCAATTTCGTAATCATACCAGCAGTATTCCCGAGCTTCGGAATTTGCAGTTCCGAGGATTTGCCCCTGTTCCATTTGTGCGTACGTTAAATCATTGAGCTTGATTGACGGCAAATAATCGGAGTCCGACAACGATTTAAAGTGAATCGTTACAGTTTCGTTTTGTGTGTAATCGCTGTAGTCATTGGTATTTATCTGACTTTCCATCCATTCTGTGCGTGTTTGAGTCCATGTGGTTTCAAGATAATACACAGCTTCAGCAAAGGTATCGCCTGTGTTGTTGGAGCTCCAATCGTTGGGCGGCGTGCCTAAGGGGTCGCTTGCAATGAAGCCCCAGCGGGTTTCATTCATTTCGACGGAGGCTTCAATATATTCAGCCCACTTGTCAATGATGCTGTCCTCTCCGTAGTAAGCCTGAACGGTGTCATAAACGCCGCCGCTTTCGGTCCACACCTTTTTTATTACGCTCATAAATGCGGAATTGTTAGCAAGAGTTGATTGCAGACTGTATTTGTCGCTTTCATCGTTTTGAGATTTGTATCTTGCAAACCAGCTTGCGGCATCGCTTGGATTCAGGCTTCCGTAATAATCGTACACACTCGGTTTAGTGCCGTCGCATTGACCCCAAGCCCAATCGTAATCCCAGACCGGAGAAGCTACAAAGCGTGCGCTGCTGCCGTCGCTGCAGTTATATGTGAGATAGTAAGAGGTTGCGGCAGAATCAAGATTTGCCGAAAGCTCCTGAATAAGATACATTTTTGCAAATGATTCCAAATCCATATATTGACTTAAATTTGTCAGATAGGTATCGCTGCTGTCGGCATAAGCCAAAGCTTCTGTTTCGGCAAACAGCTGCGCTATGTATTTAACCTCGGCTTCGGTTGCAAATTCGGGACTTTTTACTACAATGGTCTGCCCTTGAGGAGATACAAAGCCGGAGGCCTCTTCGTCATATCGCTTTGAGGTGGAAGTGTTAATTTCAAATTCGAGTAAAAAGGTGCCTGAAGTGAAATCGGATTCGGTAATTGTATCGGCAGTTGTTGAGGAGTCGCCGCAAACATTCACCCATTTGCAGGAGTATTCACTGCCGTTGTAGGTGTATGAGCCGTTTTCGTAGGCGGACTCAGAGTCGGTGTATGCGCTTCCGGCGGCTTCCTCGTTGATGTCGTCGATGTTCGTTCCCTTGACAAGGTCGTTTTTACCCACATCAACCTTTGATGTAACGAGGTATGCGCCCATATATTCGCCATTGTCGTATATGTCAACAAAGGTGTATTCCGGAGAATTCAGTCCCAACTCGGCGGCAAGGTCGTAGGTCAGAGCGTTTCTCATCATAGCTTCATCGACGTTATTGGCAAGCAGGCACCAATTTTTTGAGGCGCTCATACCGTAAAGCCCGGCTTTGCTGTTGAGCTTCATATTAAATGCGTATTTTCCGCAAATTTGATAGCTTGCTTCCCAGAATGAATTGCCTCTGCCTTTGATTTGCTTGAGCGAGTAAGAGCTTAAAACGCCGTTGTCCGAGGTTACGCAGATGCCTCCGGTGATTTTGACAGAATTTTTATTAGACAGGCTGTTATTCACTTGTGTGGGCAGACTGCTTGATTGAGAAATAAACATTGAGTCGGTCGAGCCCTGCATAACCTTCACTGTTTCAGTAACGGCGCCCGATAAGGTATAGTCGGTGTTCGCCGCAAGATTTACGGTTTGACTGCCGCCGGCGGATATTTTTGTTCCGTTAAGAGTTACGTCGTCCGAATAACCGTTATATATTTTTGCGGCGCCGAGGTCGACATCCGAGGGGACATAGAAGGTGTACGGATTTACCGAGGTGTCGTGATTTGAACCGTAATAGTTATTCCACCTGATAAGCGTTGCGCTTGAATTAACCTCATTGTCGGGGTCGGCATCAAGCCACAGGGCATCCTCCTGAGATTTAACATACAGAGCTTTGTCAAACTCAAATTCGGCAGTGACCGTTATGTCGGAAGCAGGCATTTTCAGAGTGTATGTGTACTCATCGCCGCCTTGCTCAAGCGTACCCGCATCGGAGGAAATATTGCTTAAAGCATATCCGGAATCCGGCGTAGCAACGACAGTGATGATGTCGCCTTCATTCGCTGTATTGAGTGTTAAATCATTGCTGTTGATGAAGCAAACAGATCCGTTTGAAGATGCGGCGGTAAGAGTATAGGCTCCGGATTGGGGAACGTAATCCTTTTCTTTTACGACCGTATAATTTTCACCGCTCATATCGCTTAAATAATAAATATAGGAGGATGTAGTCCAATCGCCGTCTAAAAGAATGTCAACAGTCTGTTCGCTGCCGTTATCTGAAAAAATAATATTTTCGGCTTGTGTGTCTAATTCAAATGACCAAACCTTGCCGGTTATCTGAGTCATAGCCGAGCCGGGCCAGCCGCCTGAGAGCTGAACGGCTGTTTTGCCGTCGCCTGTCCATGAATAAATGTAAGGAACATCCCAATCGCTGCTGTTATAAAAATATATAACGGCAGTGCCGCTATCCTCGGCTTCGGCGCCGACAGCGGTGATATCGGGAACTAAGACTGAAAAAATCAGCATTGCGGTCAGCACAAACGCCGCAGCACCTTTGCCTATGGTGAACATCCTTGCTTTCATAGTAATACCTCCGTTTTAAATTGAATTAGTTATTAGTATTACACAAAATAATTTTAACATAATTATTTAAAAATAGCAAGAATAATTGATAACTTTGTATGTAAGGTTATGACTGCATTTAAAGTCAAAGCCTTTCTGTTTGTTTTTATCTTCTGAACAGCAACGCAGACATTATTTAACAGCGAGGTGCTCGGCGCAGCCTTTTTTGAACTGTTTGAAAGAAAATATCCGCTTTGGCAACCTTATCGGCTAAGCTTTATCCGCCTTGCTGTAAATTCTACAAAAGAATATAAAAATTCTCATTCACATAGCGACAAAACGATTGCCTGAAAAATTTTACAATAGAAGCGTAACAAATACATAAAAGCTCACAGCACGGCAAGCGTTAATTTGAATCAATGCCTGCCCGGTCGGACTGAAAAGGACGTTGAACTATGGAAGTTAAAAATGCGGTCAAAAGACAGGATGAAGTGTTTTCTCAGAGGTTTATTAAAACAGCTGCCGTCAATGCGGTATATTTGCTTTGCGGAGTGATGGTGTCAAGAGGAGCGGTGCTTGACAGTCTTGCGCCGTTCGGCGCTTCGTATGCTGCGGCGGTGCCAAAAAAATACCTGCTTTCTTCGCTTGCAGGCACGGCGCTCGGGTACATTTTGCTCAGCCCCTCCGACAGCTTTCGCTATATAGCGGTGGTGATTGCCATAGGGTGTATACGCTGGCTGATGAGCGATATCCGAAGAGTGGCGGAAAGCTGGCTGTTTGCTCCCCTTGCCGCCTTTATTCCGATTTTTGCCACAGGCGCTGCGCTGACCTTTGCCGGCACCGGCACGCTCACCACGTTTGCGGATTGCGTTATAGAGGCTGTGCTTGCAGGCGCAGCGGCGTATTTTATCGGCAGCTCGGTAAGGCTTGCGGGCGAAAAGCGCAGTATTGACGCCTACTCTCAGCAGGAAACTGCCTGCCTTGTGATGACGGGCTGTATTCTCATTCTCGCTTTCGGCAGCATAGCCTTTGAGGGCGTTTCGCTCGGCAGAATTATTGCAATTGTTGTCGTGCTGCTCTGCGCGCGCTACGGCGGAGTCGCAGGCGGCGCAGTAAGCGGAATTGCAACAGGCTCGGTGTTCAGCATTGCAAGCAGAAGTCTCGGTTATATTTGCGGAGGCTTTTCATTCGGGGGGGGACTTATGGCGGGACTGTTTGCGCCCGTAGGCAAGCTCGGCTGCGCAATTACCTTTGTGATTGCAGACGGAGTGATGAGCCTGGCGTTCGGCGATTCAACCTCAACGGCAAGCGTGCTGATTGAAAGCCTGATCGGCGCAGCGGTGTTTATGCTTTTGCCTAAGGAGGTTGAAAACGTAATCTCACCTGTATTTTCAAATGAGAAGAACACTTCGCTCGGAGAGGCTTTGCGCAAAAACATTGTCATGCGGCTTGATTTTGCTTCAAAAGCTATTTGCAACGTGAAAAATGACGTGAATGCCGTGTCCGATAAGCTGGACAAAATGTATTCTCCCACCTTTGACTGGGTCTGCGAAAACGTGCGCAGTGAGGTCTGCAACAGCTGCGGACTAAAGATGTATTGTCACGAGAATCAAAAGGGCTTGACTGCGGACGATTTTTATCGGCTGGAGGAGCTTCTTGAAACGCAGGGGAGCATAACCGAAGGCGATGTGGAAAGCGCCTTTGTAAAAAATGCTGCAAAAAGCGTGAGATTGCCGACAGTATGAATTCAAACTACCGTGAGCTTCTGTCCTGTATGGAAGCGCAGCGACGGGCGTCGGGTGTGCGCAGCGTGGTGGCGGGGCAGTTTTCGGGCGTAAGCGACATTTTAAAGGACCTGTCTGCGGAATTTCAAAACACAATGAGATGCGATAATGAGAGTGCGGAGCGGATAATTTCGGCTCTGAGCGCACTCGGCGCCGTTCCGATTGAGTGTATATGCACGGTTTCGAGCGGAGGAAAAATGAACGTGGAGCTTGAGCTTTCCGCAAGGAACGGCAAAAGGCTCAATAAGGGCGTGATTATGCGTGAGGCTTCCAAATGCTGCGGCAGACGGTTTGACCTGCCGACAGTGAGCGAGCAGGGCGACAAAATAAGGGCTGCAATGTGCGAAATGCCTGTTTACGACGTTGAAATAGGAACCGATCAGCACGTAGCCAACAACGGCAGACTGTGCGGCGACTGTCTGAACTATTTTAACGACGGCTTCGGCAGGACCTATGCTATTGTCTGCGACGGTATGGGCACAGGCGGAAGGGCGGCGGTTGACGGCAATATGGCAGCCTCGGTGATGAGCAGACTTCTGCGTTCGGGGCTTTCTGCCGACAGCTCGCTGCAAATTGTCAACTCGGCTCTTATGGTAAAGAGCGAGGACGAATCGTTGTCAACGCTTGACGTGACGAGCTTTGACCTCTATACGGGAAAGGTTACTCTGCGCAAGGCGGGCGCACCCGTGACCTATATAAAAAAGGCAGCAGGGTGATGACAAAAGAAATGCCGTCACTACCTGCCGGAATATTAAACGGTATAAAATTTTCGACCGACACAGTCAGTCTTACAACAGGGGATATGGTGGTTATGGTATCAGACGGAGCCTTAACGGGAGAGGAAAAATGGCTGGAAAGCCTGATAAAAACGTGGAATAACGGCAGCACTCAGGACCTTGCACGCACGGTGGTGTGCGAGGCAATGAAGCGCAGAACCAATGCTCGAGAGGATGACATTACCGCTGTGGCGATAAAAATTACGGACAATGAAGCAACGTAACGCCCCTCGCAGCGGAGATGCCTTAGGCTGTGTATTGCTTATTTTAGGTTAGCTGAGTGGTGTAAAAATTTTCCACAGTGCCGATATATACGGGAATATTGCTCTCGTTGTCAATAATCAAAAAGAGGAACGGTCGGTTAAATTCCACGGTGACGTCGGTTTCGTCAAGCTCCTTTGTGCGTTCGGAAATCGGCGCAGTATCGCCGTTTGAGCTTTGTCCTCCTATGCCTGCCGCATTAACGGTGAGGGTGGACTTAACCTCAAGCATATCGTCAAGTCCGAAGTCCTCGGTGCGGGTCAGGCTGTCAAATTCCGCTTCATCGGTAAAGAGGGTGTACAGACCGCTCTTTTCAAGCGCCACCGAAAGGCTTTGCGCAGTTCCCGAATAGCTGATTGTAAATTCGGGAATTACAGCCGTTGCCTTAACCGTGATATCCAGACTGTCAAGAAGATTTGAAAATTCAAGGTAGGTAAAGTCCGAGATATACTCCTCCAGAGTTATGTCCTCGTTCGGAAGAATCGCAACAAATTTAAGAGGTGTTGAGGCGGCGTATTTTACAACAGCCTGTGCGTTGTCTGTTTTGAGATAGCTTTCGTTTGAGGTCATATAGCCGACGGTTTTTTCATCTCCCTCAGCGGTTGTGAACGTACCGGCTTCAACGTCGGTTTCGGCATAGGAGGTGAGCCAGGTGTCGCAGATGTCGGCTGCGGTGATTGAAATTATATCTCCCGAGCCGTCAAGCTCCGAGAGTATGTTACTCGACGAAAAATCCGAAAACAGGTTGTTGACCTTTGTAAGGGAGTTTTCGTCCGAGAAAACAAAGCGAAAGATGCTTGCATCATAATAGTTGGCGTTGGTTTGCATAAAGCTTGTTATAACGTCTGCCGTATCGTTGAGCAAAAGGGTGTTTTCAAGCTTTACATAGCTTGTACTTGCGCTGCCTTCGGCATCATCGCCGCCAAGCTCGTTTTCCTCTGTGCTTGAAATTTTGCTGACAGCCTCAATTCTGCTCTTAAAGTATGAGGAACATTCGTTTACCGCGTCGAGGGAAAGGTCGGAGCCGAGCGTAAAAATAATTTCATCGCTTGTGTCCTCGTCTGCGCCGTTTGCAAGCAGCCCGAGCTGCACAGCCGTGCTTGCTGGAGCCAAAAGCGAGGAGTTGCCGTTGTCGGCGTTAAGCTTGTAATAATTGCGGAAAAGCTTCAGCGAAAAATCGGTGATTTCGCTTGAATAGGTGCTGTAGGTTGTGGGCGAGCTTGCATCGGCGTCGGTGTAGTTGTAGGTGTCAACCGAGGTGCTGCGTGTATAGTCGTCCGAAATGTTGTCACTGTCCGAAAATTCATCGGGGCTGCTGCAGGCGCAGAGCACTGCGCCGAGCATGGACAGGCATAAAATCAGTGCCGGGATTTTTTTCATTGAGGATCCTCCGTGTTTTGGTTGTCCTGTGCGCAAATTTCTTTGGCAAGGTTAAATATGTTTTCGGCTGAGTTCGGAATAAACAGCTTTCGGCTGCGCATTTTCATACGGTTAAGATTTTCCGGGTTGTTCAACAGATCAATGATGTCCCGTGCGCCGCTTTTTTTGTCAAGCATAAAAGCTGCTCCGTTGTCGATGAGATATTCGGCATTGTCATACTCCTGCCCCGGAAAGGCGCTGTAGATTGCAAGCGGAAGTCCGCAGGCAAGGCTTTCCGTCACGGTCAGACCGCCGGGCTTGGTTACGATAATGTCGGAGATGTGCATATAGTCCTCAACATTGTCCACGAAATACAGAAGCTTAGTATTATTTCTTGTCCCCGTTTTTTTAATCAGCTTTTCAAGTGTGTCATACAGGTGCTGATTTTTGCCTGTAATGATTATAAACTGCATATCCCTTCCGCGCTCCGCAAGCTCTTTGTAAAAGTCATACACAGCAGTTACTCCGAACGAGCCTGCCATAAGCAGGACGGTCGGCAAATTGGGATCAAGTCCCTCGCGCCGGCATATTTCCGCTTTGTCAAACGGCTCTGTAAACCTGTCAAATATAGGTATTCCCAGCGGATGAATAAGCGACTTGTCCACACCGTATTCATCGGTAAGCTTTGCAGCCATTTTAGGAGAAGCAAGCACATATGCGTCTATGTGCGGCACAATGTATGTGCGATGGGCGGCATAGTCGGTTATGATGCTGATGGCTTTAACGTCGATTTTGCCCAGTTCACGCAGCTTTGAAACCATGGTGGTTATAAAAGGATGGCAGATTATTACGATATCGGGATTGAAATCGGCGATAGTTTTAAGCAGCTTTTTTGCCATTATTGTGTTTGACCGCATAACCGCCTTATACATAAGAGTTTTGCGGTCGGTAATTTTATAGCACTCGCCGTAAAAGTGCGGAACCTTGGTTGCCATAAAGTGATAGCCGTTGCAAATGGTTTTGTCATACGTTCTGCCGATTGCCTTCATTGCGTCAACTGTCCTGACCTCAGTCTGAGGGCTGATGGATTTAATTTTGCTTTCAACTGCGGCAGCGGCGCGTTTGTGGCCGCCTCCCGTTGAAGCCGAAAAAATGAGAATTTTCATTGTTCTGCTCCGTTTGTTTTACAAGTACGTAACTTGGAATGTACACATAAATAATTATACTTGCATTGTTTAGAATTTTCAACATCTTTTTTTGCTTTTAATGTGAGCTTTGCGTGAAGAGGATTATTGCAAAAATATTTTGTTGTGCAAAAATTGGATTTTTAAGAGGCGCAGTGATAATTTTTACATATTTAATCTTGAAAACACCCGAAAAATTGGAGTTTTAATACTTTATTTTTCTCGGTGTTTATAGTACAATATATATAATAGACAATTTAGAAGAAATGATAAAAACGCAAAAATATTCCTGTTTTTTGATAGGAATTCAGGGGTGAAATTTTTTGAACAAGAACTATGACGACGATTTCATCTTTTATGATGAAAACAGCGAAGACGACTCAATGGTTGATATTTCCAAAAGTAAATCAGACTCTCAGCCTGCGCAGGACGGCAAGCACAACGGAAGCAGCGCCTATAAAAACAAATCCGAAAAAAAGGCTGCCAAGCAGGCAAAAAAATCCGAGAAAAACGGCAAAAAGGGCAGAAAAAAAGCAATTATTATTTCCGTAGTTGCCGTTGTGCTTGTTGCGGCTCTCGGTGTTGCGGGATTTTGTCTGTTTAAGGACGGCGGAATAATCGACGAGTTCAGCGAGCCCAAGGAGTTTACCTTTGATGAGGGCACCGTGGTGTCGGGCGTTTCAATTTCAGACAAAACGCTCAGCCAGGCAAAAACCCTGCTTGAGTCAAAGGAAGCAAGCTT
The DNA here is from genome assembly GCA_021202245.1 of Clostridiales bacterium. Taxonomy (GTDB): domain Bacteria; phylum Bacillota; class Clostridia; order Oscillospirales; family Acutalibacteraceae; genus Ruminococcoides. The sequence continues at coordinate 11,502 of JAJQDK010000041.1, forward strand.
TGTAAACCCTATTACAATTACGGTTGACTCAAACGGCGAGGTTACAACTCTGACCGAAAAGGACTTTGAGTATACATACGACATAGACGCCGTGCTCAGCACCGTTAAGGCTGACCAGACAAGCGAGGATAACGGCAGTACTGGAGAAACCAAGACCTATGAGATTACCGCTGCGGTCACGGCGGAGTCGGTTGAAAGCGTTGTGTCCGAAATAAAGGAAAGTACCGACAAGGATGCCGTTAATGCGACTGTTAGCAAATTTACTCCGTATGCAAGCGAAAGGTTTGAATATTCCGAAGCCGAGGTCGGCTACAAGCTTGACAGCGAGGACCTTACCGAACAGATTACTTCGGCTTTTGAGAGCGATGAATCTCAGGTAAGCATTACAGCGCTTGTTGAGGAGCTTGAAGCGGATATTCAGGTTGACGATATAAAAAGCAATGTAAAGAAAATCGGTTCGTATCAGACGGTGTCCACCAACACCTCTAACGGAACCTCAAATATGAAGGTTGCGCTTGCAGCGTGCAACGGTTCAATTATTGAACCGGGCACAACGTGGTCGTTTAACGAATGCACGGGCGACTCCAACCTTGAGTCAAACGGCTACAAGGCGGCAGGCGGAATTGTGGACGGCACCGTTACCGATGTTATCGGCGGCGGCATCTGCCAGGCAAGCTCCACTATTTACAATGCGGCTATCAGGGCGAATATGACTATTGAGGACCACTCAAACCACAAGTACGCTTCCTCATATGTCCCCACGGGACTTGACGCCACAATCGACTATCCGCGCCTTGACCTAAAGCTTTCAAACCCCACGGATTATCAGATGTTTATTGAATGTAAGGTTGACGGCACTACTCTGTATGTTACGATTTGGGGCTATCAATCCTCATCCTACGATACAATCAAAACAGCCAACGAGGTTACAAAGAGGGGCAGCGACAGCTACACCGTAAAGGCTTGGCGCATATATTATAAGGACGGCGAAGAGGTTGACCGTGAGTCGCTCGGCTCTTCCACCTATGATATGAGCAGCGGCTACGTGTTTATTGATGCCGCAAACGATACAAAGGGCAACAAGGATGTTGACACCTCGGACAGCAGCAGTGACGATGACGATGACGACGACGATTCGTCGGACAGCTCGTCAAGCGCAAGCAGCAAGGCAAGCTCGACCGCCGCTTCAAGCAGCAAGGCTTCTTCAAGCAAGGCCTCCTCATCAAGCAGCAGTCCGTCCTCAAGCAAGGCTTCTTCCTCCGGCAAAGCCTCCTCATCAAGCAGCAAGGCTTCTTCAAGCTCTTCAAAGACATCAGCTACCGAGAAGGCCACCGAAGCGACCAAGGCGACTTCTGCAACCTCTCAAACTCAGCAGCAGACCCACGCTGCCGAAGCAGAAGAAACTGAATAATTCGATTTGAAAAAAATAGTACAAAGCAACCATCGGGGAACGCACGGCATACGCTGTGCGTTTTGTTTTTGCAAAATAACTCTTTAACTAAAATATGCTAAATCCAAGCTAAAAATATTTTTGGTAATTATTACATAAAATAGTTGACAATAAATAAAGAACAAGTTATAATATAGATGAACAGTGAACCAACCTCACTGAAATTTATTAAGGAGGCTTATTTAAATGAAAAAAATTAAGCTATTAAGTTGTATTGTAATGTCTTTTGCGGTTTCGGCATTTTCCGTTTTACCTACATTTGCCGCTTCCGATTCAGCTTTACAAAACGAAGAAGAAAGTTCGTCTTATGAGCTTTCTGTCGATGAAAACGCAGAGTACTTAGACAACAGTGTCCTTGTTCGACTCACTAACTCAGCAAGCCTGCAATTGAACGATTATTCTGCTGAAGATTTCGCTGAAGTCGGAGCGGTAGCGGTTGATGAAATCACAGAATACCGCACAGAATTACTCAAAGAGCAAAATTCTGCTGACTATGTTGTTTCGGATGACACGGTTGTAATTGACGAAAATGATTTTTATCAGGCTTTAGAGATAACGCTTGACTCCGATTACAGTGTCCTTGAAGCAATAGAAATATTACAAGACCGTGATGATGTTTTATATGCTCAGCCTAACTATTTATTTACCACTGATGCCACTGCAAATGATACCTATTACAGTGATCAATATGCCATTGATTTGATGGATTTAGAGGATGCTTGGGACTTAACAACAGGTGATCTCGATTTTAAGGTCGGGGTAATTGATTCGGAAATAAATATAAGCAATCCCGACTTAGCAAACAGATATGATACCGAACTCAGCAAATCATTCATAGATGGTTATACAGCTGATGTTTCTGGCAGTAATGAACATGGTACTCATGTTGCAGGTATTATAGGTGCTGAAGGAAATAACTCAGAAGGAATAACCGGCATATGTTGGGATGTTTCTTTAGTCAGTTTAAGAACAGCAAATAATCTTGGGTCAAGTGCCACGAGCGATGTTGTTGAAGCCATAGAGTACGCAGAAACAAATAATATTAAATTATTAAATTTCAGTAGTGGTTTAACTACATATAATCAATTGTTTTATGATGCAATAGAAGATTACAGCGGATTATTTGTTTGCAGTGCAGGCAATGATTCTGAGGATTTGGATACAGATTATGATAAATATCCAACTGAATTCGGTTTAGATAATATTATTTCTGTTGCATCATGCACTTCTTCAGATACTTTAAGTTCATCATCAAATTATGGTGCAAGTACAGTTGATTTAGTTGCCCCGGGAAATAACATTTATTCAACTTACTCAACTTCATATGCATATAAAAGTGGTACATCCATGGCTGCACCGCAGGTTACGGGTGTTGCAGCTTTAATATGGAGCAAATATCCCGATTTAACTGTCAGTGAAGTTAAAGACGCAATACTTAATAACGTAGATGAGGTAGATGCGTATTCTGATATTGTTAAAACCGGCGGCAGATTAAACGCTTTTAAAGCGCTAAGCTCTCTTATAACCTTGGGTGATGTAAATTTAGACGGCATGATAACGGTTACCGATGTCACCTTGGTTCAGAAATATCTAGTTGGAAGCGCAACATTAAGCGTAGAACAACAAATAGCCGCTGATGTAAACAAAGACGGCGTAATAGACTCAACCGATGCATCTCTCATTCAAAAGATGTTTATGTAATTTATTAAACAGTAAAGGAGCTGTTTATTATGAAAAAAACTTTAAAGATTTTTTCGGTTATGCTTGCAATTATTTTTTTTATCGACTGCGGTAACAGCATTTGCAAGCGGTTATATCGAATTAGACACAAGCGTATACGAGGTTACACAGCTTCCCGATAATTTGGAAGAGCCTGACGAGGACACTGCCGCACAGTTAAAAGCGGCTTATATAGCTCTTGAATATACTTACGGCGGCACAAGCGAAACTCTT
>JAJQDK010000052.1 GCA_021202245.1 Clostridiales bacterium
CTCTGTAGGTTACGTCCGGTACAGCTGCCTTTGCGGTGCTTGTGCCGGCGGATGAGCTTCCCGACGAGCTTGAGCCGCTTATAATGCTGCTGTTAAGTATAACATTTGTATCAACATTGCCGCTTATGCCGCTGATTTTACCCGTTGAGCTGTTCTGCCAAATATCACAATCCTTGCCGTTCTTTGCAGCATACTGTGCAAGCCAAATGCTGTAAGATTTTTTCAGGTTGCTGTAATCAAGATAGTTGTTGAACCAGTTAAGGTTGGCATACACACCTGCTCTGTAACCTCCCGACTTGATTGCCTCGCAAAATGCCTTTGCAATTTTTGTCAGAGTGGTTTTTCCTAGTGAGGTCATTGAGCTGTCCTCCATATCGTAATACACAGGAAGCTCAAATGACTTGCCTTTGATGCAGCTCAGACAAGCTGCAGCCTCCTTTTTTGCATCCGCCTCGCTGACTGCGTAGCTGTACCAATAGGCGCCTGTTTTTAGTCCAGCAGCCTTTGCGTTTTTGTAGTGAGTTTCAAACTTCTTATCCTTTTGCGTTGTTTCTCTGCCGTAGCCTGCCCGAATGATTACCGCTGTGATTCCTGCTGATTTTACCTTTGCATAATCAACTTCGGACTGGTAGTACGACACATCTATACACGTTACTTTTGCCATAATTTATTCCTCGCTTTCTGTTTCTTCTGAAATTTTGGGTAACCCCGCAAGTGATGTAAGCAATGAGCATACGCCTGCCAACAGCACTGTTGAAGCCGCAACAGTCCAATTCATATCGGCAAACAGCGCCGTTGCGCCTATTGATGCCGCCACAGACTGTGCCGCAGTTTTTATCGCTCTGACCGCAGCCGCCTTTGCCCACTGCGCAATATATCTTTTGTTCATCCTGTTTTTCAAGCAATCGCCCGTTCAATTCGAAACTAAGCAGATTTGCTTTGCTTATCCTCCTTTTCAATTTTTTCAAGCTCCCTTATTCTGTCATTTGCTGTACGCATTTCCTCTTTTATAATATTTATATCTCCTTCAATATTATATGTGCGTTCAATCAAATTGTTGTGCTTGTCAACCTTCTTTTCAAGCTGTTCAAGCCTGTAATTCGTGAGCCTTGATGCAGCAAATATACCTGCTAACGTGCCTATCAGCGTGCCGATAAACGAAAGCACGGCTATCAGCATCTCCTCATTCAAATAAATCACCTCCCCTATATATATCCAAAAAAAGAAAGAATTGCATAAAACTACGCAATTCTTCCGAAAATAAATTTTTTAAATTTAAGTATGCTCAGGCATCAGGCAAAATCGGCTTTAAGTACTGTCCGGTGAATGAGTCGTCAACCGCAGCCACCTGCTCGGGAGTGCCCTGAGCTATTATTTGTCCGCCCATATCTCCTCCCTCGGGTCCGAGGTCGATTATGTGGTCGGCAGTCTTAATTAAATCAAGATTATGCTCGATAGCTATGACGGTGTTGCCGCCGTCAACAAGCATTTGCAGTACCTCCACAAGACGATGTACGTCGGAAATATGCAGACCTGTTGTCGGCTCGTCAAGAATATATACCGTCTTGCCCGTGCTTCGCCTTGAAAGCTCCGCAGCCAGCTTGACCCTCTGCGCTTCGCCGCCCGAAAGTGTGGTTGCGGGCTGACCGATTTTTATATAGCCCAAGCCGACATCATAAAGTGTTTTCAGCTTTCGGTGAATTTTGGGCAGATTTGAAAAGAAATCCAGCGCTTCCTCCACCGACATATCAAGCACATCGCTGATTGATTTTCCCTTGTATTTTACTTCAAGCGTTTCTCGGTTGTATCTTTTGCCCTTGCATACCTCGCAGGGAACGTAAACGTCGGACAAAAAGTGCATTTCAATTTTGATAATTCCGTCGCCCTGACAGGCTTCGCATCTGCCGCCCTTGACATTAAAGGAAAAACGGCTCTGATTATATCCGCGCATTTTAGCATCTTGAGTGGAGGCAAAAAGCGCCCTTATATCGGTAAAAAGTCCCGTATATGTTGCAGGATTGGAGCGCGGCGTTCTGCCGATGGGGCTTTGGTCAATGGCAATTACCTTATCAAGATTTTTAATTCCCCTAATTTCTTTACATTTTCCGGGAACGGTTTTTGCGCCGTTTAAATCTCTTGCAAGCGTTTTATACAAAATTTCATTAATCAGCGAGCTTTTGCCCGAGCCGGACACTCCGGTAACGCAGACAAACTTGCCGAGAGGAATTTTTACATTGATGTTTTTAAGATTATTCTGAGCCGCTCCCCTGATTTCAAGAAAGAGTCCGTTGCCCTTTCTGCGTTTTTCGGGCAGAGTTAAACTGCGCTCGCCGGTGAGAGACTGACCCGTGACAGATTTTTCTCAAGCTTTTATTTTATCGGCATCGCCCACGCAGACAATTTCTCCGCCGTGAATACCTGCGCCGGGTCCTATGTCAACAATGCAGTCGGCGGCGTACATCGTTTCCTCGTCATGTTCAACCACAATTACCGTGTTGCCGAGGTCACGAAGTCTTTTTAAGGTTTTCAGGAGCTTTTCATTGTCACGCTGATGCAGTCCTATGCTCGGCTCGTCGAGGATATACAGCACACCGGTCAAGCTGCTGCCGATTTGAGTAGCAAGGCGAATACGCTGACTTTCTCCTCCACTGAGAGTACCTGCGCTGCGTGAAAGCGTGAGATAGCCGAGACCCACGCTCTTTAAAAAGTTAAGTCTTTCGATAATTTCTTTGATGATTTCTTCACCGATAATCTGCTCCTTTTCGGTAAGCTCAAGGCTTTTTACAAAATCGAGCGCTTCAACGACAGAGAGCTTGCAAAAATCGGCAATATTTATACCGCCCACCGTGACGGCAAGGCTTTCTGCAGAAAGTCTGTCACCGTGACAGGAGTCGCAGGGAATTTCAGTCATATATGAGCGGATTTCATCCTTAATCCAGTTGCTGTTTGTTTCTCTGTATCTTCTGTCAAGGTTGTTAATTATCCCCTCAAAGGTCTGCTTATACGAGCCCTTTCCGTAAATTGATTTGCGGTTAATTGTCAGCTTTTCATCGCCGGTTCCGTAAAGAATTTTGTCAATAATCTCATCGGGAATATTTTTTAAAGGCTCGTCAAGCGAAAAGCCGTATTTTTCGGCAAGCGCTTCAAAATACATTGCGGCAATGGAGCTTCCCTCCATTGCCCAGCCGCCGCCCTTAATGCCGCCGCCTCTTATGCTTTTATTCTTGTCGGGAATTATTTTCGCTTCGTCAATTTTAAGAAATACTCCCAGTCCGGTACACTTAGGGCAAGCGCCGAAGGGATTGTTAAACGAAAACATTCGCGGCGAAAGATCGTCAAGGCTTCCTCCGTGCTCGGGGCAGGCGTATTTTTGAGAGAAGATTACATCCTCACCGCCCACAAAATTAACCATAGTCATTCCGCCCGCAAGCTTTGAAGAGGTTTCAATGCTGTCCGCCAAGCGAGAGGAAATTTCGGGCTTAATGACAAGCCTGTCCACAACAATTTCAATATTGTGCTTTTTATTTTTCTCAATCAGAATTTTCTCCGATAAATCATACACTATTCCGTCCACTCTGACACGTACAAATCCCGATTTTCTTGCGCTGTCAAGCACCTTTGCGTGCTCTCCCTTGCGCCCTCTTACCACGGGAGCCATTATCTGAATTTTTGTACCCTCGTTGTAGGTCATAATTTTATCAACTATCTGGTCAACGGACTGCTGACGTATTTCCCTGCCGCACACGGCGCAGTGAGGTATGCCTATTCTCGCATAGAGCAAGCGCAGATAGTCGTAAATCTCAGTGACGGTTCCGACGGTTGAGCGTGGATTTTTTGAGGTTGTTTTCTGGTCAATGGAAATTGCGGGCGACAAGCCCTCTATGCTCTCTACATTCGGTTTGTCCATTTGACCGAGAAACATTCTTGCATACGAGGAAAGGCTTTCTACATATCGCCTTTGTCCCTCGGCATAAATTGTATCAAACGCAAGGGAGCTTTTGCCCGACCCCGAAAGTCCCGTCATAACCACAAGCTTATTGCGCGGAATTTTAACGTCGATATTTTTTAAATTATGCTCCTTGGCTCCCTTTACCGTTATTTTATCATACGCCATTTTTCAATCCCCCTTAGGAAAATCTCCCTCAAAGTAATAATCAAGATACGCATAGCCTCTCAGCGTTTTGAGAGGCTATGACTGAAAAGCTTATTCGTTTGTGCTTTCTTCCGAATCGGAAGTATTATCTGCTTCGCTGCCGTTTTCGGCTGTGTTAAATTCCGCTTCGCTTTCCTCGTCCTCTTCGGGCGGTTCAACATAGGTTCCGTCCATTACAGCCTTGAAGTCCTCACCGTTCATCTTCTCGTGCTTAATGAGGTAGGCTGCAGTTTCGTGAAGCTTATCTACGTTGTCGCTGAGTATCTTCTCGGCTCTGTCATAAGCATTATTCACAATTTCGAGTACAAGCTCGTCAATCTTGGCTGCCGTTGCCTCGGAATAATCCTGAGCACTGCCGCCCATCTCACGGGAAATGAAGGAATTAGTGCTGTCGGCGCCGTAGCAAACACATCCCAGTTCCTTGGTCATACCGTATTTGGTAACCATTGAACGGGCGGTCTTGGTGGCCTTTTCAATATCATTTGACGCACCGGTTGAGATATCGTCAAGAATCAAGGCCTCGGCTACACGTCCGCCGAGAGAAACTACTATATCGTCAAGCATTTCATTTCTTGAATTATAGGACTTATCCTCACTCGGCAAGGGCATTGTATAGCCGCCTGCCATACCTCTGGGGATAATGGAAATCTCGTGAACAGGGTCCTGAGTCGGGAGCTTTTCAAAGAGGATTGCGTGACCTGCCTCGTGATAAGCGGTCAGCTTCTTTTCCTTTTCACTCATTACCTTTGACTTTTTCTCCGCTCCGACTACAACCTTGACTGTAGCTTCCTCAATCTCTTTCATTGTGATAGCTTTTTTGTTCTTCCTTGCGGCAAGGAGAGCAGCCTCGTTGAGGAGATTTTCAAGGTCGGCACCGGTAAAGCCCGCAGTGGTTTTTGCAATGGTTTTGAGTTTTACATCGGGAGCAAGCGGTTTTTTGCGGGCGTGAACCTTTAGGATAGCCTCTCTGCCGTTTACGTCCGGATAGCTTACTACAACCTGACGGTCAAATCTGCCGGGGCGCATAAGAGCCGGGTCGAGAACGTCGGGTCTGTTGGTTGCCGCAATCAGGATTACGCCTTCGTTTACTCCGAAGCCGTCCATTTCTACGAGGAGCTGATTAAGAGTCTGCTCACGCTCATCGTTGCCGCCGCCGAGACCTACGCCCCTCTGTCTGCCTACAGCATCAATCTCATCTATAAATACAATACAGGGTGAATTTTTCTTTGCCTGGTCAAACAAATCACGCACACGGGACGCACCCACGCCGACAAACATTTCAACAAAGTCGGAGCCTGAAATTGAGAAGAACGGAACGCCCGCCTCACCGGCAACGGCTCTTGCAAGGAGAGTTTTACCTGTTCCGGGAGGTCCCACAAGCAGAACGCCCTTGGGGATTCTTGCGCCGAGCTTGTTAAACTTGTCGGGAGCCTTGAGGAATTCAACTACCTCCTGAAGCTCCTCCTTTTCCTCGTCTGCGCCCGCAACATCGTCAAAGGTGGTTTTGCACTTGTCGTCATTTGTATTTTTAATTTTGGCTTTGCCGAAGCTCATTTCCCTGCCGCCGAAGCCTCCGCCGCCCATTCTTCTCATAAAGTAAATCCATACGCCGATGAGCAGTACGGTGATAAGTATGGTGGGTATAAGCTCATAAAGCAAAGAATTGTCGCTTGCTTTTACAAGGTCATATTCTATGGCCTCATCGGCTGACGCCTGATAAGGCTCTATAACATCGAGAAATCTTTGAATATCGGCAAGCTCGCCGCTGACCACAACATTGGAAGCTGCCGAGCCGGAATTTGCGCTGCCCGTACTGCCGGATGCCGTTGTACTTTCTGTTGCGATGCTAACCGTGGCTGAGGTGCTATCGGCATCGACGTCCGAATGGGCGCTGACTCCGTCCTTAAGGGTAATTTCAATGGCTCCGGAGCCGTAGTTTACGGTGTAGCTTTTAACCTCGTCATCAATAAAATATTGTACCAAATCGGAGGTTTGAGGGGTTTCTGTCTGTTGAGAGCTGTAGAGCATAGCTACTGCCAAAATTATTAAAACAGGTATTCCCAGATAAAAAAGCAAATTGCGTATCTTTTTCTTATTATCCAATAGAAGTCACTCCTCTATATATTATTTTAGATAAAATCTATATTATGTAATCAACCGTAATCAGCTCTGCTTAATGCAGCGGTCGCTTAAAATACCGACATACGGAAGATTTCTGTACTTTTCATTATAATCAAGCCCGTACCCCACAATAAAGGAATCGGGAACAGTCATACCCGTGTAATCAACCGCAACATCCGCTGCACGGCGTACGGGCTTGTCAAACAGCGTGCATATTCTGACTGAATTTGCTCTTTTGACCAGCAGATAATTTTTGATAAAATCAAGCGTGCGGCCGGAATCTACAATATCCTCAACAATCAGAATATCCTTATTTTCAACAGGCAGGGACATATCCTTTATCAAATTTACTCTGCCGGAGCTTTCTGTCCCGCGGCCGTATATTGAGGAGACGATAAAATCTATGGGAAATAAAAGGTTGATTTTCCTCATAAGGTCGGACATAAAAACAACGCTGCCCTTGAGCAGTCCGACCATTATAAGGTCTTTATCATTATAATCTTTTTCAATTTTCTTTGCAAGAGTGTTCACAATATTTTCAATTTCTTTTTCCGAAACAAGCACACTCTCAATATCCTTGTGCATCACACTACCTCGTTTTTTGCATTTAAATCAGAGCTGAGCCGATTTGCCTGCTTAACATCAATTTTTAATGCTTTATCAGAATTATTACATTGCGCCTGCAATGACGCCCCGATGCTCTCACACCATAAAATTGTGCTGTCGAGCGCCAAAACAAGAATTTTATCCCTTGCTTCAGAGGGGATTTTCATTTCGTTCATTGTCTTGCGCAGCGGCTTGGTTATTCTGCGCTGCGGATAGGTGAACCTGTCCCCCTGCCTGCGAGTTCTGAACACAGGCCCGTCGGCAAGAATATCGGGATTGAGCAAATTATTATAATCATCTATACCGTCAGAAGCTGCGTTGAGTTCTGATTCGTCTTTGGAAGCAAGCAATATTTCTTTTACGGAATATTGCTTATCGGAAAACTCAAAGCTCATCTCTGATTTTAATTCCACCGGAGAAAATTCCCGTGCAAAATCCTCTGAGCTTACATTTTCGGCAATTCTCAGTATATTCTGCTTTGCGATAACCGAAAATCCGTTCGGCAGGTTTATAGCTCCGCCGTTGTTTATAATATTTTTTATCAGGTCAATATGCCTTTGCTCGGGAGAAAAATGAGCTTCCTCCCTGCATATCGTCACTACAGCATTATTTAGGATTGCGCTGTCAAACTCAGCAAGCTTTTTGCAGTCATAGCCGTATTGCACACGGCAATTATCAAGCGACGATGCAGTTTGGCTGTTAATATAGCTTAGAATATCGGATGCATTCTCGCTCAGGCGCATTGCTGCGGCTTCAAATCCGGGGTTGATTTCCTTAAGCACGGGAATTACATTGTGGCGGATTTTATTTCGTGTGTAATCGTCGGAGGAATTTGTGCTGTCTGTCATATATTCAAGACCCTTTTTCCGGCAATAATCCTCAATCCTGTCACGAGTAACCTCTATGAGCGGACGAATTATATTTCCCCTCTTGGGAGGAATAGCGCAGACTCCCCCTAAGGATGATCCCCGCACTATGTTAAAAATCAGGGTTTCGGCATTATCCGAGGCGGTGTGAGCGGTAGCTACCTTTGCCCTGAGCCGGGCAGACAGCTCGTCAAAAAAGCCGTACCTTACGTTTCTGCCGCAAAGCTCTTCGCTTATTCTTTGCTCCTTTGCCAAAGCCCTTACATTTACGCTTTTTACAAAAAGCTCTGTATTATAATTCTTGCAAAGAAATTTACAGAAGCTTTCATCTCTGTCTGCTTCAGCCCCGCGCAAATTATGATTGACGTGGGCGGCATAGACGGTAAGATTTAATTTTTCTTTCAAAGAAATAAGAACATCGAGAAGCGCAACGGAATCTGCGCCCCCCGACAGGGCGACAATTACCCTGTCGCCGTTTTGAAGAAGCCTGTATTTTGACATTGTATTCAAAACGAGCTTATTCATCTCTGTCCTCCGTACCGGTAAAACGCATAAATTCTCCCTGCCAATGAAGCTTGACCGAGCGGGTTTCGCCGTGACGGTTTTTGGCAACTATACATTCGCCCGAATTCATATCGGCGCCCGGCGCAGCGTTTTCGGGGTCTTTATCCGAATAATAGCCCTCACGATACAGAAAGAGAACTATATCGGCATCCTGCTCAATAGAGCCCGAATCTCTCAGGTCGGAAAGCTGCGGACGGTGATCGGTGCGCTGCTCCGAGGCACGGGAAAGCTGAGAAAGCGTGATAACGGGAACATTCATTTCCTTGGCAAGAATTTTTAAATTTCTTGTAATTTCGGAAATCTCCTGAACACGGTTATCAATTCTTCTGCCGCTTGCCATAAGCTGTAAATAGTCGATGACAACAAGGTCAAGGTCCTTGAGCCTTCTGAGCCTCGACTTCATTTCGGTAACGGTTATACCGGGAGTATCGTCAAGATACAGGTTGGCTTTGCTCAAAACATCGCCTGCCGGTATAAGCCTTGCCCACTCGTCGTCGTTGAGGTTGCCGGAGCGCAGCTTTGTGCCTCCTACAAGCGCTTCGGTAGAAAGCAAACGGCTTGCAAGCTGCTCCTTTGACATTTCAAGGGAGAAAAACGCAACGGTCTTTTTTGCCTTGCAGGCGGCATGCCGCGCTATATTGAGCGCAAAGCTTGTCTTACCCATACCGGGTCGTGCCGCAAGCAGAATGAGGTCGCTTCGGTTAAGTCCCGTGATTACTATATCAAGGTCGCCGATTCCCGTAGGGATAGGCTTGAGAGAATCGTCGGCGTTTTTATTGAGCGCGTCAAGGCGGTCAAAGGTTTGCAGAATGACGCTGTCAATACGTTCAAGTCCCCGCCTTTCGTTGTCCTTTCTGATGTCAAAGATTTTTTGCTCAGCCGAATCAATTAGAACGGAGGTTTCCTCCTCACCGGCGGCGGCATCGTCTATAATATCCCTTGCCGCCGCAATGAGCTTGCGCGTATTGTATTTGTCGGCTATTACCTTGGCATAAGCGCCGGCATTTGAAATTGACGGGCAGTTGTTTACCAAATCCATAAGATATGTCTTGCCCGTTGATTCGTCAAAAGCTTTATTCTGTTTTAATCTTTCAAGAAGCGTTACAAAGTCAACTGCTGTGCCGAAATCTATCATATTTGAAATTTCGGCAAAAATCAGCTTGTGCAGAGCCACATAAAAATAATCGGGAGATTTTATGTAGTCAATCACCTTGTCGAAAACAGAGCTGTCAAGGATAATCGCACCCAAAACAGCCTGCTCGGACTCAGGGCTGTACGGCATATTAAGACCGTCGTAATCGCCGCTAAACATTGTATCAGCCATAATGTTACCCTTAATTTACTTATATATTTTTAAATTCGGAGCAAAGCACGATGCAAGCTCGCTTAACATCGGCGAATAGGTTTTTTAATTTAAATCAAGGCAGGGCTTATTCCTCGGACACCTGAACGTCAATTTCAGCGGTGATGCCTGAGTAAAGCTTAATTTGAGCGGTGTATGTGCCGAACTCCTTTATATCGGAGTCGAGTACAATTTTACGCTTATCTATAACTATATTGTATTGCTTTTTTATTTCCTCGGCAACCTGCTTTGCGGTTATGCTGCCGAAAAGTCGTCCTCCCTGACCTGCCTTTGCGGTCATTTTAAAGGTTTTGCCCTCAAGCACCTTTTTATGATGCTCAGCCTGAGCCTTTTGAGTAGCAATTTTATAGTTTCTGGAATCCTCTGCATTTTTGTATTCGTTCATAGCCTGCGCGTTGGCTTCCTTGGCAAGCTTTTTGGGAAGCAAAAAGTTGCGTGCATATCCATCGGAAGCGTTCACAAGCTCGCCCTTTTTGCCGAGGGCCTTTACATCCTGCAATAAAATTACCTTCACTTAAATCATCCTTTCATCACTCGTGACTTACGTCATCAAGCACTTCGTCAATCACTGCAAGCAGCTGCTGATAAGCAAGCTCCTTTGATATATTTCCGAGCTGAGCGGCAGCCATAGTCTGATGACCTCCGCCGCCGAGCTTTTCCATTATTATCTGAACATTTATCTTTCCGTAGCTTCTGGCGGAAATATTTATCCTGTGAGAATCCTTATAAATTACAAACGAAGCGTTTACGCCCTGAATTGTCAGCATTTCATCCGCAGCCTGAGCTGAGGCAAGCCTGACGTCATCAGCGTCCTTTTGTGCAACAGATACTGCGCAGCCCTTGTAAATATGAGCGTTGCAGACTATATCAACCTTTTCACGATATGTATCTATGCTGTCCGCAAACATTTCCTTTACGGTGACGGTGTTTGCGCCTTTCTTTTTGAGATAAGCGGCAGCCTCAAATGTTCTGACGCCTGTTTTAATTACAAAGTTTTTGGTGTCAAGCATTATGCCCGACAAAAGAGCGTTTGCCTGAACATAACCGAGTGGCTTGTCGTCAAGATAGCTTATAATTTCGCTGCACATCTCGGAAGCGGAGGAGGCTGACGGCTCGTGGCAAAATACCAAAGCATTGTCAATAAAGTTGACCGCCTTCCTGTGGTGGTCCACAACGATTACCTTTTTGCTTTTCTCAAACAGTCCCATACTTTCAAGAGATGTTTTTATATGCGTGTCAACTATGATTAAAAGCGATTTCGGAGTAATGCCTCTGAGCGCTTCATCGGGCATTATAAATATGTCGGATGAAAGCTTTTCCTCGGCATACTCAATCATACTTTGCGCCATTGAGGTGGATTTATCAATTACAATCTTGGAATAGCGGTTAAACGACCTTTCCATTATGCACTGCATACCTATAGAGGCACCGACGCAGTCAAGATCCGAAAAGCGGTGACCCATTATATACACCTTGTCGCAGTCTGCGACAGCACGGCTTACGGCATTTGCTATAACACGCATACGCACCTTGCTTACCTTTTCGGCGGCAACGGCTGTTCCGCCGAAAAATTCGTAGCTGTTATCCCTAATTACAGCTATCTGGTCTCCGCCCCTGCCGAGCGCCATCTCAAGCGCCTTTCTGGCATTTGCCTCGCTGTCCTTGATGGTTTTGGCGCCTCTGCACAGTCCTGCGGAAATTGTAGCCTCGTGCTGATTATATTTAATTGAGTGTATCTGACGCAAAACAGGGAATTTTGCTTCAACAAGCTTTTCAACGTCGCTCTCGCGAAAAATTATCATATAGCGGTTATCGCTTATCTTTTTGTACAAAGCGTCATATTCAGCCGCCCACTTTTGAAGGCAGGAGCGAACGCTTATTACAATCTCCGAGTACACCTCATCGGACTCATTTGCAAAGTCGTCGGCATTATCAAAGGTAATTATTGCCACGCACGGACGTGAAGCCTGGTATTCCCGAGCAGTTTCCTTGTAAAAGGTGTTCTCGATAAACTGGCATACCGCTCCGCCGTCCACAGACTGAAAAAACGCAGTATATTCCCTGCCGTTTACGGCAACATCAATGCCCTCTCCGTCCTTGACGTCGTTAATATTGCGGTCGGAAAGGTAGGCGCTGATATTTTCGCCCTCAGGACTTTTGCCGCTGCACATATTTTTTCTGAAGCGTGAATTGCACCAAATTATGTCGCCCTTCTCGCCTGCCACGGCAACGGGGAATTTGTATTCCTCAAGGTAATCGCTCTCAACACCGCTTATCTTGCCTGCGGCGCTTTTTACAATACTCCTGATATAATTGTTAAATTTGAAGGACATCACAAATACAACCGCAAACGCCGCCACGGAAATTCCCAGCTCAATATAGCACAATATTATATTATAGCTGTAGGATGCTGTGGCCATAAACATCATTGCTGCAGCAAATATTATAAACCACGGTGATAATGTCCAATGCTTCTTCTTCATATCAAACCTCTGATAAATTCAAACACAGACGAACAATGCCGTCAATCACAGCCGGCACTTGCATACGCCGCCTTAAACCTCCTGCAAAATCGGGAGAATCATCGGCGCACGACGGGTTTTCTGACCGATAAGCTTTGAAACCTCGTCTTTAATTCTATTCTTGATTATGCCCCACTCGTGAATATTATTCTCGGCGCAGTCGTCAAGAATTGAAAGCACAAGCTTTTTGACCTCGTCAAGCAAGCCCTCGCTCTCTCGCACATATACAAATCCTCTTGAAACAATATCGGGACCGCTTATTACGTGACCGTCATAAACGTCAAGAGAGGCTACTATAATTATCAGTCCGTCCTGGCCGAGATGCTTACGGTCGCGAAGAACTATGCTTCCGACATCGCCTACGCCCAAGCCGTCAACAAATACCTTGCCTGTGGTAACGGACGGAAGCTCCTTCATATAATTTTCATTTAATTCCACAACGCTGCCCACGTCGCCTATAAATATATTTTTGCGGTCGGTGCCGAGGAACTGAGCAAGCTCTGCGTGCTTTCTGAGGTGCTTTTGCTCGCCGTGAACCGGAATAAAATATTTCGGTTTTACAAGGCGGTGCATAATTTTAAGCTCCTCCTGACAGGCGTGACCCGAAACGTGAACCTCATACATTGACTCGTAAACAACCTTGCAGCCCTTTTTGAGAAGCTCGTCAACAACATTGCCCACGGTCTTTTCATTGCCGGGAATGGGATTAGCCGAGATGATGATAAAATCGCCCTCGCCCACCATTACCTTGCGGTGGTCCGAATACGCCATTCTTGACAGCGCGCTCATAGGCTCGCCCTGACTGCCTGTTGTTACCAAAACAACCTGCTCAGGCATATATTTATCAAGCATATCTATATCAATCAATATGTTTTCGGGAATTGTAAGATAACCTAACTTTTGCGCCACAGCCATATAATTTACCATACTGCGGCCTGAAAAAGCTACCTTTCTGCCGTACTTTTCGGCGCAGTTGATAATTTGCTGCACACGGTTTACGTTTGAAGCAAAGGTTGCGATGATAATCCTGTAACGCTCCGCCTGACGGAAAAGATTTTCAAAGCTTTCGGTAACCTTTTGCTCGGTTTGAGTGTAGCCGGGGCGCTCGGCGTTTGTGCTTTCCGCAAGAAGCGCAAGCACTCCCTCGTCGCCTACCTTGGCAATGCTTGAAAGGTCTATCATATCGCCCGTAATAGGCGTGCAGTCTATCTTAAAGTCACCGGTATGGACAATAGTGCCGCCCGGCGTTCTGATTGCAAAGGCAACCGCATCGGGAATTGAATGGTTCACATGTATGAACTGCACACTCATACAGCCGAGCTTGATTGTGTCGCCCGCATTAACAATATTGAGCTGAGATCTGTTGAGCAGACTGTGCTCCCTGAGCTTGTTTTCAACAAGTCCCAAAGTAAGGGGAGTTCCGTATATCGGAACATTTACCCTTGAAAGCAAAAACGGCAAACCGCCTATATGGTCCTCGTGACCGTGGGTAAGCACTATACCCTTTATTTTGTCGCTGTTCTGCTCAACATAAGTAAAATCGGGAATGACAAGGTCCACGCCGAGCATATCTCCGTCCGGGAATGCCATACCGCAGTCAACAATTATAATATCGTTTTCACATTCAATCAGCATAATGTTTTTGCCAATCTCATTAAGTCCGCCGAGAAAGGCGATTTTCACCGAGGGCTTAGTAACGGGTTTTGAATTACCGGGCTTTGAGTAGGTTCTTTTTCGATAGTTTTTCTTCAGCTTCCGTCCCGAAGCGCTGCTGCTTAAACCTGTAGGCTTTTTGCTGTTTTGTTTGCGGTTTCCGTTGTTTTTCTGATTTGCGGCATGGTTTTTGCCGTTTGAGTACCTTGTTTGCTTCACCTTAAAATTATTCTTTTTTGTTTCTGTACTCACAAATTTACCTCCGTTTTTCTCAGCAGCCGATGTTAAGCCGAACGGCTGCTTATTTTAATATTGAAATAAAAATACCATGCAGCTGAATAAATTTATCTTTTTGCCCTCATATTTTCACCTGCGCCGTTATCCGCCTCATTTTTGAGGGGAAAGCATGGATAATACAATAGGACACGAATATTTTACGACCCTATTCAGGATAAATTTTCTGCCGCTCTATTTTTCAATCCGCAAGCATCATACGGATTTATTTCCGAATCTGTTTTCGGTTTTATTACCGAAATATTTTAAGTACAATTATTGCGGCGCACTATACATCACAATAAATATACATTCATATTATTTTACCCTACTTGCTCCCTATATGTCAAGTTTTGAAAGGAATTATAATAAAAAATTCTCAAAATTTTTGTTTAACGGGCTCTTAAAGCGGATTTCACTCTTTTGAATATTATAAACAATTATCGGAAAAATAACAGTTGCAATTATAAAACGACCGTATTATAATATAGGTTAGGGCAAAATCGAGGTTGCCGTTCGTT
>JAJQDK010000151.1 GCA_021202245.1 Clostridiales bacterium
CAGGCTGCTCAGGCTCCGGCGATTCAAGCGACTCCGGCTCATCAACAAGCACAGGCAAGGTTTATTATTTGAACTTTAAGCCCGAACAGGACGAAGCATGGCAAAATCTTGCTGCTGCTTACACAGAGGAAACAGGCGTTGAGGTAACTGTTAAGACTGCTGCCGACGGCACCTATGAGGAAACTCTTACCGCTGAAATGGACAAGAGCGAGGCTCCTACCCTCTTCCAGGTAAACGGCCCGGTAGGTCTTGCAAACTGGAAGGACTATTGCGCTGACCTCAGCGACACAGCTGTTTACGGCGAGCTTACCTCCGAGGACTACGCTCTCACAGAGGACGGCGCAGTTTACGGTATTGCTTATGTAATTGAGTCCTACGGCATCATTTACAACAAAACTCTTCTTCAGAAATATTGTGATTCCGATTATGCAAGCATCACTTCAATCGACGACATCAACAGCTTTGAAGCACTCAAGACTGTAGCTGATGAAATTCAGGCAAATGCCGATGACCTCGGCGTTAAGGGCGCATTCACTTCAGCTGGTATGGATTCATCTTCAGACTGGAGATATAAGACACACCTTGCTAACCTCCCCATCTACTTTGAATATCTTGATGAGGGTATTTCTTCTTCCGAAGCTATCCAGGGCACATATCTTGACAACTGCAGAGATATCTTTGACCTCTATATCACAGATTCAACCTGCGACGGCTCAGATCTTGCTAATAAGACAGCAACCGACTCCGAAACAGAGTTCATCGACGGCGACGCTGTATTCTTCCAGAACGGCAGCTGGGAATATTCGGCTCTTATCGAGGGCGGTCTCACAGATGATGATCTCGGTATGCTTCCTATCTACATCGGCGTAGGCGACGAAGCTAATCAGGGCCTTTGCACAGGTTCTGAGAACTATTGGTGCATTAACAGCAATGCAAGCGAAGAGGACATTCAGGCAACTGAGGACTTCCTGTATTGGTGTGTTACAAGCGAAACAGGTACAACAGCTATGGCAGACGATATGAGCTTTGTAATTCCTTTCAAATCAGCTAAGGAAGCTACAAACGTATTCGTTCAGATTGATACAGAGCTTACCGAGGCAGGCAAAACTCCCGTAAGCTGGAACTTCACAACAATGCCCAGTGAAGATTGGAAAGACGGCGTTGGTACTGTTCTTACACAGTATGCCGCAAGTCCGAGCGATGATACTTGGGATGACGTTGTTACTGCATTTGTAAACGGTTGGGCAACCGAATATGCTGCAAATAACAGCTAACCCCCGATTCTGTATAATATTTGTTCAGTCTTGAGGGGAAGCAGAGCCTACTTCCCCTCTTTTTTATGAACGGAAAGGCAATTTTATTATGTTTAAAAAACCAAAAAGAAAGATATATTTTCTTATCTTTGTGCTTCCGACGCTTTTGGCGTTTATTATAGGGTTTGTTTATCCCTTCTTCAGCGGAATTTATCTTTCTTTCTGCAAATTCAGAACCACAAGCGACGCCACCTTTGTGGGCTTTGACAACTATATCAAGGCATTCCAAAACGAAGGCTTTATAAGGTCGTTTTGGTTTACGGCATTATTTGTAGTTGTTTCTGTAGTTCTTATCAATTTAATTGCGTTCTTTGTAGCCTATGCTCTTACGCTGGGAATAAGAGGCTCTAACATTTTCAGAACGGTATTCTTCGTTCCGAACCTCATCGGCGGTATCATCCTCGGCTACATTTGGCAGCTTATTTTCAACGGTATTCTTCAGTATTACGGTACAAATATCAACCTTGACGCCCGATTCGGCTTTTGGGGACTTATTATACTGATGTGCTGGCAGCAGGCGGGATATATGATGATTATATACATTGCAGGCTTCCAGAGTGTACCGGGCGATTTATATGAGGCGGCAAGGATTGACGGTGCAGGCAAGGGTCAGCTGCTCAAAAACGTGACCATTCCGATGATGGCTCCCTCCATCACAATCTGCACCTTCCTAACGCTTACCAATTCATTCAAGCTGTTCGACCAGAACCTTGCCCTAACGGGCGGCGCGCCGGGCGTGGTATCTGAGAGCGGAACTATGATTTATCAAACTCAAATGATGGCATTGAACATTTACAATACCTTCTACGCCAACCAAAATTCTCGCGGCGTGGGTCAGGCTGAGGGCGTAATCTTCTTCTTAATAGTTGTAGTTATTGCGCTGGCACAGCTTTATTTCACAAGGAAAAGAGAGGTGCAGCAGTAATGGCAAAGGTTGAAGCTAAAGCAAAAGAAAAAAAGCCGAAGAAAAAGCAAACTTTAGGTATGAAAATCCTGACAGCTCTGTTTACTGTGGTATCTATCTTCTATGTTGCTCCGGTAGTCATAGTATTTATGAACTCGTTTAAATCTAACGCTGCAATCAGCAGAGGGCCGTTTGAGCTGCCCACAGCCGATACCTTTGTGGGCCTGCAGAGCTACATCACCGGTATGTTCTACGGCAACCATCCCTTCTGGCAAACAATAGCTTGCAGCTTGTTTATTACCGTGGGCGGCGTGTTTCTTATACTCTTCTGTACCTCAATGTGCGCATGGTACATTCAGCGTTCAAACACTGTATTGT
This sequence comes from Clostridiales bacterium, assembly GCA_021202245.1. Taxonomy (GTDB): domain Bacteria; phylum Bacillota; class Clostridia; order Oscillospirales; family Acutalibacteraceae; genus Ruminococcoides. Next base: position 2,596 of record JAJQDK010000151.1, read on the forward strand.
GCAAAATAATTTATTATTTCTGCATATTCTCAATGGTAGTACCCTTTCAGATGGTTATGTTCACCCTGTCCAAAACGGCAGATACTCTGCATTTGACCTCCCCCTGGGGCATTTTGGTAATTTACCTCGGCTTCGGAGCAGGACTGGCGGTGTTTATGTTCTCGGGATTTGTCAAGTCAATTCCGCTTGAAATTGAGGAGGCAGCCGATGTTGACGGTGCAGGACCGCTAAGGACATTTTTCGGCATTGTTCTCCCCATTATGAAGCCCACGTTTATTTCCGTGGCAATTCTTGAAACAATGTGGATTTGGAACGACTACCTTCTTCCCTACCTCATTCTTGACAAGTCGTACAGAACCATACCCATCCATATCCAATATCTCAACGGCAGCTACGGTCACACCGACACCAGCGCTATTATGGCGTTGATTGTGCTTAGCATTATTCCAATTATTATATTCTACTTTGCTTGTCAGAAATATATAATCGAGGGCGTTGTAGCAGGTGCCGTTAAGGGATAACGCCTTTGTTTGAGAGTTTTTCATAAGATTATCTCCAATATAACCCCGTATTTTCAGCCAAAGAAAATACGGGGTTAAGCTTTTTAAGCAAAAAACAGACAGAGTAAAAAGCTCGGTCCGTTTAATCGTATCTTGTTAAATTTTGAGGCAGGCACATTAAATTACAATGCGCTTTCAAAGATTTGTTCGGCATTCTTCATCATTGCCTCAGTCGTATCTTCTCCGCATTTTTGAGAGATACAGTCAAGTGCCTCAGTATAAAATTCAGGAGAATTATGAGAAAACGAATGTGCATCGGTGCCGATTATATCAATCAAACCGTCGTCTATCAGCTTAAGCAATTTGCGTTTTTTGAAAAACTTGCCTTTTTTAGTGTAATTTGAAACATTTGTCTGAATTATGACGCCCATATCCTTTAACTCTCTAATGACAGAAGGATCGTTCATCAGCGTAGGATAACGCTCAACGTGCGGCAGCACGGGAGTCAAGCCGTGACCTTCAATCAGATTGAGAATATAACCCATTGTGTGGTCTGAAAAGCGCGCGCCGTAGCCGTGCTCGGTCAAAATGTAGTTTGAGTTGCCATAGGTCAAGGGCGAAAGGTCGTCATTTACAAAGAGATATTTAGTGACGAACACCTCCGCCCCGACAATAATATTCATATCATCAGGCAAAGAGGGCTTAAACCTTTCAAAAGCGTCATCTCTTTTTTGGGCAAAGTCGCTCACACTCATCTCGTAGGAATAAAAGTGAGGAGTAAGACACACGTTGCTCACACCCTGTTTTTTAAGACAATCAAGCAGACTGAGGCTTTCCTCAACCGATTTGGCTCCGTCGTCAAATTCAGGCAATATATGAGAGTGCATATCATAAAGCTGCACAGAGCCTTCCCCCTTTTTGTCAGCACTCATAATCAAAGAGCTTGGCAGACAAGATCTCCCATTTGCTCGCAGCCTACCTTCTGCATACCCTCTTCATAAATGTCGGGAGTGCGGTAGTTTTCAAGCACCTTGGCTACTGCGGACTCTATAGCGTTGGCAGCGGTCGGTTGATCAAGCGAATATCTGAGCATCATAGCTACAGAAAGAATTGTTGCAAGCGGATTGGCTATTCCCTGACCTGCAATGTCGGGTGCAGAGCCGTGGATAGGCTCATAAAGACCGAGCTTGCCGCCCGAAAGACTTGCCGAAGCAAGCATACCGATTGAGCCGGCTATCATAGAAGCCTCATCGGAAATAATATCACCGAAAATGTTTGAAGTAACAATTACGTCAAACTGTCTTGGATTTCTCACAAGCTGCATTGCGCAGTTGTCAACATACATATGGTTGAGTTCAACCTCGGGATAATCCTTTGATACCTTGATAACGGTTTCTCTCCAAAGGCGGGAGGACTCAAGCACATTGGCCTTGTCAACATTTGTAAGCTTTTTGTTTCTCTTCATAGCGAGGTCAAAAGCTACGCGCGCAATTCTCTCAATTTCAGGTACGGTGTACATCTCAGTATCCCAGGCAGCAGGCTGTCCGTCAACTTCTTTTCTTCCTCTTTCTCCGAAATAAATGCCGCCGGTAAGCTCACGCACAATCATAATGTCAAGATTTCTGCCTATGATTTCGTCCTTAATCGGGGAAGCGCTCTTCAAGGGTCCGAAGATGACCGACGGACGGAGATTTGCAAAAAGTCCGAGAGCCCCTCTGATTCCGAGCAAGCCTGCTTCGGGGCGAAGATTTCCGGGAAGAGTGTCCCACTTGGGACCGCCCACTGCGCCGAGCATTACGCTGTCGGAAGCCTTACATTTTGCAACTGTTTCATCGGGAAGCGGAACACCTGTGGCGTCTATGGCGCAGCCGCCGAGCAGAGCCTCATCGTATTCAACCGAGAAGCCGAACTTCTCGCCTGCCTTATCAAGCACCTTGACTGCCTGATTCACAATTTCAGGGCCTATTCCGTCGCCCTTAAGCAAGGTAATTTTGTAATCTGCCATAATTTTCTCTCCTTAGTGATAATAAGCCGGAGCAATCTGATATTTGAAGTGCCGATTATCGGCGCTTGTCCGGCGCAAATGCTGACTGAGCATTTGCTGATTTAATAATATTATTACACATCATTTGACAAAAGATTGTAAACTGCACTACAATTCAGTAAAAAAGTCAGTTATCCAGCGGAAGCGGAATTGTTTGGAACACCTCGCAAACCTTATCTCTCTGCCAGAGCATAGGTGTAATTCTGACTGAAAAGCCGAAGCCGTTGTCCATTGTCCACTCAAAGGGCTTGGCTTGCGGAAGTCCATAAACTGCAAGCAGAGTCATAATAACTCCGCCGTGGGTTACAATAACGCTTTCCGTAGTTCCGGTTTTCATAACACCAGCTGCGATGTCCTCAAATATTCTGCAAATTCTGCGGGTGAAATCGGCATTGCTCTCGCCTCTCGGCGGCTTTACGGAGCTGTCGCCTGCAAGCCATTTTTCAAAATCGGCGTCACCCTTCAGTTCTTCGGCTGTCTTGCCCTCCCACTCGCCGAAATTGCACTCGGAAAGGTTGGTAATCACTATCGGGTCATGCTCAGGATACAAAATAGAGCAGGTTTCCTTGCAGCGCTTGAGAGGACTTGTAAACACAGCCTGAGCGCCCGGATATCTGTTTTCGTGATCAAGCTTTTTAAGCGCAGCCCGTCCGAGCGAGGACAGGGGAACATCGGTCGTGCCTATGTATTTGCCGCGCAGCGTTTCTTCAACTGCGCCGTGACGTATAAAATGGATAATATAAGATTTCATAAAATTCCTCGAATCTATTTACAATTTGTTATATTTATATTATACTGTTTGTATAATTTGCTTGCTTAATATTTTTATACGGGTAAGCCTTTTATTTGGATTACCGCTGAAAGGCACATAGCTTCCGCAGCTTTAGGAGCAGATGATTATGCACTTATTATACTATCTATAAAATTGAGGTGTCAAGATATGAATAAGGATTTTCCGAGAATAATAACTCTTTTACGCAAGGAAAGGGCTCTGAGTCAAAAGAAAGCGGCTGCGGATTTGGGAATTTCTCAGTCGCTGCTCTCCCACTACGAAAAAGGCATAAGAGAATGCAGTCTGGATTTTCTTGTGAGAACCGCCGAATACTATGAGGTGTCGTGCGATTATCTGCTGGGCAGGACGGCACAGAAAAACGGTGCCGTTATCAATGTTGACGATATCCCCGACAGTGAAAGCTCAGGTGTGGCAAAGGGAAATATGATTAACCAAATCAACAAGAAATTTATCGTCAACACTACCTCTTTGATTTTTGATATTCTGGCTCAGATTGGCAACAAAAAGCTTACCACTACAGTCAGCAACTATATGATGAGCGCCGAATATCAGATTTTCAGAACGCTTTATTCCTCGGATAAGAGCAATTCTCAGAGTATGTTTTCCGTGAAGCAGTCAAGCTACAGGAATTTGTGCAGCTGCGCAATGGCGATTGAGCTGGAAATCATTGACGAGCTGATTGCCGATGAAAGCCTGAAAATTCCGCTTTCCACAGATTATATCTCAAGATACTTTGAAAAGAGCGCACCCTCGCTGTACAATGTGATTCAGTATACAGAAAAAAACATCAGGGCTCGTTTGGCAAACGCATAACCGAGCGGCTTAATTTTTAGCCTTTAATCAAAAAGCTGTCCGCAAAGAATACGGACAGCTGATTTTATTTAAGGAGCTGTAGATGAAATGCAAAATGAAAACTTCTAAAAGCTTAGAGCAAGCTTCTTATTAAAAAATCTCAGAATCATACATCAAGACTGAGTTGTTGACTGTTCTTCCTTGCCCTTGCTGACAATTACGGTGACTGTTGAGCCGTACTCAAGCGTGTCCCCTGCCTCATTGCTCTTGTAGCCTATTACTCTGCCCTCGGCAACGGTGTCGCTGTATACGTATTCAGCCGTAGCAAGCAAGCCCTTGTCGGCAAGATCGGCTGCAACATCGTCGAGCTTTTCGCCCTCAACCTCGGGCAACTCACGCATTTGAGAACCCAAGCTGATTGTAATGCTGATTGTAATAACGTCCTCCTGCTCAACCTTGGAGCCGGCAGCGGGACTTTGCGACATTACAAGTCCCTCAGCGTACTCGTCGCTGTACTCATCGGTGTAGCTTCTGTATACGGTAACGCTGTCGTCGGCTTCGTCAGCCTCAAAAACCTCTTCATAGGTCATACCTAGATAGTCGGGAACGGTTTCGCCCGTCCACTCGGTGCTTTCGGTTGAATCGGCTGTATTGTCGGAGCTGTTGTCAAAAAGCCCTGAAAGCGGATTCTGCATAAGCCAAAATGCACCGGCAATGCCGAGCACAAGCACTGTTATTGCAGCCGCAATAACGGTAATGGAAGTACGTGACATTCCGTTTTTGTTCTTCTTACGCTTTTCCTCCTTGGCAAGATTCATACTTGCCGTGCGAGAAATTTCATCCTGAATTGCCTTAGCAGTGTGTGCAACGGAAAGCTGAGAGCGAAGCTCATCAAAATCGGTAATTCTGTTTTCACGCTCAACCTGCAAGCCGTTTGCCAATGCAGAAACAACGTGCGGAGGCAGACGCTTGACCGTGGTTGTGCTCATCAAGAGTCTGCTGTCCTTTTGACGCTCTACTGCGTTCTTGGGCAAATGACCCGTCAGCGCATAAAACAAGGTGGCGCAAAAGCCGTAAATATCAGTAATATCATCAAGCGGAAAATTGTCGGTATACTGTTCGGGAGCTGCGCAGCCTGAAAAAAGCTGCGACTTTAACGTAGTTCCTCTCTTGCGTTCATTTTCGGTTGAAAAACCCGAAATTTTAATTTTGCCCGAAGCGGTGATGTACATATTTTTAGGCGCAATGGCATAATGACCCACGCCGCGCTTATGAAGAGCCTCGAGCGCAGAAATGACAGGCATAAACAGAGGGCGCGCTATATCCCAGTCAAGGTGGCCGCTGCTCCTTTCGATATACTCCTCAAAGGGGATTAAATCCTCATTTTCCTCTATGACATAAACAGTGTTGTTTTCCTCAAAAATATTATGAACATTCATAAGAGCGGAAAGCTCACGAAGCTCTGCAAGAATGCTGTAGTAATTTACAAAGTCATCCTTCATCTTGCGGTAGACAAGACGATCCTCATAATTAACCTTAACCTCGGTTGTATCCTGCTCTCTGCTGAAAAGTCCTATAGGCAAAAATTCACATACAATCACGACATCGCCGGTTTGCTTATCATAGCTGATGTAGCGTGTACTCTCGCCGTTTGTATCAATACCCTCTCCCACAATGTATCTGTTGGAAAGAACGGTGCCATATGGTAAAAACGGTGCATGTTGTTTTTCTGAATTATCAAAACCGCAGGACGGACAAACCCTGTTGCCGCCAATCTCCTGCATACAACCCATACACAATGACATAACTGAATTCAACTCCAAATAACTTTAAAACTTATTTTGTATAAAAGAATTATAGCACAAGTTTTTTATTCTTTTCAAGATTTAAAAGTGTCATTATAATTACAATATTGTTATACTGAAAAGCAAAATAATACAATATAAAATGCAAAATAATATTGGTGGAGATAACGGGGCTCGAACCCGTGACCTTTTGACTGCCAGTCAAACGCTCTCCCAGCTGAGCTATACCCCCACATAGTGATACGTATAATATGATTATACACAATATATTCGGATTTTACCTTACATAAAAGAATATTAAAAAATATTTTATTTAAATTACAGAATTTGACAAAATAATCATAAGTATTGCATTTCCGTCATAAATGTTAATTTTTGCCTTATCGGAAGTAAATACATTTGAAACGCCTCGGGGAAAATTGCTTTTAAGATATTGACGGTTCAAAGGATATTCCGCTCCCTCATAGGAAACGCAAACCTCGCTGCAGCCGAACGGAAAAAGCGAAAACGTCTTGCCCTCCAAGCAATTAAATTCGTACTCACCCTTGGGCAAATACTCTATTCTCTCATATTCTGAAAGCAAAACTCCCCAACCGCCCTTTTCGTAAATATATTGCAGTGCAGACAGATTGGCGTAGGTATGGTCAAGCCTTCCGCCGAGCCCGCCGAGGATGGTGATAAGCTTAAAGCCGCGCTTAAAGGCAATGTCTATGGCGTGCAAAGTATCTGTATCATCTTTATGCTTGCTGAGCGGAATAGTTTCGTGATTATTAAAATTATTTCCTGTATATGAATCAAAGTCGCCGACTATTATATTGGGCTTGACCCCCGATTCCATAGCATAGCGATATCCCTTGTCGGCACAAATAACAAAATCATCGTCCTTGACAAAGTCCTCTACAAAATCAAAATCAATGTAGGGCGAGCCTGCAATAATTATACAACGCATTTTTACTCCTTATCTGATATCCCCGATTTTCCCGCAGCCGAAGCAGGCGCAGGTTAAATCAAGTCTGCTTTAGCTTCCACTTCTTTATATCCTTAACCTCATTGTACATGGCAACATAGCTTTGATGACGTGTTTTTTCAATATCGCCGTCAGCTACAGCCTGCAAAATCCTGCAACCGTCCTCGCAGGTGTGAGAACAGGAAGCGTATTTGCAGCAGCCCAAATAATATTCAAAATCAGGAAAGCAATACGCAAGCCTATCCTTGTCTATCATCTCATATCGCTGCAGGTCTACGGAGGAAAAGCCCGGTGTATCGGCAACAAAGCAGTTATCAATTTCAAAGAGCTCCACGGTTCTTGTGGTGTGCCTGCCTCTGCCGAGCTTTTTGCTTATCTCGCCCGTTTGCAGACTGAGCTTTGGAAACAGAGCGTTGATAAGCGTTGACTTGCCCACTCCGCTGTTGCCTGAAAATGCTGAGGTTTTATTCGACATATATGCCCTCAAGTCTTTGATTTCGCTCATATCACAGGGTGAGTATTGAAACACCTTGATGCCCGAATTTCTGTAAATTTTTGCAATTTCATCACCGTTTTTTAAATCATTTTTTGAAATGACTATTACCGGTTCAATATTTTTGCTGACCGCAGAAGCAATCATCTTATCAATAACAAGATAATTTGGCGATGGATCAATAGTGGAGCAGACAATAATCAGCAGGTCGATATTTGCAAGGGGCGGACGTTTCAGCTCATTTTGACGGGGAAAATATACCTTTTCCAAAACGCAGTAGCCCTCATCCGGAACGGATACATGTACAGAATCTCCCACAAGCGGAGTTACACCGCTTTGACGAAAGCTTCCTCTTGCCTTACATTCAAAGTCCTCTTCGTTACAGCGGACATAGTAAAATCCTCCGACTATTTTCATTAAAATGCCGTCTGCATATCTCATATTACCATTCAATCTCTTCTTCTTCCTCGGCCTCAGTGTACTCTTCAACCGGTTCCTCGGTTTCCTCGGGCACTGTTACCTCGGTTGTTTCTTCTTCAGTTTCCGGCTCTGTTTCGGGCGGAGCGGTGGTGGCGTAAGCGTATTCATATGCTGCGGTTTCCGATGCTGAGCCGCTTGAATAATCTATATAATATTCCCGATAAACCTCACCGTCAAGCTGAATCACTACGGTTGAGGTGCCCGTGCCCGTCAATTCGAGAGTGTAGGTTTTGTTGTATTGGGGCATAAGCGTTTTTGAATACTGAGAGTCAACAACGCCGTCTATAATTACCGTCATTTCCACCGAGTCCTCAACGTCCGAAGGCAAATCAACATAGACGGATACGGTGTTCTCGTCATATTTGCCGGAGCTTACGGTCAGCGTAACAACAGAGCCTACGTCAACCTTACCGTACTGCAAAGGCGACATTCCAAGCACAGTGTCCTTTGCCTCGCGGCTTGTGTCGTCGTACACGGTTTCTACGGTGAGTCCCAGCTCCTCAAGCTTGGACTTTGCCTCCGAAAGGACATAGTCCTCAACCGACGGAAGCGTTACCTGCTCGGTACGCTCGCCGTTGGCAATGTAGATATAAACGGTGGAGCCGATAGTCGTCTTTACACCTGCTGTCGGGAATGATTCAATAACATAGCCCTTAGGCGTTTTGGTGTTTTCAACATACATAACCTCGGTCATAAGGTTCTTTTCACTGAGCGCCTCTGTAGCCTCGCTCTCGGAATAATTGGTAACAAAGGGTACCGAAACCTCGGTATCGGTGCCGTTGACGGTCAGGGTAATTGTGGAGCCTGTTTTTACCTTCATCGATCCTGCTTCGGGATCCTGGTCGAGTATTACGCCCATTTCCTGAGAGGAATCGTATTTACTCTTGATTTCAAAAACAAAGTCGTTTTCGTTATCCTCCTGAGCTTCAACTAAGGTTTTGCCCACGTAATCGGGCACGTCAACATCCTTGGCCTGCGATGAGGAACAGCCTCTGAACAGCGCCAAAACGAAGAATACAGCGCACACAAGTACAGCAGCAATTATAATTCCCTTTACGGCATAATAAGACGGTCCGTGAGTTTTTTGTGCATCTTCCTCATCGTCGTCATCGTCATCATTATCCTTGGTGTAGTCGGTCTTATCAACCGTCTTGGTGTCGCTCTTTTTAGCGTCCTTAATAGAATTTACAAATTTTGTAGGCTGATTGTCAACAAACGAAGAGCCGTAATCAAAAACAATGGACGGATTAAGCAAAAAGCGCTCAATATCGCTGAGCATTTCGGCAGCGGAGCTGTAACGCTTTGAGGGGTCCTTTTCCATTGCCTTCATAGTAATTTGCTCAAGACCGATGGGTATTCCGGGGTTGACCTCACGGGGACGCTTGGGGGTGGACTGAAGCTGCATGAGTGCAACGCTTACAGCGCTTTCTCCGTCAAAAGGAAGTTTGCCCGTCAGCATTTCGTAAAGCATAACGCCTACGGAGTAAATGTCTGTTTTGCCGTCGGTGGCATCTCCCCTTGCCTGCTCGGGAGCAATGTAATGCACCGAACCTATCGCCTGCTCGGTCATGGTGCGTGTGGCTTTGTCGGAAAAGCGCGCAATGCCGAAGTCGGTCACCTTTATGGTGCCGTCCTGAAGCAGCATAATATTCTGAGGCTTTATGTCACGGTGTACAATTCCGCACTCGTGGGCGTGCTGCAAAGCCTTTAATATCTGTGTGGTGAAGTGCAGCGCATCCTTGCTCTCTATTATTCCCTGACGGTCTATATATTCCTTTAAGGTAATGCCGTCAATATATTCCATTACAATATACTGTATCATATCGCCGAAGCTTACGTCGTAAACCTTGACTATGTTCTGGTGAGAAAGCATTGCAATGGCTTTTGATTCGTTTTTGAAGCGGCGTATAAATTCCTCGTTGTTGAGAAATTCGTCCTTCAAAATCTTTATGGCAACCTCACGGTCGTCCACGGTATCGGTACAGCGGTAAACATTTGCCATACCGCCCACTCCGATAAGCTCGTGAATTTCATAACGCCCGTCAAGTCGTTTGCCTATATATTTATCCAATACGGTCACTCTCCAATCCTTAATAAACTACTGTGGCAGTAATATTATCGGTGCCGCCGTTTTCTTTAGCCTTGGAAACAAGCTTTTCTATTAGAAATTCTCCGCGGTTCTCATGGCATATTTTTACCATATCACCCGTGGTTACGCAGTTTGAAAGTCCGTCGGTACATATCAGCAATACATCGCCATAAATAAAGTTAGCTTCAATGTAATCGAGCCTTACAGACGGCTTTATGCCGAGCGCTCTCGTGATAAAATTCTTGTTAGGGTGAGTTTGCGCCTGTTCATAGGTGATTTCTCCGCGGCGAACCATTTCCTGCACAAACGAATCGTCAGCGGTGAGCTGACGGATTTTTCCGCCCCTTATTGCATAAGTACGACTGTCGCCTACGTGAACAACGTGAACCGTGGTGTCTTTTACAAAGACAAATTCGCAGGTGGTGCCCATTCCGGCAAGCGCAGGGTCTTCGGTTGAAAGCTCAAAAATCTTCATATTGGCATTTACTACTATTTCAGCCATAAGCTCGCCGATCTGTTCCTTGGTCATATCTTCCTTGTACAAATCGGTAATCTTCGTACTTATGTACTCTACCGCAGTTGCACTTGCAATATTTCCGCCGTTTGCACCTCCCATTCCGTCACATACTACCGCCCAAACACAGCTGGGAGAAATAACTCCGAAGCGGCAGTCGTCCTGATTTTGAGTGCGAACAAGCCCAATGTCACTTTTGCTGAAAACTTCCAAGTTATTTACCTCCTTCTTCTAAATGGTTTCGTTTAAGCTGACCGCAGGAAGCGTTTATGTCGCTACCGAGGGTACGCCTCACCGTTGCAGCAATATTTTTTTCCGAAAGAATACGCACAAAGGCTTGCTGTCTTTCAATATTGCTCCTTATATATCCTGTTCCCTGCACGGTGTTCACGGGAATCAGATTAACGTGGCAGCACATACCGCTCAGCTTCTGCGCAAGCTCTCTTGCATTGTCGTCGCTGTCGTTTACGCCGTGTATCATAGAATACTCAAACGTAACACGTCTGCCCGTTATTTTAAAATAATCACGGCACGCCTGTAATAATTCTTCCATAGAATATTTACGTGCAATCGGCATAGTTTTTTGCCGTATCTCATCATTCGGCGCGTGAAGCGACACCGAGAGAGTAATACCGAGATGCAGATCGGCAAGCTCGTAGATTTTCGGGACGATGCCGCAGGTTGAAAGCGTAATATGCCGCATACCTATATTAAGTCCGTCATCCGACGAAACGAGCTTAAAAAAATTAACCGTATTATCAAAATTATCAAGCGGTTCTCCCATTCCCATCAAAACAACATTTGATATTCTGATGCCGAGGTCGCTTTGAGCGCTTTCAATCTGATTGAGCATCTCGGAGGGTGTAAGACTGCGTGAAAAACCGCTTTTGCCCGTTGCGCAAAATGTACAGCCCATTTTACAGCCTACCTGAGTTGATATACAAATTGAGTAGCCGTGCCTGTATCTCATTACGACCGATTCAACACATTCTCCGTCATTGAAAGAAAACAGGTACTTCACTGTTCTATCATACCTTGAAATAAGTTTTTTTGCAATATTTGCAACAGAAATGTAACAACTTGCCCGAAGAAATTCACGTAAATTTCTCGGAATATTCGTCATTTCGTCAAAATTCGTCACGCCCTTGACGAGCCAATCGTGAATTTGCTTTGCCCTGAACTTGGGATAACCGTTTTGAACAATTAAATCGGTAAGCTGCGAAAGAGTCATTGATTTTATGTCTGCAAGCGTATTCAAAATCAAACCCTCTTTCCGAATAAAGCAAAGTAAAAGCCGTCCGTGCCCGATGTGTGGGGCATAAGAGGAATTTCTCAGGGCTTTTCGTCATATGCACGGCTTATATCCGTGGGCAAATTTAAGTCGATTCCGTGAACAGCGGGAGGGTCGTCCA
>JAJQDK010000098.1 GCA_021202245.1 Clostridiales bacterium
CACGGAGGAGCTAACGCTCCCCTTTGCAAGCTGCAATCTATCGCAAGCTCTGTTTCAAGCGAGCTTGACAGAGCGTTGCTCCGATTTAAATTTTCTGCGTCTGATTTGGCTTTAAGGTAAATTTTATTTGCCCCTTGAAGTAGCTTTAAAGTTAAAAGTCTATATTTAAATCATAGGAATTACCATAATATTTTTTATTCAGCAAATAAAATGCAAGGAGATGACAGGAATGAAAAACACAAGGATTGCCCTTATTCCGGCGTATCAGCCGGAGCCTATGATGCTGACCTTGCTGTGCGAGGTCAAAAAAGCGGATTTGAAGCGGTTGTTGTCAACGACGGCAGCTCCGGAGAAACAGCAGAGCTTTTTAAAAGGGCGGAGGAATACGCAGTGGTTCTTACTCACACGAAAAACAGGGGAAAGGGCGCCGCAATTAAAACAGGACTGTCATATATACACAAGCATTATTTATCTGGCTATGTGGTTGTAACTCTGGATGCCGACGGTCAGCACAGGATTTCCGACGCCGTAAAAATTTGTGATAAAGCCGAAGAAAATCCCGACTGCTTAATACTCGGAAGCAGAGGATTGAATAATAACGTGCCCTTGAGAAGTCACATCGGCAATGCGATAACCCGTATTGTATACAGGCTTTCAACAGGCCTTAAGCTGTATGATACACAAACCGGACTTCGGGCGTTCGGCAGTCGGCTTGTACCGGAATTTTTGAGTATTTCGGGTGAGCGTTATGAATATGAGATGAATGTTCTTTTGCAATGCGCCCGCCAAAATATACCGATTAAGGAGGTTGAAATTGAAACGGTTTATTTTAATAACAACTCCGCCTCACATTTTAATACCGTCAGCGATTCCTATCGTGTTTATAAGGAAATTATTAAATTTTCGGCATCCTCCTTTGTCAGCTTTCTTACCGATTATGCACTCTACAGTTTGCTTATAATCATCACCTCCGGGCTGCCCGGCACAGCGAGCGTTGCTCTGTCGAACATCTGCGCAAGAATTGTCAGCTCAAGCGTCAATTTTACAATTAACCGAAGGCTCGTATTCAAAAGTCAAAACAGCGTCGCCAAGTCCGCACTCCAATATTTTGCGCTTGCGGCGCTCATCCTTGCGGGCAATACTCTTACCCTCAGCTTTCTGACTGCCATTGCCGGGATAAATCAATATGTCGCCAAGCTGTGTACGGAAATTATATTTTTTGTTATCAGCTGGCTGGCGCAAAAATATCTCATCTTCCGCAGAAAGGAAAACGTGTAAAATGAAACACTTTTTGCTAAAGTATATGTGGACGATTATATACACTGCGGTGCTGACCACCTTTACCGTGTATATTGCTCTGGATACCTTTGCAATTTCTCAGGTGTATACGGTGGTGTCGCCTACGGAAAACACTTCTCAGACCTCCGTTTCGGAGCAGGAGAGCGGCACAGCCGATTACACCGCCGCCGATGAAAGCGAAGCCTGTACAGATTCGGCTGAATCTGAAGCCGTTATATCTGACAATTCCTACAGTGACGGAAACATTTCAATTACACTGACCGAATACAGAGAAAACGACACGACTGTATACGTTGCCGATGTTACGCTTTCCTCCGCCGAATATTTAAAGACAGCCTTTGCGCAAAGCTCCTACGGTAAAAATGTTACCGAAAAAACCTCCGAGATTGCCGAGGAGGTCGGCGCAATTTTGGCAATAAACGGCGACTATTACGGTGCGCAGGAAAGCGGATACGTTATCCGCAATGGAGTAATTTACCGTGATACGGCGGCAGACGACCAAGAGGACCTGGTAATATATGAGGACGGATCCTTCGGCATTATTTGTGAGGATGATGTGACTACCGCAGAGCTGCTTCGGGACGGCGCCGTTCAGGTGCTTTGCTTCGGTCCGGCTTTGGTTGAAAACGGAACTGTTTCCGTAACCGAAAGCGAGGAGGTCGGTAAGGCAAAGGCGAGCAATCCGAGGACGGCAATCGGCATTATAGATAATTTGCATTATGTCCTTGTGGTTTCCGACGGCCGCACCGAGGAAAGCGAGGGTCTGTCTTTGTATGAGCTTGCACAGTTTATGCAGAGCTTAGGCGTTGAAACTGCATATAATCTGGACGGCGGCGGGGCGTCTACAATGTACTTTAACGGTGAGGTCGTCAACAATCCCACCACAAACGGACGAAGCATCAAGGAAAGGAGCGTGAGCGAGATTGTTGATATCGGATATAGACAAGCTCCGAGCTGCAATGGGGAAGACGGGCGTTGTGTATTTGTTTGCAGTCCTGCTTTGCGTGCTGTGCGGAGCGGTTTATGAATACTTCAGTCACGAGGTATTTTCATATTATATGCTCTATGCCTTCGCTTTTCCGCTTGTCGGAGGCGTTTTTCCGTATTTCTATATGGCTTTGTCGGGCTGTCGGCTGCCGTCGGGATTATCCTATAATCTCTATAATTCCGGCATTGCGGCGCTGACCGTCGGAAGCATATTCAACGGAGTGCTTGAAATTTACGGCACAACCAATAAGCTTGTCTGCGTATATTGGATTGCAGGCGCAGCGCTTATTATATTCGGAATTATATTCTTTCTCTTCTCTCCGAAACAAAAGCGCAGGAATTAAAAAACATAATAAAAAATTAAAAAATATTCAAAATGGAGTTAAGCAAATTTATCTGCTTAGCTCCCTTTTTTTAAATAGGCTTAATGCGATTGATTTTTAATTAAAAAAATTTTTCTAATCGCTTGACTTATTACAGCGGAATGGTATAATATACTACAAACATTTTAGACCGACGGTCGGTCTAAAGGAAGCGAGATAATGAGAATAATTAAAGACGCCGATGTTCGCAAAGCGGAAATACTGGATGCAGCAGAAAAGCTGTTTAATGAAAAAGGATATTCGAAAACAACGATGGAGGACATTCTGTCATTGACCGGCATTGCAAAGGGAACATTGTACTATCATTTTAAGGGCAAAGAGGATATTCTGTTAGCTATGATTGACCGGGAAATTGAACAGCGTGAACAATCTATGCGCCGAATTGCAGATGACAAAACAATTTGTGCCGTAGAAAAACTGTATCGTGTAATTCGATTATTGTCCCAGAGCGGGATGATGTCGGACGGCTTATATGAGAAGGATAATGCCGAACTACACCAAAAGAGCTTTAGCCGCAGCCTTATGCGATTTTCTCCCATTATGACTGAAATCGTTGAGCAAGGAATCAAAAGTAAAGAGTTTTCCACCCCTTTCCCTCAAGAAAGTGTAGAATTGTTGTTCTGTGCTTCAGAACTTCATGATCCAAGGGCATTTTCTTGGTCGGAGGAAGTGCGACAGCGTAAAAAGGAAGCATTTTTCTGGATGCTTGAAATTACACTTGGGCTTTCCGCTGACGCAAAGGCAAAGCTCTATCGATTAGCTGGATTATCGCAGGAGGTTTTTGAAAATAATGAGTAAAGCAAGAGGAAAAAATACACTTACTTCAGGGGCAATTTATGCGCCTATGATGAAGTTTATGCTGCCTGTTAAGGCCGCAACATTTCTACAAGCCATGTATGCTGCAGTTGACTTGTTAGTAATTGGGCGATTTGTATCCACAGACGCTACAGTTATTCAAAACGCTACTGCGGCTGTAGGAACCGGCGGCATGATTATGACATTGATTACCTATGTCATTCAAGGCTTAACCACAGGTATTACCGTCACTTTGGGCAGATTTATCGGTGCAAAAGACAGAAAAGGCGCAACACGAACTGTAGGTTCTGCCATATGTATTTTTGCTGTTATGGCTGTCTGCCTGACTCTGATTATGGAAATAGGCGCACCCTATTTTGCAAAATGGATGAACGCACCTGACGTTGAAATGTGTACCTTATATCTGAGAATCTGCGGCGGCGGACTTATTTTCATTACAGCCTATAATGGAATCAGCGGACTTTTTAAGGGCATTGGCAATTCTAATCTTCCGTTGGTGTTTGTTGGGATCGCTTGCGTTGTCAACATTGCCTTGGATTTGATATTAGTAATTGCTGCCGGACTTGGTGTGGCTGGTGTTGCTATTGCCACCATTACTGCCCAGGCGGTCAGCGTTGTACTTTCATTGATTATTATCAGCCGAAAACAACTGCCTTTTGATGTCAGCAAGAAGAGTATTCGCTTTCATCCCGGTGAAACGAAAGCTATTCTTTTGGCAGGCGTTCCGCTGGCTACTCAGGACTTTTTGACAAATTTTTCGTTTGTGGTCATCAATTCCGTAGCCAATCATCTGGGCAGTGACGCAACGGTCTGGTCAGCTATTGCCTCCGGATATTCCGTGGACAATAAGCTGACAGCCTTTATGATGGCTATACCCGTGGCGTTTTTGCAGTCCATGTCGGTCTTTATTGCTCAGAATGTAGGGGCAAAACAGCCGGAGCGCATAAAAAAAGGTCTGCGCTATATGATTTTTACATCCATTGGAGCAGGAATATTGCTCTCTCTGCTGTGCTACTTCGGTGGAAGTGCAATGGCAAGCATCTTCACTTCTGATGCGCAGTCCATATACTATGCAGCTGAATATCTGAAAGGATATGCTGCTGATGCCCTGGTTGCTTGTCTGCTTTTGATGATGACCGGATATTTTAACGGACAAGGGCACTCTACCTTCTCCATGACACAAGGTCTGATCGGTGCTTTCTGCGCCCGTATTCCAATTATATTAGCTATTTCCAAAATGGCAGACGCAACACTGTTTCAGGTTGGATTCTTTGGAGCAATGGCAACTTATACACAGTTGATTATCTGTATCTGCTTTTTCTTTGTGTTTAAAAAGAAGGACAGCAGGAAAATGCAAGCCAGCACTCCTGCATCAGAAACAACAGCTTTACAGCCATCTGTTCCCGGACCGATTATAACGATTTCCAGAGAACATGGCTCCTGCGGTAAACAGATCGGCGGCATATTGGCCGAGCGACTTGGTGTGCCGTTCTACTATAAGGAAGTTGCTGCTATGGCTGCTGAAGAGAGCGGTCTGCATAGAGAGTTTATTTCCGACATCAATGTAAACACTCCGTCCGTCATGAAGGAACTGTATCTCAGCAATTCCGTTATACAAGATGCTGTGCGGGCACAAGATAGTATCATCCGCAAAATTGCCGATCAAGGCAGCTGCGTTATCGTAGGAAGGGCTGCTGATTATATTCTCAGGGATTATCCAAATGTGATACGCATTTTTATCTATGCGCCGGAAGAATATAAGGTCACACAGATTATGCAGGAATACGGCGATTCGGAGTCTGAAGCACGGAAGAATGTCCAACAAAGAACAGCATCCCGCAGTTCATATTACCGCAGTATCACAGGAAAAGAATGGGGCGATATGCATAACTACGACATAGTTGTTGACAGCTCCGAAGGAATAGAAAAGACTGTTGAAACAATTATGAATGTGATTACAGGCAAAGTGAGTAAAATTCAAGAATAATTAAAAGTTAAAACGGACTGATGCAAATAAAGCTTTTTAAAATCTTGCTAATTCAGCTTAATAATGTTAGAATGTAACCGAGTCAAAAATCGTTTTCGCTATGAAAGGATACACAATGAGCAACAGCAAGGAAAATATAAAAAACGGAAGCTGTCCGGTATATAAAAAATGCGGAGGCTGTCAGCTGCAAAATCTTACATACGGCGAACAGCTTAAATTTAAACAGAACAAGGTTGAAAGATTGTTAAAGCAATTTTGCAGGGTTGAGCCGATTATAGGAATGGATAATCCCTATCACTACCGCAACAAGGTTCAGGCGGCGTTTCGCACCGACAGAAGCGGAAGGGTTATTTCCGGAGTTTATCAGTCGGGAACCCACCGCATTATCGGAATTGATAGTTGTCAGACAGAGGATGTGACCGCCGACAAAATCATTGTTGCGGTGCGCAGGCTTTTGCCGTCCTTTAAGCTGACCACCTATAACGAGGTCACGGGAAAGGGCTGTTTGCGGCACGTCCTTGTTAAGCGAGGCTTTTCCACCGGTCAGGTTATGCTTGTGCTTGTTACGGGCACCCCTGTTTTTCCGTCGAAAAACAACTTTGTAAAAGCTATTTTAAAGCAGTTTCCCGAAATAACTACAATTGTTCAGAATATAAATCCCTACAGCACCAATCTTGTTTTGGGCAATAATCAAAAGGTGCTTTACGGCAAAGGCTATATTGAGGATGTTTTGTGTGAGTGCAGGTTTCGTATTTCACCCAAGAGCTTTTATCAGATTAACCCTGTTCAAACAGAAACACTCTACGCCAAGGCAATCGAGCTTGCCGGCTTAAAGGGTGATGAAACCGTGCTTGACGCTTACTGCGGAATCGGCACAATCGGCATTGTTGCCGCAAAGCACGGCGCAGGCAGAGTAATCGGCGTTGAGCTTAACCCCGATGCGGTGCGTAATGCAATCGTCAACGCCCGTGCGAATAATCTGAAAAACATCAGATTTTTTAAGGGCGATGCCGGCGAGTTTATGAGCGAAGCGGCGCAGGAGGATGAAAAGCCCGATGTAGTTTTTATGGACCCTCCGAGAGCAGGCAGTGACAGGCGCTTTCTCGATTCACTGATTAAAATGTCGCCCGAACGGGCGATTTATATTTCCTGCAACCCCGAAACACTCGCCCGTGACCTCAATTATTTGACGGAAAACTCCGACTGCATTGTACAAAAAATCCACCCCGTAGATATGTTCCCCCACACCTCCCATATTGAGTGCGTGACTTTGATTACAAGAAAATAATAAAATTCATTTACGCAGAGGTTGTTATGTTTGAAGAAATTTTCCATAAAAGAAAAATAATTCCCGAAAAGCTTTTGCATTACGGCTTTACGCCCGCAGGTGAAAGCTATCAATATTTTACAGAAATTTTTGACGGTGAGTTTGTGCTGAAAATTATCATTGACGCCGACGGAAATGCCGATACGTTTTTAACGGAAAAAGCAAGCGGCGAGGAATATATCCTGTACAAAACAAATGCTTCGGGCACCTATATCGGAGAGGTACGGCAGGCAATTTCCGATATTTTGCAGGATATTTCCGACAAATGTTATCAATCCTCAGTTTTTAAACAACCGCAAACTCTGCGGCTGATTGATTATGCTTCTGCCAAGTACGGAGATGAGCCTGAATTTTTGTGGGAAAAGCTGTCGGATAACGCTGTCTTAAGAAGAAAAGACACGGAAAAATGGTATGCCGTTGTTTTAACCGTGCCCAAATGCAAGCTTGGATTTAGC
Organism: Clostridiales bacterium; assembly: GCA_021202245.1. Classification (GTDB taxonomy): domain Bacteria; phylum Bacillota; class Clostridia; order Oscillospirales; family Acutalibacteraceae; genus Ruminococcoides. The sequence continues at coordinate 7,255 of JAJQDK010000098.1, forward strand.
TCCGACGAAAGAGTTGAAATATTAGATTTGCGGATTCCGCCCGAGCAGATGAACGGCCTTATGAATCAGCCCGGCTATTATCCCGGCTGGCATATGAACAAGAAAAATTGGTTTACCGTCATCCTTGATAACAGCATCGGCGACGAGCTGCTCTTTGAGAGATTACATACAAGCTACACCCTTGCAAAATAACATAAAAAATCCCCTGTCTCGGTAATTAAGACAGGGGATAATGATTTGTGAACGCCGCAAAAACTTATAAAAAATCAAGTCTTTTGCACTCAACTGCAAAAACTTCCGAAAAAACAAAGTTTATGCACCGATGTGCATAAACTTCCGTGATTTGACTTTTGTCGGCAAAATTATTCAAATCTGAATCTCGCAAAGCTCACTCGGTCGGCATTGCAAACAGAAACTGTTTTACCATTTTCGTCCTCTTCAATATAAGGGTAAAGCGTTTGCCCCGGCTTTGCCTGCTTCAAAAACTCGGCGGCAAGGAAGGTGCAGCTTGAACAGCAGCCGGCAGCGCTCATAGCGTATTCCGTAAGCATCACATTGTTTGCGTGGCGGTTAATGTCAAGCATTTTTTCGTCAACTATGCCTTTGGGCATTGCCGTTGTTTTGGGAGAGTTCGGGTTACACTCGGCAATTCGCCCGAGCCTGTGCTTCAGCGCAAGGCGTTCTCCGTAATCCTCTTCAAGCCAAACTCCGTCACGGGGAAGAGCAGGCTTTCCCGTATCGGCATCCACACACACCCACATTGTATCGCCGAGAGCGAGAGTTTTTCCGAATTCGTCAAGCAGGACGAGCTGCTTGTGAGCGATTGATTCTCCACTTGAGTAGATCCAAGTGCCTATTTTTATTTTATCGCCGCACAAGGGCATTTCGTATGCTTCAATGTGCCATTTCAGAAGAAACCATGTTGTGGGATTTTTGCTGTTCGGAGTATTTGCCTGTCCCCGTGCCAGAGCGTGAAAATATCCGCAGTCCTGAAAAAGGCGCAGTAAACCGCTCATCGACAGGTGACCTGATTCATCTGTTTCGCTGAAACGCACACGCGCATCCATTTCGTACATTATTCAGGGTCCTTTCCGTTGTCGCCGGCAGCTTTTTCACCGTTCAGATAATTGGTGACCAAAAGACTGTACCGTCTTTCGTCAAATATCGGCTTGCGCAGAGCTTTTATGGTTTCCTCGGAAATCACACTGTTTTCGGCAAATTCAATTCCTGCATCGGCATATTTTTCAAGAAATACATTTGTGCGCTCGTTAAAGTGCGGAGAAGCATATATATTTCCCTGGGGACACAGAATAGCCTGATAGTTTTCCGTTCCGAAAATGCAGTCGTATTCTTTCAGCAGCGCGTCATAGGTCAATTCTGTTTGTGTAAATCCGCAGCTGGAAATCAGCAGGCAGCGCTTGCCGCTCATATCATAGCGCGGTTCGTGAAATGGCTTGCCCTCAACAGGAACTTCACCGCAGTACGGCAGCAGCATACTTAATAAACGGTCGGTCATTTGCTTAACCGTTCCCGGCATACCGAAAAAGTATATGGGGTGACTGTCAATGATAACGTCTGCCTCAAGTATTTTCTGCTTAAGCTGCGGAATATCATCGTCCGTAATAACACACTCGCCGTCCGTTCGTCCCCAACAGGACAAGCATCCCATACACGGCTTAATATTCAGCTCATATATATTGACAATTTCAATATCACATTTTCTGCGGCTTTCAACGCCTTTTAAAAACGCATTTGTCACACGCATTGTACTGCTTGAATTTCGGCGCGGACTTCCGTTAAGCACGAGTATCCTTTTCGCTTCGTCTTTTTCCCAAGCGAAGCCCTTTTTATTATCCATTTATAACCTCCGTTGTATACCTTATTCCCCGGAATTTCCGTAAACCGATTCCTTTGGTATGGCTGTAAATGTCATATTTCCCTTTGCCCGAACACTGCCCTCAACGCAAACAGCTGCTTCAAATGAAGTAAGCGTTCCGGCGGCACGTGTTTTTTTAACGCTTATGTTCAGCGTATCTCCGGGAATAACGGGCTTTATAAATTTAAAGTTATCCACCTTCAAAAGCACATAGAGCAGATTGTCGTCCTTTTCTCCGTCAATTACAAGCGAGCAAAGCTGAGCGCAGCTTTCAATGACAAGAACGCCCGGCATAATAGGAGCATCGGGAAAGTGACCGGTAAAATACGGCTCGTTTATCGAAACGTTTTTAATTCCCGACGCACTTTCGCCGGGATTAAGCTCGGTGACCCGCTCAATCATCTGAAAGGGCGGGCGCTGCTTGATGCGTTTGTTTATATCCACAATATTCATCATAACGAAAGTCCTCCGTCAAGAACAAGTGTCTGTCCCGTCATATATTTGCAGCTGTCACTGCAAAGCATTGAAACAACCGAGGCTATATCCTCAACATTTCCGAACCGTCCGAGAGGTATCGCCTTCAAGTATTCCTCACGCTTTTCAGGCGGCAGGGCATCAATCATTTCCGTTTCAATAAAGCCGGGGGCAACAGCGTTAACTCTGATTCCGTAGGGAGCAAGCTCCTTTGCCATTGTCTGAGTCATTGAATTAACTGCGCCCTTTGTTGCGCTGTATACGCTTTGACCCGCAATCGCCGTTTTTGAGCTGACCGAGGACATATTGATGATTACGCCCGACTTTTTTCGGAACATCTTTAATACCGCCTGCTGAGCACAATAAAAATATCCCTTGATATTGACGTCCAAGCAGCGGTCAAGTGTTTCGCTGCTGAGCATAAGAAGAAATTCGTCCTTCACAATTCCCGCATTGTTTACCAGCACGTCAATTTGACCGTATTCCGCAGCGATTTTACGAAACATTTTTTTAACCTCATCGGGGTTTGACACATCCGCACGGCAGAGCATGCCGCTTCCGCCCCTTTCGCAAATGCCGTCAAGGACAGTCTGAGCCTGTTCCTCGCTGTGACTGTAATTTATAACCACCGTATATCCGTCGTCTGCAAGCCTTTCGGCGCAGGCGCGTCCTATTCCTCTTGAGGCTCCGGTTACAACTGCAACTTTCATATGTAATAAGCTGTCCTTTCAATTTACTTTGATATGATGACTGCGGTGTATGAACCGCCGGCACCGGAGGAGAGAACAAGCAGCTTTTCAAGCTTGGAAACGCCGACCTCTCCGAGATTTTCACTCATAACGCTTTCTCCGAGCTTTCCCGACAGCACAAGGGAAGCGTGTGCGGCTGAAAGCGCAGCGGTTGCCGCTCTGCCTTCTCCCGTTACGGGATGAATATTAAATATCGGCACGGCGCCTAATCTTGAGCCGAAAATGCGATTGAGCGAATTGCTTTCGATTATGTCTACTTCATTCAGACCGTCGGCAAAGCCTACCACGCCGTCAATGCTGTCAATATCAAGTCCCGAATCCTCAAGGGCAAGGCTGACGGCTTCGTCAAGTCCCTCGTCTGAGCCTGTCAGCTCACCGAAATCTACCGGCTTGCACGCCATACCGCAGCCAAGCACCTCCGCATAGGGTTTTGCGCCCCGCTTGTTCACGCTTGACTCGCTTTCAAGCACTATTGCAGTGCTGCCGTCCGACAGTCTGAAGCCGTCGCTTTCTCCGTCGGTAAGGCAGCCGAGCTTATTATAAAGCTCGGTAACTGTGGCGCTGTTTTCATCCGTTCCGGTTGCAAGCACAGCCTTTTCCTGACCACTTCTGATTATATTGACCGCATACGCAATGCTTGCAAGTCCCGATTGTGTACCGTTTGTCAGAGTTACATTATATCCCTGAATTCCCGAGCAAATGGAAAGATATCCGCCTGCGGCATTATAAACTGTATTCGGAAATTTAAATGCGCTGCCTGCCGCATTACCTTTTGCTATGAGGTCCTCCTGATAATTGCAGATTGTCGAAATAGGCCCGTCTGAGGTGCCTACCGCAATGCTTATATCTGCTGCGTTGTCGTCCGTAACCGAAAGCTCGGCGTCAATCAAGGCACTCATTCCGGATACCGCCTGAAGCTGACTGAATTTATCCAGCTTGCGATAGAAAGCCATTTTCAAGCCGCAGGCGTCGTAATCCTCACGGCACACAGTACTTTCTGCGCTCACACTTTCAAGCGTTTGGCGCAGCTTGGTTTTTTTCGTATAATTATCCACACCGTTTCCTATGGGTGAAACAATACCGATGCCTGTAACAAAAATTCTTTCACGCTCACAGGGAAGCTCAACATTTCCCTTGCTTTTGGAAAATATTATGCTTGCATTATTGCCGCCGAAAGCAAAAGAGTTGCTCATAACATTTGTAAGCTCTTTTTTCTTTGCACTGTTCGGACAAAAATCAATTCTGCCTGCTCTTTCGTTAAGACGGGGCATATCTTCGTCGGAATATCCCACGGTAGGCGGAATAACGCCCTCGGTGAGCGCCTTAATTGAAAATACTGCCTCAACGGCGCCCGCTGCTCCCAGACAGTGTCCCACCATTCCCTTGGTGGAGCTTACGGATAAATCGTCATTTTCTCCGTCAAAAATTGTATGCAGGGAGAGAAACTCCGCTTTGTCGTTTTTTGCCGTACCGGTTCCGTGAGCGTTGATATAGCCGACCTCCGACGGAGCTATTCCTGAATTTTCCATTGCACGGCGGATTGCGTGCATTTGTCCCTTTCCGTCAGGCCGCGGCGCGGTAATATGAAAAGCGTCGCTGCTTACTCCCGAACCGAGCGCCTCACAGTAAATTTCGGCATTTCTTTTCTTGGCATGCTCGTATGATTCAATAATTATTGCGCCCGAGCCCTCGCCGAGCGTGATACCGCTGCAATGATTAAAGGGTGAGCAGGGATTTTTGTCAAGTGCGTGCAGAGAAAGAAATCCGGCATAGGGGACAGAGGAGAAGGCGTCCGCTCCGCCGGCAATTACAACATCCGCCTTGCCGGAACGTATGAGATCACAGGCATAGGCTATGCTGATTGTTCCTGCGGCGCAGGCATTGGCGATATTTGTGACAACGCCGCCGGCATTATATGTTTTTGCCACCTGATTGGCAATAGCCGAGATTGGTATTTTGTTAATGTCCGAAGCAGGCTTGCCGTTCCTGTAATAATGCTCTGCGCTTGCAACTCCGCCTACGCAGCTGCCCATAATGACAGCCGCTTTTCGGGAACCTCCCAGGTCGTGCAGACCCGCATCCTTCATCGCTTCTCCCGAAGCCTTTATACATAATTTTGAAGCACGATCCATTTTCTCTGCGCCCTCAACATTGTCAAGGGTGCCGTCGTTTACCTCCGCCGCAAGGCAGGCGTAGCAGTTTTCGGTGTCAACTGCGGAGGTTTCCTTTATGCCGCTCACTCCCTGAACGGCGTTTTTCCAACATTCATCCACGTTGTTTCCTATTGAACTGATAAGTCCCAGACCCGTTACAACGCAGCGATTTTTATCTGTAGTCATAATTCTTGCCTTTCTGCATATCGGGTCGCATATTTTGACGGGATATGCCGTATTAAATTTTTAACCTATTAGCCTCTGCTTAGGTTAAAGCAATAGCTTTTGAAAAAAACAGGCGGCATCACAACATAAGATGCCGCCGATGTATCAGTCCTGCAAATGCTCTGCAACATAGGCAGTAAGACTTTTGACATTATAAAACGGCTCTTTGCCGACTCCTGTCATTGAAACTCCGAATTCCTCGTCAATTCCTGCGATAATTTCAAGAGAGTCGATAGAGTCAAGACCTATACCGTCGCTGAAAAGCGGAATGTCATCCGTAAGAACCTCTGCGTCAATGCCGAGATTATTGCAGAGAAGCTCCTTGATTTTTGCTGAAATTTCCTGTTCGTTCATACTGATTTTCCTTTCAGATTTATTTAATATATTTGCAGTGAACTGCTAAAATCCGCCGGTTGTGCGGAGAACAGACCTTTTAAAATACGGGCGCTGCCCTAAGTCATTTTGTGCTGACTGCCTTATCGGCAAGCGCAAACACCTCGGCTTCGCATATATCCGATGCCGATTTCAAAATGTTTGAAAGCCGTCCGCTCTTGTTTAGGTCAAGCTTTAACGGGCTTCCGATAACAAGCTTTTGTCTGCGGAATATTTTGTAATCGCCCGATATTGCCATAGGAATTACCGGAACGTCAAGATGCCTGACAGGCAGCAAAAATCCCGAATGAAACGGTTCGCGAACTCCGTTTTCCTCACGCTTTCCCTCAGGAAAGATGAGAACGCAATCGCCGTTTTTCAAAGCCGCTTCCGCCTGCGGCATCCACTCTGCGTCGGCTTCGTTTAGGTTAATCGGAATATATGGCAGACGGCGGAATACTGAGTTGAGAAATTTTTTGTCATACCATTTTCTTGTTATAAGTACGTATGTCTTTGTGTGTAACAGCAGTTGCGGAACAAAGAACCCGTCCTTGTGGCTTGTGTGGTTGGCGATGAGTACTGCGCCGTTTTTCATCGCTTCCCTTGCCTTCAGGTCCGTATACTCAACCTTGGGAAGGTAAATTATGTACATTACAAGCCTTAAGATAAAGGTGAATATATGCACAAGTCCGTTTAGGACGCCATTGCCGGCTTTTTTAAAAAAACTATTCATTGCCGTTCATAAAGCTGCAAAGCTCAGTCATATGCTTTTCTGCAACTTCCTTTCCGTGATTATAATATGCTTCAACCTTTTCGGCATCCTTTTCAAAATGCCCGATACTCATATTTTCGGGACGTATCACATAAGCCTTTCCCAAGCGCGCGTACTCAGCTAATTTTTCCATTTGCTTCTCATACATTTTTCTGCGATTGAGCAAAACGTCAATAAGCTTTGGATATTTTGAACGGTAGTTAATCTCAATAAATTTTTTGTATTTGGAATAATCGGTCGGCGG
>JAJQDK010000099.1 GCA_021202245.1 Clostridiales bacterium
AAAATGGCACAACTCCTTAAGTTGACGACATTGCCTTATCAAGGGAATACCCCTACAAGGTTGATAGTAAATATACGCTTGTAAACAGTGATATATGTAAGATATAATTATACCGTTTGCTTTGCGTTATTTTGAGCTGAAAGTAAATCATCTCAGCTAATATTCTTGACATTATCTCAAGCTTTCTTTATAATTAAAAGGTAAGAGGTTTTCCTCGATTAAGCTGAAGCAAGGGTGATTTTATGAATATTTGGCACGATATTTCTCCAAAGAGAATTACGGCGGATGTGTTTTATGCCGTAATTGAAATTTCAAAGGGCGGCAAAAACAAGTATGAGCTTGACAAGGAAACGGGATATTTAAAGCTTGACCGTGTTTTGTTTACTTCAACTCATTATCCTGCAAATTACGGTTTTATTCCCCATACATTTGCCGACGACGGCGACCCGCTCGATGTTTTGGTGCTTTGCAGTGAAACAATTCAGCCTATGACGCTTGTTGAGTGCAAGCCTATCGGCGTTTTGAATATGATTGACAATGACAGCAGCGACGAAAAAATTATTGCCGTTCCCGTCAATGACCCGAACTATAACGGCTATTCCGACATCAAGGATCTTCCCAAGCATTACTTTGAAGAAATCAAGCATTTCTTCCAGGTGTACAAGTCGCTTGAGGACGACAAGGTGACGTCGGTTACCGAGATAAGCGGCGTCAAAAAGGCTAAGGAAGTTATTAAAAAGTCAATGGATTGCTATATCCGTGATTTCCAGATGGCGTAATTCGGAGGAAAAATGACTGAAAAAGAAAAAATGCTTTCGGGCGAGCCCTATCGGGACGATGAGGAGCTTAAGAACGGTCTTGACAGGGCTAAGGATTTGTGCCTTGAATTTAACAACACTAAATTATCCTATAAAGAAAAATGCGGCGAGCTGATTCGCAAAATTGTCGGCAAGGTCGGCGAAAAGGTTTGGGTGACTGCTCCGTTTTGGTGTGACTACGGATCAAACATTGAACTGGGAGATTATTTCTATTCTAATCATAATTTGGTTATTCTCGATTGCGGAAAGGCTACCTTCGGCAAAAACTGCTTTGTCGGACCCAACTGCGGTTTTTATGCGGTCGGCCACTCCATAGACAGCGAGGAAAGAAATCAGGGCGTTCAGTACGCCTATCCCATTACCGTGGGCGATAATGTGTGGTTCGGCGGCGGAGTAAACGTCTTGTCGGGAGTTACAATCGGCAGCAATGTTGTAATCGGCGCAGGTTCGCTTGTGAATAAGGACATTCCGTCAAATGTTGTTGCGGCAGGAAATCCGTGCAGGGTAATAAGGCCGATAACCGATGATGACAGGATGTTTAAATAAAAAACAAAAAGGGGACTGAACAGCCCCTTGATTTGTATATGTATTTTTGTTTAATATATATCCGCTGCATATCCGCTGCGATACATAATATTAACAGACTACAGAACAAAATCGTCCTTTGCGTAGCTGCTTGTGAATTTTATATTTTTGGGAATTCTCAGCAGAGGGTCATACTTAAATGATCTGCACTTTCCCTTTTGGATTCGCTTGTTTTTTGTGCACACGGCAAAGTCGTTTTCAAAAACGGCGTTTTCACAGTAGGCGCAGTCGGGATTGATATTTTGTCCGAATAATTTATTTTTCATTTTGTCACCACGTTTTTGCTTAAATAAGCAAAGCAAGCTGCCCTTGCTTAAATTTATTTAAATATATTATAGCACTGCAAAAGCCGTCTTTCAAGCTTAATATTTGTAAATTTCGGCTCACAGCTTTCACATATCAAATATTTTCAATCTATTTTCGGAGGTTTTCAGGTGGATTTTTCATCAAAGTTTATGACTCTCAACAATGCGGACGGCGTTCCCTATCTTACGTATAATTCTTTATCAGAAATAAAATTTATAAATCACGCTTTTTCCACCCGTCTCGGCGGAGTGTCAGTGGGAGAGTTTGAGTCGATGAATTTGGCTTTTAATCGTGGCGATAATCCCGACAATGTAACGGAAAATTACAGGAGAATTTGCGCAAGCGCCGGCTTTGATTACGAAAGTCTGACCGCTTCATCGCAGGACCACAACACCTTTGTGCGTGCCGTAACGGTTGAAAACAGAGGCGTCGGTATTTACAAGCCCAAGGACATTCAAAGCGTTGACGCCCTTATCACAAATGAAAGCGGCGTAACCCTCGTAACCTATTATGCCGACTGCACTCCGCTTTTCTTTGTCGATACAAATAAAAGGGCTGTCGGACTTGCCCACGCCGGCTGGAGAGGTACGGTGGGCAGAATAGGGGAAAGTGTTGTCAAAAAAATGACCGAGCTTTACGGAACAGACCCGGGCGATATCATTGCCGCCGTCGGTCCGGCAATTTCAAAGTGCTGCTATGAGGTTGATTTGCTCTGCGCCGAAAATTTTCTTGCGCTTGATGACCTTGACCCGTCAAAATTTGTTTTTCCGAAGGAAAACGGAAAATATATGATTGATTTGCTTGAAGCAAACCGTCAGATACTTGTTTCAGCAGGAGTTAAGCCTGATAATATCACAATTTCGGACATTTGCACAAACTGCAGCAGCTCCCTTTTGTGGAGTCACCGTGCAACCAAGGGGCACAGAGGAACAATGAGTGCGTTTATGTGCATTAAGTAACCTTAAAGCGGCGGCGTTTTGTATCTCAGGCTAAGGAAATATGATTATTCTTTGCAAACCATACATCTCTAACCGTGAATTCACGTCCGTTTAGGTAATTCAAAATTCCTGCGTCGCTTTTAAAGTTAAAAATCAGCTTGTAGCTGTACAGCGCCTGATACTTTAGGTTATCGGGCGCCTTTTTGCTTTTTCCGTACTTTGTATCTCCCGCAAGAGGATGCCCGACAGACGCCATATGCGCCCTTATTTGATGCGTTCTGCCCGTGAGTAAATCTATATCGAGCAGGCTGATTTTGCCGTCGTAATCAAGCACGGTGTATTTTGTCCTGATTTCCTTGGCGCCCTCGGTCGGCTTTTTATGCATGGTCACCTTATTTTTGCTTTCATTTTTAGTTATGTATCCGTGCAGAATATCGCAGTCCTTTTTCGGCTTGCCGTACACAAGGCACAAATAATGCTTTTTAAGCTCTCTTGTTTTCATTTTTGCGTTTAAAATTCTCAGGCTTTCGGCATTTTTGGCTGCAATAACAATTCCGCCGGTGTTTCTGTCTATTCTGTTTACGAGCGCCGGAGCAAAGGCTTTTTCGGTTTTGGGATTATATTCTCCTTTATCATACATATAGTGGTGTACACGGGAGATAAGCGAGTCAAAATGATAATTTTTGTCGGGATGAACAATAATGCCCGGCTTTTTGTCTATTAAAATGATATTGTCATCCTCGTATACTATATCGAGCTTCTTGGGCGCTTTCAAAAACTCGTAGCTTTCCTTTTCGTCGTTTTCAAAAAACTCATCCTTAATATAAAACGTCAAAACATCGCCCTCGCACAGCATTGCGTTAATATCGCATTTTTTGCCGTTGAGCTTGATACATTTTTTTCTGATATATTTATACATAAGCGATTTGGGCAGAGTTTTAAACCTTTTTTGCAAAAATTTGTCAAGCCGCTGCCCGGAATCATTCTTTTTAATTTCCACTGTTCTCATTACATTACCTCGCCGCAGCCCGTGCTTATTCAAACGCATTTCGGCTGCATCGTTTTATTCGTCAGCTAAAATAATATTATCCTAAATCCATTCAAAATTCAACCCGTATTATTCACACAATTTATTTTTATGTATAGACTGTTAAAGGGTGATACGATGAGATACCATTCACAAGGCGTAAATTCGGCAATTTGCTTTGGGCTGGGACTTCTCACAGCCACGCTGCTGCCGACCGATTGGGTACTTATTGTAGCAGCCGGAGCGCTTGTAGCAGTCAGCATTTCTTGTGTACGGAGGTAATTATGAAAGTTGTACTTATTGAAAAGCCAAAATTTATTTCAGCATTATTACGTAAAATTTACGGAATTAAAAAGGAAACACAGTCATAAACAAAAATTTCTTTGGTAAAAATGTATAATTTCGGAACACATAAGATGTGCATAGTGATGAAAAACTATGCACATCCTATTTTTTGTTGTTTTCTAAACAAAAAAATAATATAATATAACTGACAAGCAGTGCTTACTTAGTATAACTTAGGGAAGAGCCCTTTTTGAATTAAGTATCCGCTGATTTCAAATCGGCGCTTACTGCTTACTTAAAATTTTTAGGAGGTTTAATATTAACTATGAAAAGCACAAAAAAGTCATAAGCGTTTTACTATCCGCGCTTATGCTCACAAGCTGCCTAACCGTGGCATTTTTTACTGCCGATGCAGCATCAAACAGTGAGCTTACGAGCTATTATTCCACAAACGGCACGGGCTGCGGCGTAGAAAAAACAATCACTGTTGACGACAGCATTTCCGATTGGGACAGCTCAATGCTGATTGCGCAGGGCACCGCAAACGACGACCCCCGTGTATATCGTCCGAACTCAATGTATGAGGTTCCGATTGATATGTATTCTCTTTATGCAGCTTACGATGATGATAATCTCTATCTGATGTGGGAAATGACCAATGTGCAGGATGTTGTTGCGCCTAACGATGACTATCCGCTCTCACAGGGCATACTTTATCAGACGATGAACGTACCCTTCTTCATTGCCATAGATACCGGTGATTCAAGCACGGCAATCGGCAATGACGGTCAGCTTACAACCGGAGGTACAATTTGGGATTCCGGCATTACAATTTCGGAGAGCTTTAACCGTCTTATTGCCATTTCCACCAACGGCGCAAACGGTCCGTTTGTATACGGCGGCAGCAGCTCGGGCTTGAATGCAATCGAGATTTACAATTCCTCCACATCCGGAATTGAATTCGGATACGGCGTGGGCATACTTGAAAGCTCCATCTACGGAATTAACGGTGGATACGGAGAATACAATAACCGCTTAGTCGGCGATATGTGTGATGACAGTGCCGACTGGGTTGAATTTAACTCGCTCGGACACAGCAGCTCCACAATGGATTTCCACTATGAGATGTCTATTCCGCTCGATACGCTCGGAATTACAAAGAGCGATATTCAAAACACAGGTATAGGCGTTTTGACCATAGCTACAATGGGCAAATCGGGTATGGACTGCCTGCCCTATGACCTTTCTATGAATGACAACGCAGACCTTGACGACTCGGCAGGCTCACAGGAAAATAACAGCTTTGAAAAGAGCGATGAGGATTATATTACCACAAGCTTTGCAAGAGTAGGCAAGTCCTCGGGCACAACTCAGACCACGACGGCAGCTGCGGCAACAACCGAGGCTGCAGCAACCACCGAAGCAACTCAGGCTACTACTGCAGCTCAGGCAACAACAGAAGCAACTCAAGCAACAACCGAGGCTGCGGCAACAACCACAGAGCAAACTTCGGACACGCTTACAATAAACGCAACTTCAAATCTTTGCAGCGTAAGCTCTCTTGAGGTAGACAGCAGTGTTGACACCGTAACGGTTACATATGACCTCACCTCAAATATGAGCCTTGTAAACGGTCAGTGGGTACTCACCTATGATTCTTCAAAGCTCACACCCGTTTCGGTATCAAGCAGTCTTATGCCAAATATATCGGGCATTGTTTCTTCTCCGAGCGACGGCACAATCAAGGGCAACTTCTCCAACGCAACCGACCCGTATGACTACACAAGCGGAATGGACTTTGTAACCGTAACCTTTAATGTTACGGGAACGGGCACGGCGACCGTTGACCTGAATGTGGAAGAGCTTTCGGTAGGCTATATTTCAAACGACGTGCTTGTATATCAAAATGCAATTTCAAACAGCGTAGTAAACGATATTACCGGTGTTTCCGGTTTCTCGTCATACTCTGCTTCGGGAACTTCAAGAATTGAAATCGGCGAATATTCTTCATCTGCCGCCACGGAAGCAACAACAGCTGCCACGGAAACAACAACTCAGCAGACCGAAGAAACAACCGTTGAACCCGGCGGAATTCTCAAGGGCGACGCCAACGGCGACGAAATGATTACCGTTGTTGACGCAACCTATATTCAGAAATGCGTAGTAGGCACCACAGGCTACTCAATCACCCTTGAAATAGGCGATATGGACAACAATAACACAATCACTGTAGCCGATGCAACCTATATTCAGAAGATGGTTGTAGGCTCGGCAAGCTGATTTCAGCCGAAAGATAATAAATATTTACAAAGAGCAGCCGACGGATTTTTCCGTCGGCTTTTCGTATGCCTTTTTTTCGCAAACTGTAATAATTCCTTTCTCCGAACAATATATTTTAGATATAAAGTAATCACCGCTTAAATCGGTTGCTTGCTAAAACAAAAAAAGGAGAGATAAAATATGGAATTTAATCAGGAAAACCGTTCGTTTCGCACACCTGTCACGGTGCTTGACACGGTTGCCGAACAGCTTGCAGATGTTGACCTTACTCTGCCCGATTATTGTCCGGACATTGAAAAAATACTCAAATGCACCCTTGTTCCCAAAATACAAAGCAAAAGCCTTTCGGGCGGACAACTTCAGGTAGACGGTTACTGCATTGTCAATGTTTTGTATGTGGAAAGCATAAAAAAGACGATAAGATGCTGTGAGCAGAGCGTGAATTTTTCGCAGTGCTTTTCGGTTAAAGAAACTCCGGACAACGCCGTTATTGTTACAAAAACCAAGTCGGAATACATAAACTGCAGGGCGCTCAGCCCGCGCAGACTTGTAATGCACGGAGCGTTTTCCCTGTATGCAAAGGTTTATTCGACAGCGGAGATTCAAATTTATTCGCCCGACAGCGATAAAAATGTTGAGGTCAGAAGGACTGCGGTAAGATGTGCCGATTTAACCTCGTTTTGTCAGGAGCAGTTTAATATCTGCGAGGAGGTTTCGGTATCCGATAAGCCCGCCATAGAGTCAATACTGCGTTCCGATTTAAGCGTCAGCCTGTCCGAAACAAAGGCAGTTACCGGAAAGCTGATGATAAACGGAGAAATTAACCTGAAAATGCTGTATCTTACGGATATTGAATCAGGTGAAACAGGCAAAATCGACTACCTGCTGCCGTTCAATCAGGTTATAGACTGCGAGGGAATTGATGAAAATACAATTAACTGCGTTGCCTGCGACGTTATGTCATATGATATAAGACTGAAAAACGACGTGCTTTCGGAAAAGCCTGTTGCAACAGTCGATGTAAAGCTCTGCGTAACCGAAGAGGGCTACGTTATAAATGACGAAACGGTAATCACCGATGCTTATTCTGTGTTTTGCGCCTCAAAGCCCGAATTTGAACAGCTTAAAATCGCCTCCGAGGTTATGCCGGCTGCACGCACCCATATGGAAAAGACTGCCGTTAAGATAGACGACGGAAAAATTTCGAGAATACTTGATATATACGCAGATTATGTCAGCGCAGAAAAGTCTTTTGATGAGGACGGTCTGAAAATTAACGGCAAAATCAATATTTGCATACTTGCGCTAAATGAGGACAATATGCCCGTGTTTATCGAGCGTTCCGCCGATTATTCACATTCCGCATCGGTGGGTGAGGAGTTTAACGCAGCCGACTGCGTGGAAGCAAGGGCTGCGAGCATAAGCTACAGATTATCCGATGACAGCACTATAGAAATCCGTTGCGAGCTTAAAATTTCAGCTTTTGCCGTAAAATACGATACCCTAAAGGCAGTAAAGAGCGTTGAACTCTTTGAGGATAAACCGATTAAGACGGACAACTGCGCTTTAACTTTGTATTTTGCGCAAGAGGGAGAAAGCCTTTGGGATATAGCAAAATCACACAATACCCGACTTGATATACTTGCGGAGGAAAACTCAACGGATAAACAAACGCTTGAGCATCCTCAAATGCTGCTGATTCCGAAAATATAGGGAGGAATGAAAATGAAAGAAAGAAATGTATATCAGGATATATCTCAGCACACCGACGGAGATGTGTATATCGGCGTTGTGGGCCCCGTGAGAACAGGCAAATCCACGTTTATCAAGCGTTTTATGGACTCTCTCGTACTTCCGAATATCAAGGATGAAAATATATATAACCGCACGGTAGATGAGCTTCCTCAGTCGTCGGCGGGCAGAACAATTATGACGACAGAGCCCAAGTTTATCCCCGAAGAGTCTGTTGAAGTCAATCTTGAGGAAAACGCCGCTTTTAAGGTTCGTATGATAGACTGCGTGGGTTATATTGTGAAAAGCGCAATCGGCTACAGCGAAGAGGACAGTCCGAGAATGGTTAAAACCCCGTGGTTCGACAAGGAAATTCCCTTTGACGATGCAGCGGAAATCGGCACCAAAAAGGTCATTACCGACCATTCAACCATAGGTCTTGTCATAACAACCGACGGAACAATAAGCAATATTCCCAGAGAGGATTACATCGAAAGCGAGCAAAGAGTTATAAATGAGCTGAAAGAAATCAATAAGCCGTTTATAGTTTTGCTCAACTCCGTTGAACCTCAGTCCGAAAATGCCCGTCAGCTTGCCGATCAAATGTCAAAGGATTATCAGGTGCCCGTTTTACCCGTCAGCTGTATGGAGCTGAGCGAAAATGAAATTAAGCGCATACTTGCTCAGCTGCTTTTTGAATTTCCGATTCGTGAAATTAAGCTTGATATTCCCAAGTGGGTGGTTGCTCTTGACAAGGATCACCGCCTGAAGTCGGAAATATTTGAAGCTGTCAAAAGCAGCGCCGAAAATACCGACAAAATACGTCAGGTACAGACGGCTGTTCAAAATATGGCTGAGTGCGAATACATTGACAGTGCAAGCCTTTCAAGCCTTGATCTCGGCAGAGGCACCGCCACTGTTTCCATAGGCATTGACTCCGGTTTGTTTTACAGGGTCTTGTCTGAGCAAACGGATATTGACATAGAGGACGAGTGTGCATTGCTTAACTGCATCAGAGAGCTTTCGGAAAAGAAAAAAGAATATGACAAAATTGCCCGTGCCTATGAACAGGTGCAGGAAACCGGCTACGGAATAGTAATGCCCACCATAGATGAGCTGTCGCTTGAAAAGCCCGAAATAATTAAGCAAAGCGGCAAATACGGCATAAGGCTCAGCGCAAGCGCACCCTCAATTCATATGATGCGCATTAACACAAACACCGAGGTAACTCCCATAGCCGGCTCTGAGCAGCAGTCAGAGGAGCTGGTGTCTTATTTGCTTAAGGAATTTGAGGAAAATCCGGAAAAAATATGGGAAAGCGATATATTCGGAAAATCGCTTCACGAGCTTGTAAACGAGGGTCTGCACAACAAGCTCTACAGAATGCCTGCGGACGCACGCAAAAAGGTAGCCGAAACTATAGAAAGAATAATTAACGATGGATGCAACGGTCTTATATGTATAATACTTTAATTCTTTGCAGGCAGACAAATATATTTACAAATAAATTTTTTACAGCATAATAAAAATTAGTTATATCAACAAAATAATATTCTCCCCATATTTGTTATTGAAAAAACTTGTAATTTAAAGTATAATAAACCTATATGTAAATGACAAATATGGGGGTTATTTTATGAATTTTTCCGATGTAGCTTCACTGTTGCATACCGCAGACCTTACTGTGTCTGGAAAGGGAATTGCTTCGGCAAAAGTAATCCTTACAGGTTTTGTTGTCGTTTTTTCGGTGCTTGTTATTCTTATATTCATTATCAAGATTTACAGCGCAATCGTAAGCAAAGCGCAGCAAACAGGTAAGAAGAAAAAAATCAAGGTCAAAGAGCCCGAACAGCCGACAACAGCCAAGACCGAGATCGAGGTTCCCGCTCCGGCTCCTTTGCCTGTCGAAAATGACGGCATACCCGAAGAGGTGGTGGCGGTTATTTCGGCTGCCGTGGCCACGATGTACGATTCTCCCGAAAAAGCAAAAATAAAAAGCATTAAAAAATCCGGCGGCGGACGTTCTGCGTGGGCAAATGCCGGTGTTCTTGACAACACACGCCCGTTTTAAGGCGTAGATTTTCGGAAAGGACGTGTCATCTATGGAAATTTTACAGGGATTTGTTGACGCCGTAGGCGGAATTTTGCAAAGCTCGGGTTTATATACGCTCAACTGGCAAAATTATATTATGATTGCAGTTTCAATACTGCTTATGTATCTTGCGATAAAAAAGCAGTACGAGCCGCTTTTGCTCCTGCCGATAGCTTTCGGAATGTTGCTTGTGAACCTTTATCCGGAAATTATGGCTGCGCCCTCAACCGAGCTGCTTACTGCGGCGGAGTGTGAGGCAAAGAGCATTGATACCGCCGGTCATGCGACGACTGTGCTTAACGACGTAACCTATTATCAAAATACAACATACGGCGGACTGCTTTACTACTTGTATCAGGGCGTCAAGCTCGGTATTTATCCGCCGCTCATTTTCCTCGGCATCGGCTGTATGACGGACTTCGGTCCCCTCATTGCAAATCCGAAGAGCCTTATCCTCGGCGCAGCTGCGCAGATTGGTATTTTCATCACATTTACCGGTGCTATTTTCCTCGGCTTTACCGAAGCTGAGGCGGGCGCAATCGGCATCATCGGCGGCGCGGACGGCCCCACGGCTATTTACGTTACAACAAAGCTTGCCCCGCATCTGCTCGGCTCAATCGCTATTGCGGCATATTCATATATGGCTTTGGTTCCTATTATTCAGCCGCCTATTATGAAAGCACTTACAACCAAAAAGGAACGCTCAGTGGTAATGGAGCAGCTTCGCCCCGTTTCCAAGCTTGAAAAGCTTATGTTCCCCGTTATCGTTGTAATTTTGATTGCAATTTTCCTGCCCGACGCTGCGCCTCTTGTAGGTATGCTTATGCTCGGCAACCTGTTCAAGGAGTCCGGGGTTGTTGACAGACTTGCAAAGACTGCTCAGAACGAGCTTATGAATATAATCACGATTTTCCTCGGAGTAACAGTCGGCGCCACCGCTTCCGGCTCAACCTTCCTCACCTTTGACACAATCAAGATTATCCTGCTCGGACTTATTGCTTTCTGTATAGGTACCGCCTTCGGCGTACTTTTCGGAAAGATTATGTATAAGGCTACCGGCGGAAAGGTAAATCCGCTTATCGGCTCCGCAGGCGTTTCTGCCGTTCCTATGGCGGCGCGTGTAGCTCAGAGAGTAGGTCAGGAGGAAAATCCCGGCAACTTCCTTTTGATGCACGCTATGGGCCCGAATGTTGCCGGAGTTATCGGTTCTGCTGTTGCAGCCGGCGTAATGATTAACGTAGTGGGTTAATCGGCAGATTTACACTTGATTTGAAGCTAAGCGAAATAAGCTTAAAATCAGTTAAAATTAAACCGTAAAATAAGAGAAATCGCTTTTTGATTTCTCTTATTTTTTCTTTAATTCTTTTGCGGAATTATTTGCAGGGCAATGTATAATATAATTTAGTGTAGCAAATTATTTGCAAATGCATAAAAGGGGATTATTATGCCGAAAAATGTTACGGTTCAAAAGATTATAGCTATTCTTTTGCATAGAATTAAATTTATTATTCTCACTACTGTTGTGTGTACCCTGTTGTTTTTTTGCTTTTTCAAAGCTGTTTATTTCTCCTCAATATTCAACCTCTGCAATGATTTATGTGTAGAACTACAATAACAGCGCCGAAGGCTCCAACAAGGAAGATCAAAAAATTTACAGCTCCGATATCAGCGGTTCATCGTCACTTGCAAGTATTTGTGTGACTCTTTTTGAAAATTCCGATGAAATCACGGCACTGTATAACGGCTGTGCGGTATCTATGGCTGTCAGTGACGGCACCTTCTTTATTACTATTTCCGTGTCGGGCGATGATGCCCAAAAGTGCGCAAATGTTGCAAACCAGATTGTCGAAAAATCTATCGAGGTTTTTGATTCGTATTTTGTATACGGACAGATAGGAGAAATCAGGGAAGCGCAAACGCCTGAAAATCCGTACTCGCCAAACAATGTAAAAAATGCGATGATTGGATTTGCTGTAGGGCTTGCTCTGTCCTGCTTGATTTCAATATTGGTTGAGCTTATTGACACTACCATTAAATCCGACGATGATATTCAGGAAATGTACGATTTACCGGTATTTGCCGAAATACCTGATTTTGAAGGTTAAAGGCGGGAAAAGATATGAATTTAAAGCGTAATAACAGAAAATCCAAAAAAAGAAATGCAAATTCGGTTGAGATTTCAGATAAAGGCAAGTTCGCCATCGTTGAGTCATATAAAACAGCGCGTACAAATATTATGTTTTCGCTCTCTGCTACCGACAAAATGTTTTTGCCGTTACAAGCTATTCCAAGGGCGAGGGCAAGAGTACAGTATCCTCAAACCTGGCAATTTCATTTTCAAAGCTTGAGAAGAAAATCCTTTTGATTGACTGCGATTTAAGACGTCCCAATCTGCACAATATTTTTAAGCTTGACAATACTCAGGGGCTTTCTAATGTTATCAGTAAAATGGTTGATTTTGATGACTGCGTACACAGGGATGTGCTTACCAACCTTGATGTAATTACAGCCGGTACGGTTCCGCCGAATCCGTCCGAGCTTATGTGTTCAGCCTCGTTTAATGCTCTTGTAGACCGGCTTTCGCAGGAATATGATTACATCATTATTGACACGCCGCCCTTAGGCGTTGTTGCCGATGCGCTCCTGCTTAAAAATCTTATTGCCGGCTTTGTTGTTATAATTCGTGAGCGTTCCACCACGCACGGCGATTTGCGCAATTTGCTCGAAAGCGTTAAAATGGCTGATTTAAAAATACTCGGCTTAATTGAGGTCGGCTCCACCTTAAGTCAAAAGAAGAGCAAACGAAGCTATTATTACTATCAATACTATTGATTGAGTGACATTGATTAAGCGGCAATCGGATAAATAAAAAACAAAAAATCTAAAAATACAAACAGACTTACGAACTTTGTACAAAAAGCACTGCGTAAGTCTGTTGTTTTTTGTGTATCTGAAAATGCAAGTTTAAAAAAAAGACTTGCATTTTATCTGCGTATGTAGTACAATATACAGGTAAAATAAAGTAAATTTTGCAATTATTTTAAAAGGAGACGGCAAAATGAACTATTTGAAGTGCGGTAAAGAGCAGATAGAAAAGGAATATTCAACTCTTTTGTCAAAGTACGAGGACGTAAAGGGAAAGGGCTTGAATTTAAATATGGCAAGGGGAAAGCCCGGAAAAGAACAGCTTGACCTCTCACTGCCTATGCTTGATGTTCTGAAAAGCGATTCCGACTTTGTGGGCATCGACGCTATGGATTGCCGTAACTACGGCATACTTGAGGGCATAGAAGAGTGCAGAAAGCTTTTCAGCGATATCCTCGGTGTGGATTATCAAAACGTAATTGTCGGCGGAAACTCAAGCCTTAATATGATGTTTGATACAATTTCCTGTATGATGACAAAGCCGATTGCTCCCGGCTGCAGGCCGTGGTATGAGGTTAAAAACAGAAAGTTTTTATGTCCCGCTCCCGGCTACGACCGTCACTTCGGAATAACTCAGTACTATGATTTTGAAATGATTCCCGTACCTATGACCGAAAACGGCCCCGATATGGATATGATTGAAAGCCTTGTTGCCGAGGACGATTCTATCAAGGGCATATGGTGCGTTCCGAAATACTCAAATCCTCAGGGCATTACCTACAGCGATGAAACCGTTAAGCGATTTGCCGCCCTAAAGCCTGCCGCAAAGGATTTCAGAATCATCTGGGATAACGCTTACTGCGTTCATGATATAACCGATACTCCCGACACCCTGCTTAATATATTTGACGAGTGCAAAAAGTACGGAAATGAG
>JAJQDK010000056.1 GCA_021202245.1 Clostridiales bacterium
CTCCGAAAGAGGCACTTATTATATGTCTGTAAGCGTATTCAAAAGAAAACCCTCTTTCCGAATAAATCAAAGTAAAAGCCGTACGTGACCGATGTGTGGGGCATAAGAGTAATTTCACAGGGCTTTTCGTCATATGCACGGCTTATTTCCTTGGGCAAATTTAAGTCGATTCCGTAAAAATCGGGATGCTCTTCAAGAAAGCGTTCGGTAATTTTGTTGTTTTCTTCAGGGTTAAGCGTGTAGGTGGAATATGCAAGTCTGCCCCCGTTTGCAAGATATTGCGAGCTTTGACACAGGATTTTATACTGCAAATCGGGCAGACTGTTGTCAATTATATTATCCTTGTAGCGGATTTCAGGCTTTCGGGATAAAATTCCGAGACCGCTGCAGGGAACGTCACACAAAATCCGGTCGGCAATCGGAAGCTTGATATCGGACTGTGAAGCATCACGCCTGAGGGTGACCGTGCTTTTTATGCCTAGCCTGCGTGCACCCGATTCAATAAGCTTCAGCTTGTGTTCGTACAAATCGCAGGAAAAAATTTTTTCCCGGTCGTTCATATACTCCGCTGCGGTAAAGGACTTTCCGCCCGGCGCTGCGCAGACATCAATCATCGTTTGCCGAGGCTTGGGTGCTAACGCCGCTATGCAAAGCTGGGAAGAAGCGTCCTGAATGTGGAATTTACCGCTCAAATAGGACTTGAGCCGTTCGATTGAGCCGGTGTTCTCAAGATAGAGAGCGTTTTCAAGGAAAGGGATATCGGAAGTAGTGACATTTTGCGAGGAAAGCTCGTTTTTCAGCGACTCCTTGTCTGTTTTGAGAGTATTTACTCTGGCGCAGATTTTAGATCTGCCGTTGAGATTTTTTAAAAGTTCCTCTGTATTTAATTCTCCGTAAGAATTAAGCCACAGAGCTACAAGCTCCTGAGGGCACGAATATTTTATTGCATAATATCTTATCTTGTCGCTCTTGTCGGGAAGAGTGTATTTTACCTCTGCCCTTGTTATGCTTCTCAATACGCCGTTGACAAAGCCCGAAGATTTTTGAAGCTTTAGCTTTTTAGCGAGATTAACGCTCTCGTTGACCGCAGCGCTTTCGGGCACCTTATCCATAAACAGAAGCTGTAAAATTCCGAGGCGGAGAATAATTTTTGTTTTAAGCTCAATTTTCCTTATAGGAATTTTAGAATACTGTCTGAGAATATAATCAAGCGTAATCTGCCGTTCGAGCACTCCGTATACAAGAGTGGAAGCAAACGATGAGTCAAGCGGATTAAGCCTGTCGGATTTAAGCGCATTATTCAGCGCAATATTGGAATAAGCGTTGTCATTTTCAATTTTATAAAGCACATTAAATGCCGTAAAACGTGGGTTGGACATTGACTGATACTCCGTTAATTTTTTCTTCTGCCTGCAATAAGGACAAGACGCAAAAGCTGCATAATTGCCGTGAGCGCCGATGCAACATAGGTCATTGCAGCCGCCTGAAGCGTTCTTTTGGCACCCTTGTATTCCTCACCGAAGAGCAAATCGGAGCTTCTGATACATTCAAGCGCCCGCTTTGAAGCGTTAAACTCAACGGGCAGAGTAGCTATTGTGAACAGCACCGAGAGCGAAAACAAGATGATGCCGATATAAAGCAGAGTGTATCCGACCCTTTGGGTAAAGCAAAGTCCTAATATTATAAAAATCCAGCTCAATTTAGAACCGACCTGTGCTGCGGGAAGTATTGCCCCTCTTATTTTATTGGGCAAATAGTTCTGAGCGTGCTGTACGGCGTGACCTGCCTCGTGAGCGGCAACGCCCACCGCAGCAACGGAAGCGTTGTTGTAAACGCTATCCGATAATCTGATTACATTTGTGCGAGGGTCAAAGTGATCGGAAAGGCTGCCGGATACCCGCTCTATTCTGACTCCGGTTACACCGTTATGCCTGAGGACGTATTCAGCCGCCTGTGCGCCTGTCATATTGCGTGAATTTCTGATTTTTGAATACTTGGAAAAGGTGGATTTTACGTTAATTTGGCATATAAGCGTGATTATTATACACGGCACTATAAATACAATATATGTCCAATCAAATCCATAAAAGTACATCATTGAAATCTTCCTTCCGAATCATCCTATTACATCGCCCTGATTTATATTATGCCCCGCAATAAACGCAGAAGCTGCCATACGCTTTTTGCCCTCCGGCTGAAGCTCAAGAATCTCAACAGAATTTGTGCCGCACGCCACCGTTAAGGGATTTGTATCGAGCACCGTGCCGGGCTTACCGCATTTTTTGCAGATTTTCGTTTTATAAATTTTGACGTTTTTGCAGTTGATTTTTGTTAGTGCTGCCGGTTGGGGATTTAATCCTCTGACCTGATTGTGAACCTCATTTGCGCTCTTAGAAAAATCAATCGGGCAATACGACTTGTCAATCTTTGAGGTGTATGTTGCAAAATTTTCGTCTTGCTTCAGGGGAGTAATGCAGCCGTCTTCAAGCGCAGATAGGGTTTTTAAAATAAGCTCGCCGCCAAGCACAGCCAAACGGTCAAACAGCTCGCCCGAGGTTTCGTCCTCGCCTATTTCGGTTTGACGAATCATAAGTATGTCGCCCGTATCAAGCCCGACGTCCATAATCATTGCCGTAACTCCCGTTATTTTTTCGCCGTTTAACACCGCCTGTTGAATGGGAGCCGCGCCGCGGTATTTCGGCAGCAGCGAGCCGTGAATATTGACGCAGCCGTATTTGGGGGCGTCAAGCACCTCTTTGGGCAAAATTTTGCCGTAGGCAGCCACAACAATTACATCGGGACTGTAGCTGTTAATAATATCAAGCGCCTTGCCGTCCTTAAGGGTTTCGGGTTGGTAGACGGGGATATTTAAATCGTTTGCGCATACCTTTACTTCGGGCGGCGTTAAAATCATTTTTCTGCCTCTCGGCTTGTCGGGCTGTGTAAATACAGCTGAAACCGTATGTTTTGAAGCCGAAAGCGCTTTCAGCGCAGGCACCGCAAAATCGGGTGTGCCCATATAGATAACATTCATATTATTTCCTCAAAGCATCAATTATGTTGAATTTTGAATATATTTTGTAGGTTCGTATTTAAATCGGAGCAACGCTCTGTCAAGCCCGCTTGAAACAGAGCTTGCAATATATTGCAGCTTGCAAAGGGGAGCGTTAGCTCCTCAGTGTTTCAGTGGGAGATTACAACTCCCTCTGAAATGACGAATGGCGCCCGCCGCCTTAGAGGCGGGGGTCATCTTTGCATAAGTTATAAGAACAAAGCGAGGGCTATCCTAATTTTTCTATCTCATCCGGAGTAAGAAATCTTATGACCTTCTGCTTGAAAATTATGCCATCAAGGTGGTCAAGCTCGTGACAAAAAGCCTTTGCAAGCAAATCTCTGCCGTCTATGACAAATTCCTTGCCGTTTCTGTCCTGGGCCTTTACCCTGACGTAATCGGGACGGCGGGTAATGCCCCAATCTCCGGGACAGGACAGACAGCCCTCTACAGATTCCTGATTGCCGCTGTAAGCAATGATTTTGGGGTTTACAAGCTCTATCACTCCCTCGCCTATATCTATAACGACAGCTCTTTTTAAAATACCTACCTGAGGCGCCGCAAGACCTGCGCCCTTTGCAAGGTGAAGAGTTTCAGCCATATCGTCAAGCAAAACAGCGAGCCGAGAGTCGAATTTTTCGACAGTTCTGCATTTTTTTGTGAGAATATCGTCGCCCTCTTTAACAATGTTTCTGATTGCCATAGTTTTACCATTTCCTTTCATCACATCAACATACAAATGCATTCATATCCGCATACACAGTCACATTGGCAAATTCTTTATTTTTTCCGAAGTAAATCAGAAGCGTTGACAGCAGACTTCTGAATTTACGGTTATTTTTGCATTTTATAATCAATTTATATCTGAACTTATTGCTCACCTTAACCACAAGCGCAGGCGACGGTCCGAGAACACGTAAGGGCAAGTCGGGATATTTGCTGCCGGCAAGCTCTGCAAATGATTTTAAAAATTCTCTTGCCGCATTCAGCGTTGCCGACTGATTCTCTCCGACAAAGCCTATCAGACAAATATCTGCAAACGGCGGATACAGCATTGCCTTGCGAATGTTAATTTCCGTATTGTAAAAAGCAGCGTAATCCTGCTTTGCCGCCATGGAAATAATCTGGTTTTCGGGAGTATAGGACTGAATAACAGCCATACCCTTTGACTTTCCCCTTCCGCTTCTGCCCACAACCTGAGTAAGCAGTGAGAACGAACGCTCATAGCTGCGGTAATCGTCGGCATAGAGCATATGGTCGGTATTGAGTACTCCCACAAGAGTTACATTGGGAAAGTCAAGACCCTTTGCTACCATTTGCGTGCCGACAAGTATATCATAATCGCCGTTTGAAAAGGAAAAAATCATCTTTTCATACGATGACTTAGACGAGGTTGTATCCGCATCCATACGCAAAATTCTCGCCTCTGGGAAAATCTCGGAAATATCCTTCTCCGCCTTTTGAGTTCCGGTACCGCCGAAACGCAGATTTTTGCTGTGGCAGGTAGGGCACTCATCGGTGTATGGTATGGAATATCCGCAGTAATGACACATCAGACGGTTGTTTTTGCTGTGATATGTCAGAGAAATTGAGCAGTTCGGGCAGGTGACCGGCTCTCCGCAAAATCGGCAGGTGACAAAGGTGTTGTGACCTCTCCTGTTGAGCAAAAGGATGGACTGTCTGCCGTGCTCAAGATTGTATTCAAGGTTTTGCAGCAATACCTCCGAAAAGCCCGAGGTGTTGCCGTTCTGCATTTCTGTATTCATATCGGCAATTACTATATCGGGCAAGGTTGCCGTACCGTAGCGCTTCGGAAGCACGTTTATTGAATATCTGCTGTTTTGGGCGTAGTAAAAGGTTTCCACACTCGGCGTTGCCGAGCTGAGTACAAGCAGACCGTTGCTTTGTCCGCACCTGAATTTGGCAATTTCACGCGCATGATAGCGTGGATTGCTTTCGGACTTGTAGCTGTATTCCTGCTCCTCATCCATAATTATCAGCCCGATATTTTCAAACGGCGCAAACACTGCGCTGCGGGTGCCTATAACGATTTTAGCAATCCCCTTTTTGACTCTCTTGTACTCATCAAGCCTTTCTCCGAGCGAAAGCGCGCTGTGGAAAACAGCAATCTTATCGCCGAAGCGTTTGGAAAATATTTCAACAAACTGGGGAGTCAGGGAGATTTCGGGCACCATAACTATTATGCCCCTGTCATCATCAATTACCTTTTCAATCAACTTGATAAAAACGCTTGTCTTTCCCGAACCGGTTACGCCGTAGAGCAGGCTTGTGTGAGGCTTTTCGTCCGTATATTCTCTGTACAGAGAATCGCACGCTTTTTGCTGCTCCGGCGAAAGAGTAATCGGAGGAACGGTTATATCCTTTGCCCTGTTTTCAATTCTGAAAACCTCTTCATCATAAAAATAGATGAGGTTCTTTTTGTGAAGAGCATCAATAACCGCCGCTGTAACTCCCGTGAAATAGCAAACCTCTTTTACGGAAATACCTCCGGTAAGCTCAATAAGCTCATAAACGCTCTGCTGCTTCGGTGTGAGCCTGACGTTTTCGGCGCTGACTCCCGGTGCGGGAGCTGCCATTTTGGCAACTGCATCAGCTACCCTGCGAAAGGTTTCGTCCGACTTGTACAATGCGCCCTTTGACACCATATCGTCAAGCACGCCTGTATTGTCAAAGCCGAAGGCGTCCGTAATAACGTCAGACCTTACCGCTCTGCGGCGTGTGAACAGGTAATCATAAATTCGCCTTTGCTCATCGTCAAGACTGCTTTCGTCAAAGCTGCCGGAGTCCTTAACTCCGTAGAGCGTGGTAATTCTGTAGTTAATGCCGGCGGGAAGCATTGTTTTTACAGCATCATACAGAGTGCAAAAATAATGCTCCTTCATAAATTCAGCCGTTTTCAGCATTTCCTCGGAAAGCACGGGCGAATCGTCAAGCACCTTTAAAATGCTCTTTAAGCTTTTGCTCACCGTATCTGAATATTCGGCGGACATTATAATGCCCTGCCGCTTTCTGTTGCCTCTGCCGAACGGGGCAAGCACTCTCACTCCGGGGACGGCGCTTTTTCGAAGATTGTCGGGAACGCTGTAATCAAAGGACTTGTCAAACGAAAATTTAGTATTTTCAAGCGCAACCCTTACGATTAAATCAGAGCTCATCTTCGTCGGGCTCAAGAATATTTATTTCATGATTTTTAATCTCGTCAATAGCAATCAAAACAGGCTTTTCGTCGGTGATAATTTCCTCGTCCTCAAATGTTTTGGTAATCTGCCTTGCTCTCTTTGAAACACCTACTACAAGTGCGTATTTGCTTTGCTTTCCTGCGAATAACTCGTCAACATCTACTCTGTGCATAATTATAATTCTCCTTATTAACTCTTAATTTTATTTATTAACTTAGGGCAAGCCCCTTATTTGAACAGTAAATTGCTTAGCTGAGATTTAAATTATTTGAAGCTTCCTTGTGAAGAATATCAAGGACCTCATTTACCGCAGCATCAAGGTCGTCATTTACGACGTTATATTTGTAGCGGTCCTTATAGGTAAGCTCTCTCTGCGCCTGTGCAAGGCGTTCGTTTATGGTTTCCTCGCTCTCGGTACCTCTGCGGTGAAGCCGCCTGTTGAGCGATTCTATTGAAGTGGGCAAAATAAAAATGCTGAGAACGTCGGGATATTTAGCCATAATTTGCAGGGCTCCCTGAACCTCAATTTCAAGGAACACATTATAGCCCTCGTTGAGCAAATCCTCCACCTGCTTTTTAGGCGTACCGTAATAGTTGTCGCAGTATTGCGCATATTCAAGATAGCCGTCCTCGTCAATCAGCTTTTTAAACTGCTCCTTGGTCACAAAATTATAGTGTACGCCGTCAATTTCACCCTCGCGCGGAGAACGGGTGGTGTTGGACACCGAAAGCCTGATGCTCGGGTCGCGCTTTAAAAGCTCCGCCATTATGGTGCCCTTGCCTACACCCGATGAGCCCGAATACAGAACAAAGGTTCCCCTCTTTTTGTTACTCACCCTTCTCTTCCTCGCTTTCCTCTGATCTGTTTTGAATGGCTTCACACGAAATTGCGGACAAAATAACGTGATTGTCCTCCGCAACCAAAACCGCCTTGCATTTTCGTCCGCAGGTAGCGTCAATCAGCATACCGTTGGACTTTGCCTCCTGCACGATTCTTTTGACCGGAGCGGAGTCCGGAGCAACAACCGCAACCACCTTGTCTAAGCTGACAAGATTGCCGAATCCTATATTTATAAGCTTCATATAAAACCTCTTACTCTATATTCTGCACCTGTTCACGGATTTTTTCAATCTCGCTTTTTATATCCACCACCATATGGGCAAGCTCGGCATCCTGAACCTTGGAGCCGATTGTATTTGCCTCACGGTTCATCTCCTGAATGATAAAGTCGATTTTTCTGCCCACCGGCTCGTCATATTCAAGAAATTTTACAAGCTGGTCAAAATGACTGCGGAGCCTGACGGTTTCCTCGGCAACAGCAACCTTGTCTGAGAACACGGCAACCTCGGTCAGCACTCTCTGCTCGTCAATTTTGACGTCGTTGTCGGAAAGGGTCTGCCTGATTTTTTCAAGCAGGCGGTTTTCGTACTCCGTAACAGTTTGAGGCGAACGGACTTCAACCTCGGCAACGATTGAGAGAATGGTTTCCGCTCTGCTCAAAACGTCGGCTTTCATCTTGGCACCCTCAGCTTCTCTCATAGAGAGGAACGAGTCAAGCGCCGTCTGCGCTGCCGAAAGGACATCGGCTGTTATCTGCTCCTCATCCTCGGGAGCCTTATGAATAGTGAAAACATCGGGAAAGCGTGAAAGCGAAACAACCGTTGCGTCGTTTTCAAGTCCGTATGTATCGGAAATTTCCTTCATAGCGTTGAGGTAGCCTGAAACAAGCTGATGATTTACCGTTACCTCGGACGGAGCTTCATCGGAGGAGGTAATTGAAACGAACACATCAACCTTGCCCCGGAACACCTGAGAATTGACAAAGCTCTTAAGCCTGTCGTCAAGAAAGCCGTATCCCCTCGGTGTGCGGCACGAAAATTCAAAATAACGATGATTTACGCTTTTTATTTCAACAGTAATTTCACGGCCGTTGATTGTAGTTTCACATCTTCCGAAGCCGGTCATTGACCTTATCATTTATATTCCTTCCCTTCAAAGCTTCTGTAAGTTGTTTACGTTCTTTCGGCGGCGCCGGCTTAATGAGCTGCCGTCTTATTCAGCTAACAGCATTATAGCACCGATATGACTGTTTGACAATGGAGTTATTACAAAACTGTAATAACTTTTTATTCAAAGCTTTTAATCATCGCAAAAACTGTTGATTTATGCTTTGAAATATAGTATTATATAGGTATAATATAATAAGGAGGTATCACAGTTGGACGAAAATAAAGATTTTTCGGGCGCAGAGCTTGAACCCGAAAAGATTACGGATTCCGACACAGATACGGTTAAAACTGATGAAACTGACGAAACTGAGGCAGCGCAAGACATTACAGCCTCCGTTTCCGACAGTACGGATGAAGCTGAAAACGAAGACACCGAGCAGG
The DNA here is from genome assembly GCA_021202245.1 of Clostridiales bacterium. Classification (GTDB taxonomy): domain Bacteria; phylum Bacillota; class Clostridia; order Oscillospirales; family Acutalibacteraceae; genus Ruminococcoides. Next base: position 8,644 of record JAJQDK010000056.1, read on the forward strand.
ATGTTCAAAACACACAGACACAACAGAGCGGGCAAAAAGAGAAAATAACACTCCAAAAGCCTATTATTGTTGCGTTTTGCTGTTTGGTGGTTGTTTTGTTGGGCTTTCTTGTGTATAAATGCTTCTTTAATACAAGTATAGTCGGAGCTTGGGAAATTGAGAACACCTCAACAGCAGACGAGGCTTCCGCAGACGAAGCTGTGAGCAACTATCTTTCCTTTGATAACGACGGCACCGCCACCTTCCATATCGGCACTCTTAAGCAGGTGGGCACCTACACAATCTCCGATGACGAGGACAGTGATGACGACAGCGAGGAGGACACAAAGAGCATTACGATTAACATAACTAATGTTCTTCAGGGTACGCTTGCGTATTCCGTAGAGGGCAATGCCTTTACCGGCAGGACGCTGACTCTGACCAATACATATTATGACCAATCTCTGGAGCTTACAAGCGCTTCAATCAAAATTCCCGAGCTTGAGGTTCCCGATGATTTTGAGCCGAACGATAAGCTGACAGGCTCTTGGGAGGAATCAGACGAAAACGACTATATTTATTATTTGACCTATGAATTCAGAGATGACGGCACTGCTACGATAAACACGGCGGATATACAATACATTGACTGCGTTTACACCTATGACGACAGCACTATTACGCTTACATACTATGCAGGCGAAGAAATTTCTACCGAGCTTTATTATTCATTTGACGGCGATACTTTGTCAATTGACGGTCTTGAATACACAAAGGTCGATTCTGACGATTAAATACAATTATCGGGGCAGCAGCGGTTTTCGTTGTTGCCCCTGCGTTTTTCGGTTTTAGTAATGCGCTTTTGCGTAAGATTTGCTGAATAGGGCAGCTTTCTTATTTAAAAAGCACTTACAGCAGGTGGATAAAATGAAAAGAATACTGTCAGTAGCTCTTGCTGCGTTGATTTGCATTTGCTCTTCAACTCTGCACGGCTATGCCGCAACCGCATATAATGCAAGCATACTTGCAAGCTGCAAAACTGTTGCCTGCTACAGCTGTGATTCGGGTGCTTTTGCCTACGGAACTGCAAATAATACCGTCTATTCCGTAAAAATGCTGCCCGATTACCAAAGCAGATACCTTGCTGTGGACGGCAAAATTAAATCGTTGTGTCAAAACGGCAAATACACCTGCGCCCTGTACACGAGGAACGCAAACACCACCTCATACAAATATGCGGTGGTGCAAATGAATACGGACAGTGGAAAATGCGATTATTACTATTTTGACAGTCTGTCAAGCATTGCCGATGAGAGCTTTTCGGTTTCGGACGGAAGGATATACTTTATTAAAACAGACAGCAATTACGCCTATGTTTCGGCATACAATACAGACGGAAGCCATTATTGCAGCTATAAGTTTTCCCAGAATGCAGTTGAGATTTTCAACAACAACTCAAATACATATGTAATTTTAGACGACGGCTCAATTTACCGTATATCGGGCACCTCCTCTTCGTTCTGCACAAAAATCAAAAGCGGAAGCACAGTATGCAGCGCAGGCGCAGGCTGGATTTCAACCGACTGCAACTCCCTGATCTCTCTTGACGGAAAATCAAACATATATGTAAGCCAATCACAAGCAGATAAAATCACCGTAAGCAACGGCAATATAAAATACTGCTCCGGCAGCACGATAAAGCTTGCAAAGGTAGGTTCAAACGCAAACGAATATTACAGCACCGGCAGCGATATAAAGCTGATTGCTTCCTATAAGGACAAAACCGCTTATCTCGGCAGCGATTATAATTACACAGCCGTTTCAGAAAGTGAATTTAAGAGCTATTCCTCAGACCTCGGTACCTCCTCGTCGGGCAGCGAAAGCTCACAGGCTGACAATGCCGAAAGCTCCGCTGTAATTTACAATATAACCGTGGACGGGTCAAATATATACAAGACCACAGCCGACGGCATTATGTACGGAATTGAAAGCGGAACGACGGTCAGCGTCTTTAAAAACAGCTTTGATGAATCGGTTACAGTCAAAAGCGGCGGCGACACCGTTACAAGCGGTAAAATTAAGACGGGACAGACCGTTGAGCTTGACGGCAAGGCGTACACGATTTTGGTAATCGGCGATATAACGGGCGAAGGAAACGTAAAGCAAAACGATGAAACTAAGATGATAAATTACCTTTTGAATTTAACGGATTTGGACGGTGCTTTCATGGTATTGGCGGATTATAATCTTGACGGAGCCGTTGACAACAGGGACCTTGTTTTGATATCCCGAAAAGCACGAAGGTAAAAAACAAACAAAAACAGGACTGTATCGGATAATGATACAGTCCTGTTTTGAATTTTGTCTGATTTTGCAGCTTAGTCCATTTCCCAATTATGCCATACGTTCTGAATATCATCATTATCATCGAACATATCGAGCATCTTCTGCATTTTTTCCGCAACAGCCTCGTCCTCAAGCTTTGTGTAGGTGTCAGGTACCATTTCAAGCTCTGCGGAAACAAAGCTATAGCCGAGCTTTTCAAGGTCCTCTCTTACTCCGCTGAAATCGGATGGTTCGGTGTATATAGTAAATACGTCCTCGTCTGCTTCAAAATCGGAAGCGCCGCATTCAAGCGCATCCTCCATAACGGCATCCTCGTCCTTTTCAAGCTCCTCACGCTCAACAACAAGAACTCCCTTTTGTGAGAACATAAAGCTTACGCAGCCCTGTGTGCCCATATTGCCGCCGAACTTATCAAAGTAATGTCTTACCTCTCCGGCTGTTCTGTTGCGGTTATCGGTAAGTGCTTCAACGATTACGGCTACACCGCTCGGGCCGTATCCCTCGTATGTAACAGACTCGTAGTTTGTTGAGTCGCTGTCATTAGCCGCCTTTTTAATTATGCGCTCAATGTTGTCGTTGGGCACATTTGCAGCCTTGGCCTTTGCAATGCAGTCCTTCAGCTTTGAATTGACCGTGGGGTCGGCGCTGCCGCCCTCTTTGATTGCAACGGCAAGCTCTCTGCCTATTTTGGTAAATACCTTTGCCCTTGCAGCGTCATTTTTACCCTTTTTCTGTTTAATCGTACTCCATTTGTTATGTCCTGACATAAAATTCATTCCTTTTAAAATAACTCTGACTTAATAAGTATATCACAACTGTATATAAATTTTTATTACAATTTTGTAATATTCACTTAAAATACATATAGAGCTGACATTTCAAGGTACCGTTATACATTTTTCTTCTTTTGTCGGCTTTTCTGCCGAATATTTTTTCAAAATCATCATCGGGACTGATAACTGAATAGCTCTTTCCCTTTTCCCTGACAAATTTCTCCCCCATTATCTTATACAGCCGCTCGGCGGACTTAACGTCGAGCAGGCGCTCTCCGTAGGGCGGATTGGTAATTACTGTTTGGCAGCCCTCGGACAGTTCAAAGTCACAAATATCTCTGTTTTTGAAAGTAATTCTGTCGGCAACACCGGCTATTTCGGCGTTTTTGCGGGCTGTGTCAAGAGATATTTCGTCTATATCATATCCCTCGGCTCGAAAGTCGCAGTTGTTTTTGATTTTGGATTCGGCGAGCCTGCGTTCCTCTTCAAACACCGATTTAGGAACACAATTCCATTTTTCGCAGGCAAAGTATCGGTTAAGCCCGGGCGCAATATTGAGCGCCTTGGAGGCAGCTTCTATAAGTATTGTACCGCTGCCGCACATAGGGTCAACCACAAAATGATTTGAACGCACCCTTGACAGCTCAACCATAGCGGCAGCAAGCGTTTCTTTGATTGGAGCCTCATTAGAATTTGCTCGGTATCCCCTCTTGTGAAGTCCGGCTCCGGAGGTGTCGAGCATAATGCTGACTCTGTTTTTTATGATAAGAAACTGTATCTGATGAAGCGAGCCTGTTTCCTCAAGCCACGGAAGCATATATTTCTGAGAGAGTCGGGTTGCAGCTGCTTTTTTGATTATTTTCTGGCAGTCGGGAACGCTCTTTAAATCGGAATCAAGGCACCTGCCCTTAACGGGAAAAGCCTCATCGGCTGAAATAAAATTCTCCCACGGAATTATTTTTACATTTTCAAACAATTCGTCAAAAGAATGTGCTTCAAATTCAGCAAGCAAAATTTGAATACGCTCCGCAAAGCGGGAGTTGATGTTCGCCCTTGCCATTGTGCGGTAATCACCGCTGAACACAACTCTGCCGTTCTCGGCTGATACGTTTTCAATCCCGAGAAATCTAAGCTCGTTTGCGCACAGTCCTTCAAGCCCGAATATGCAGGGTACAGAAAACCTTAGTTCCATATTATCCTCCGTAAAAAAGGGCATCGGACAGCCGATACCCTTTATATTATTTTTAATTAAGCCAGCATAAAGCTCCGTTTCAAACGCAGAAAAGCCGCCAATGCTTCTTATTCAAATGACGGCTCAATCAAGCCGTAGTCGCCGTTTGCGCGCTTGTAAACAACGTTGACCTCTCCGCTGTCGGCATTGGTAAACATAAAGAAGTTATGATTGACCATATTCATTTCAAGTATAGCCTCATCCACGGTGATGGGTTTAATGATAACGTGTTTTTTGCGAACAACTTTATATTCATCGTCCTCGGGTTCTGCTTCCGGAAGGGCATTTTCAACAATAAAATCATCAAGACTGCCCGATTTGATTTTCTTTGAGAGTCTGGTTTTATTCTTATGAATCTGGCGCATAAGAATATCGGTAACCTTATCAAGAGCGTCGTTCATTTCAGCCATCGTGCTTTCGGCACGGAAAATAAGGGCGTGGTCCTTGATTGTAACCTCCACCGTCTGGCGATTTTTTTCAAGAGTAACCACCACGTTGGCAACTGCCTCCTGAGAAAAAAGCTTGTCAAATTTGCGAAGCTTCTTTTCAACTCTTTCTTTAAAGTTATCCTTTAGGTTAACCTTTCTTGCTGTGTAGGTAATTTTCATAAATATACCTCCATTCATATAATTTTATTTTCTGCCGTTGCCGTTACCTCTGCGGCTGTAGCCGCGGCTTTCACCTCCACGCTTTATATCGGGTAGTTTGTCCTCGCTTGTGTGGGGGTTGTGTGACATCAGATCCTCAAGCGAAGAGGATGATGTGTTATGCGTCGTCTG